>NZ_CP107009.1:3381105-3708140 GCF_025725665.1 Halomonas sp. LR3S48 | reverse complement strand
GCGGCGCCAGGGTCAGCAGGGTTTCGGCGGCACGCCCGAGCCCAAGCAGGTGACCAAGCCGGACTTCCACTTCGCCACGCTCAAGGAACTGGCCGACGCGGTGGAGGGGGTGTGACATGAGTGGGCCGCGGCCGGACGCCGGCATTGCCTCGCTATGGCGCGACACGGCGGACAGAAAGTCCGACCTGCCATGCCTGCGGGGTGATGCACAGGCCGATGTCGTCATCATCGGCGCGGGCTATACCGGCCTGGCAGCGGCCCATCGCCTGGCACAACGCGGCGTCGCTCCCCTGGTGTTGGATGCCAAGCCGATCGGCTGGGGGGCCAGTGGTCGCAATGGTGGCGTGGTTTCGGCCAAGTTCCGCCTGGCGTTTCCCACCATTGCCCAGGGCCATGGCATGGAGGTGGCGCGGCGCATGCATCGCCTCGCTCTTCAATCGGTGGACGAGGTGGAAGCCCTGGTCGAGGAATATGGCCTGTCAGGCGCTCGCTTCACTCGCTGCGGCAACCTGCGTTGTGCCCATACCGAGCGGGCGTTTGGCTACATCGCCGAGGAGGCGGAGTGGATGCGCCGCGAACTGGGCGATGACTCGCTGCGCAGCCTGTCGGCTGGCGAGGTGGCGGAGGAGACGGGGTCCCGTGCGTTCTTCGGCGGTGTCCTGAGTCGTGGTGTCGGCACCTTGCACCCCTTGAACTACGTGTGCGGCCTGGCCGAGGGCCTGACGAGACGCCATGGTGCCATCATCTTCGAGCGCACGCCGGTAACCGGCATCCATCGCGACGCTGACGGGGTTCGGGTCGTTACCACCCAGGGCGAGATACGGGCGCGCCAGGCCATCATGGCAACCAACGCCTACTCCGACCTTACCCCGGCCAGTGCCATGGTCAAGTCGCGACTGGTGCCGTTTCGCAGCTCGATCATTGCCACCGAGGCGCTGCCGACGGCATTGCAGGAGCGGCTGTTGATCAATGCCAGGAGCTATGGAGAGACGCGCCGCATGATGCGCTGGTTCCGCAAGGTAGACGGTCGCTTCGTGTTCGGAGGGCGCGGTGCCTTCGGCAAGCGTGATTCCAAGGCGGCTTTCGATGCCCTGCAGCGAGCGATGGTCTCGATGTTTCCCGATCTGGCGGGAGTCGCGATTACGCATCGCTGGTCGGGGCACGTCGGCATGACGATGGATGCACTACCCCATGTGGGGCGTTTCGACGAACGACTGAGCTATGCCGCCGGCTACAACGGCGCAGGCGTGGCGATGTCCACCCTGCTCGGTCGATTGGCGGCGGATTTCGCCATTGGCGAGTCGCCGGACGTGGCTCTCTTGGAGGCGGGACGCCTCAAGGCCGTACCGCTCTATCCCTTACGTGAAGTGGCGGTTCGACTGGTAGCGGGTTGGTATCAGTTCCTCGATGCGATCGGGCGCTAAGCGCACACGGATCGCAAATGTCATCAGCAGCGGAGACAACAAGATGAAACAGACGCATTGCTTGAAGACTTTGGTAACCAGCGTGGCCTTGGCAGGAGCGATGGGAGCTTCCCATGCCATGGCCGCGGGGCAGATCACTTTCGTTTCTCAGGGGGGCGCCTACCAGGAAGCCCAGACGGTGGCCATCCTGGACCCCGTCGCCGAGGCGTTGGGTATCACCATTCACCAGGAGAGCGCCCCGGATGCCTGGCCGATGATCCGCACCCAGGGAACTACCGGCCAGGCCGTGTGGGATGTGGTCGACACCCCGCCACTGAACTGCGTACGCGGAGGCAACCAGGATCTGATCGAAACGCTCGATTACAGCCGGATCCCCAATGCGGAGTCGATGCCGGAGGAGTACAAGACGCCTTACTCCGTCGCCTATGAGTTCTACTCCAGTGTGCTGGCTTACAACCCTGACGCCTTCGACGGTAACCCGCCGCAGAGTTGGGAGGACTTCTGGAACGTCGAGGAGTTTCCCGGCACCCGCGCCTTGCGCAACCATCCCCTGGGAACGCTGGAAGCGGCACTCCTGGCCGATGGGGTGGCGCCGGAAGAGCTGTATCCGCTGGACGTCGATCGCGCCTTCGAGAAACTGGAGGAGTTGAAGCCGCACATCGCCACCTGGTGGACGTCGGGTGGCCAGTCTGCCCAACTGCTCTACGATGGCGAAGTCGACATGCTGATGATGTGGAACGGACGCGTCAGCGCCATCATGGGTGAGGGAGCGAAAGCCGATTTCACCTATAACGACGGCATCCTCCAGAATACGCACCTCTGCATCATCAAGGGCGCGCCCAACCTCGATACTGCGCTCGAGTTCGTCAACGCGGCCATCGATCCGCAATACCAGGCCAACCTACCGCTTCACATCGACTATGGCCCGGGCAATCCGGCCGCTTTCGACACCGGCAAGATCCCTGAAGAGCGCGCCAGGGAACTGCCGAGCTACCCGGAGAACGCCGAGCGCCAGGTGCTGATGTCCTACGAGTGGTGGTCCTCTTCGGAAGGCGAGCTGGCCGAGCGCCGCTGGCTCGAGTTCATGCAGCAATGAGAGCGCCGATGCCGCACACCCGGCGTGTGTGGCATCGGTTGTGTCGTCTCCGATTTCACGTCAGGAGAAGCGCCTTGAAAGCCACCGCGATTCATGACCGCTACGTTGCCGCAAGCGGTATCGATCCATCGCTACGCCATCGGCGCCGTGAGCATACACTGATGATGCTCTTGATGACGCCGGCCATGCTGGTGGTCTTTGCATTGCTCGTCGTGCCCTTGAGCTGGTTGATCGTCCAGTCCTTCTATGCCGATGGAGGGCTCAGCCTGGAGCACTATCGGCGGATCTTCACCGAAGGCATTTACTGGAACACTTTCCTTCTTACGTTTCGTATCAGTGTCATCGTAACCCTGCTGGCATTGCTGATGGGGTATCCGATTGCCTATGCCGCTTCGAGATTGCCGCAACGCTGGGCAATGCTGGTTCTGGCTCTCGTCATCCTGCCGTTCTGGACCAGTGTGCTGGTCAGGGCCTATGCCTGGCTGATCCTGCTGCAGCGTTCGGGCGTGGTCAATCAGACCCTGATGGCCAGCGGCATCACGGATTCTCCGCTGGCGCTGATGCATAACGAGCTCGGCACCATTATCGCCACCGTGCACATTCTGCTGCCGTTCATGGTCCTGCCGCTTTACGCCACCATGCAGAAGATTCCCCAGGACCTCGTGCAGGCGGGTGCCAGCCTTGGTGGAAGCCCGCTGCATGTCTTCATGCGGGTTTTCTTCCCCTTGTCGCTGAGCGGCGTACTGGCCGGCATGACGCTTGTCTTCGTGCTGTGCCTCGGTTTCTACATCACACCGGAGCTGGTGGGAGGGGGTCGCACAGTCATGGCCTCGATGCTGGTCAGCCGGAACATCCAGCTCTATAGCGACTGGGGCGCCGCCAGTGCCGTCAGCGTCGTTCTGCTGATCTGTGTACTGATCATCTTCTATGTGGTCAGCCGCCTGGTCCCCCTTGAGAAAATACTCGGTGAGAAATGAATAAATTATCCTTGGGTCGGATCGTCTTCATTGGCTACGTGGCATTGGTGCTGGTATTCCTGATCCTGCCGGTACTCATCGTGCTGCCCATGTCGTTCTCGGATAGCCGCTTCCTCTCCTTTCCGCCTTCCAGCTACTCGTTTCGCTGGTACGAGGCCTTCTTCGGCAATCCTGGCTGGATGGCGGCTGCCAAGACCAGCCTGATCGTGGCGTTTTCCACGGCCCTGATCGCCACGCCGATCGGTGTGGCGGCGGCCTATGCCATCAATTGCTCGACGCACCGGATGATGCGCTATCTGAAGGTTGTGCTGCTGCTACCGCTGATCGTGCCGATCATCATCGTCGCCACTGGCGTATTCTTCATCTATGCCCTGTCGGGGATGCTGTACACCATTCCCGGCCTGATCATGGCCGATGTGATGCTGGCGCTGCCCTACGTGATCACGGCGGTTACTGCAGGGCTGCATGGCTTCGATCAAACGCAAGAAATGGTGGCGAGAAGTCTGGGCATGAATCGCTTCCGCAGTTTCATGGTCGTCACCCTGCCGCAGATCATGCCCAGCGTGGTGACCGGGGCGATCTTCGCCTTCATCCAGGCGCTGGATGAAACCATGGTGGCGTTGTTCATCTCCGGCGGTCAGAACCAGACCCTGACGGTGCGCATGTTCACCGCGCTGCGTGACGAGATAGACCCGACCATTGCCGCCATCAGCACGCTGCTGACTGCCACATCATTCGCGCTGGTGATGTTGATGGTCATGGCGCGTAAGCGCTCGTCGGCCTGACACCGGAGAAGTCGCCATGAGCTTCGTCTACAACGCCGACCCCGAACGCGGTCGGGAGTGGCAGCGCCTGTTTGCGCAGCGTGCCCCGGATATCGATTTTCGCTTGTGGCCGGATATCGGCAGTGCCGAAGAGGTGCGCTATCTCGGTACCTGGGCACCGATGGAAGATCTGGCTCGTTTCCCCAACCTCGAAGTCATTTTCTCGCTCGGTGCCGGCGTCGATCAGTTCGATCTGGGCAGCATTCCCGACCATGTGCCGCTGGTGCGCATGCGGGAGCCGGGCATCGTCACCACCATGCAGGAATACGTGGCCATGGCGGTGCTGGCGCTGCACCGCAATCTGATCGACTACATCGGCCAACAGCGAGAAGCGACCTGGCGGGCCTTGCGTGTGCGCCCCGCCTCGCAGTGCCGCGTGGGCATCCTCGGCCTGGGGCAGTTGGGGAGCGCCGTAGCGCAGCACCTGACCGGCCTGGGTTTTGCCTGCCAGGGATGGGGCCGCACACGTCGCCAGCTCGAAGGCGTGGCATGTTTTGCCGGTGACGACGAGCTGGCGAGCTTCCTGGCCAGTAGCCAAGTGCTGGTCTGCCTGCTGCCGCTGACCGCCGAGACCCGCGGCATTCTAAATGCCAAGTTGTTCGCGCAGCTGCCACGCGGTGCTTCACTGATCAATGTCGGCCGCGGCCCGCACCTGGTCGCGTCAGATCTGCTGGCGGCGCTGGACAGCGGGCAGCTGTCGGCGGCAGTACTGGACGTGTTCGACCCCGAGCCGCCGCCTGCGGACCATCCCCTCTGGCACCACCCGCGCGTACTGATGACACCTCATGTGGCCAGCATGACCCAGCCCGAGAGTGCGATCGAGAGGGTGCTGGATAACATCGCCCGACACCGCGCAGGGCAGGAGATGATCGGTACCGTCGACCTAACGCGTGGCTACTGATCCAGCGCCAGGCTAGCTAGCAATAATCAGACATGGCCATCGCCGCGCGTTCGTTGCTCGTTTCGTCAACCCGGCCATAGGGCTCGGAATATCGATGACATCGGGCACAAGTACCTTTGCGTTGGCAGTGTTCGCTAACCCACTCTATTGACTACCCTTGGGGTGGATGCACGACCCGAGGAGAGATGTCATGGCTCAAGGACAGACGACGGGGAAGGGCAAGCAGGCCCAGCTCTACCGCATGGTCATGGAGGAGCATCTGTGCCCCTTCGGCCTGAAGAGCAAGGACCTGTTGGAGCGCAAGGGCTTCGATGTCGAGGATCACCACCTGACCACGCGGGAGGAGACGGAGGATTTCAAGGAAAAGCATGAGGTGGATACCACGCCCCAGGCCTTCATCGATGGCCGGCGCATCGGTGGTTACGACGAGCTGCGCGAGTATTTCGGGTTGGATTCGCCGGGTGAGGACGAGACCACCTACCAGCCGGTGATCGCGCTGTTCGCCACGGCTCTGCTGATGGGGTTCGCCGTGAGCTGGACTGCGACCGGCTCGTTGATCAGCGCGAGGATGCCGGAGTATTTCGTGGCCATCGCCATGGCCCTGCTGGGGCTGCAGAAGCTCAAGGACGTGGAGAGCTTCAGCACGATGTTCCTCAATTACGATCTGCTGGCTCAGCGTCAGGTGCGCTATGGCTACGTCTATCCCTACGCCGAGACGCTGGCGGGCATCCTGATGCTGGCCGGGGCGCTGGTCTGGCTGGCCGCGCCGGTGGCGCTGTTCATCGGTACGGTGGGTGCCGTCTCGGTGTTCAAGGCAGTTTATATCGACAAGCGCGAGCTCAAGTGCGCCTGCGTCGGCGGGGACAGCAAGGTGCCGCTGGGTTTCGTCTCGCTGACCGAGAACCTGATCATGATCGGTATGGGTATCTGGATGCCGTTGCGCATGTACGTGCTGTAGCGCATCCCTCAAGAGCCGTATTTTCATCGCAGGCTGGAGCAGCCCGGCTCTAGCTTCGTGCGTCTAGACGGTGAGCGGTCCATCCTGCAGCGGCGCCAGCACGCTGCGGTTTCGCCCCGCACGCTTGGCCTCGAAGAGCGCCGCGTCGGCGATCGAGAGCAGCGTGGCGGGTTCCATTGATTGGTGAGGTCGCAGAGCGGCCGCTCCGATGCTTACGGTGATCACTCCCGGGCCTGCCTGGGGAATGGCGAGTGCCTCGATGCCCTGCCGGATGCGCTGGGCGGCGCGCATCGTCGAGGAAGCCGAGGCATTCGGCAGCAGCACGACGAATTCCTCGCCACCAAAGCGCACGACCAGATCGACCTCTTGGCGGATATGGTTCTGCATCTCCTGGGCGACCTGGCGCAGGCAGGCGTCTCCCTGCAGGTGACCGAAATGGTCGTTGTAATCCTTGAAGTGGTCGATATCGATGACCAGCATGCCAAGCACGGTGTTCTCGGCGAGCGCCTCGTCCCATCGCTGTTCCAGCATGGTATCGAAATGGCGCCGGTTGGCGACGCCGGTCAATGGGTCGGTAATGGAAATCTTGGTCAGGGCCTGGTTGTCATGAAGCGCGGCGTTGGCCCTGAGCTGCTCGCGTAGCAGCAGCAGGTAGGCTTGGCGCTCGCTGGCTTCCAGGCGAAAGTTGGCTACCAGCGTGAAGACGGCGCTCGAGGCAAAGACAACCAATGTATTGATTTTTACGGCATTGTCTGTGTAGTCGTAGGGCACCACGAAAGCCGTCATGATGATTCCGCAGAGTAGCGAAGAGACGAGAGCGAAGCTGAAGCGCAGTGAAAAGAGGATATTGCCCACCACCAGTATCAGGCCGAACGAGAAGGTATCGAGAAACGAATAAAGGGAATCGGACAGGAAGAAGATCAGGCTGGAACACAGCATCCCCAAGACCAGGGTGGCGGACATTGCCGCCTCCCGCATAGCCGGTGCCAGGCCGCGGCGCACCCAAAAGAGAGCGGCGATACCTGCAGGAGTCATCAGGCCGAAGCGGATCCAGGCAGCGGTCTGCATGGACTCCGGACGAATGACGTAGTCATTGAAAATGTAGAGGTCGTAGATGACCAGCGCCACGATGCCGGCGATCAGCAGGTGACGAGTGCGCCGAGCGGAGGTATCGGCCTCGAAGCGTGCCTCCACGGCGGAGCTGAAGCGCAGACGATACCAAGACCTCTTCAGGTCCGACTCAACGGCTTGCAGCAAGGTCTCTTTCACAGTCGGCCCCTTACGTAACTGGCACCTTTTTTGGTTTGGTGCTCTGGAAGGGGTATCGGCCGGCAGAGGCCTAACTTTACTTTTTCATGTCTCTTTTATGCTTCTTACCTGCGCCGCCAGGGCGGACACGTGCTCATCCTGTGCGCCGAGGTTCTCCAGCGCTTCAGCAAGGTGAAGCAAGTAGTCGCGATTGGCTCCGCTGGGGCCATGGGCGGTGGCGATCTGCCGGGCCATGGCCTCGAGCGGGGCGTCACCGAGGAAGGCGGCGTTGTCTTCTGTCGCGAGATAGATCAACCCTTCAGCGTGGCTGCCGTCGTGGAAGTGCAGGATCACCCGTTCGCGCAGGTAGCCATTCTTTTCACGACAATCCAGCGGGCCCAGGGTGTCGGCGTCGATACGGTAGGCCATGCCCTGGCAGATCGAATTGGGCGACTCGATCAGAGTGGCCACGCGGCCCGGTGCCTGTGGCGTGCCGCGGTGGTCGTGCGATCCCTGCCAGAAACGCCTGGCCCAGCCCTCGATATGGGCGGGGCGGCGTTCGTGGAAGGGAAACTCCGCCTTCCAGATCAGAGAGCCATAGCCGAACAGCCACAGTGTCTGGCTGGTGGGGAAGAAGTTTCTTTCCCGATTGAGCGAGGTGGTATCGACAGTCATATGTTGCGGGTGGCTCTGCGCACCAAGGGCTGAGTCAAGGTCTGGGCCATGACGACTCCAGCCAGGACCAGCGCGCCGCCCACCAGGTGGAACGCCGCGATGCGTTCACCAAGGAAGGCCATGGCGATCAGGGCGCTGAACAGCGGCATCAAATTGATGAAGATGCTGGCCTGGCTGGCGCCGATCTGGCGGATGGCGCGCATCCACAGAAAGGTCGTAATGATCGAGGCGGGAATGCCGGCATACAGGATCAGCCATACGTTCTGGCCGTCGACCGGGGTCATCGGCCCCATCAGGTAGGGCGGCAGCAGGAACAGCACGGCGAATACCACCTGGGCGTAGAGTACCACCCAGGGCGGCAGGCCCAGGGGCCAGCGCTTGAGCATCACGCCGTAGAGCGCGTAGCAGGTGGCGGCGACCACCATCAGCAAATCGCCCAGCGCCACTTCAAGGTCAAGCAATGCGAGCGGGTCGCCCCGCCCCAGCAGTACCAGCACGCCGAACAGCGCAAGCAGTCCGCCTAGGGTACCGCCGAGGCTGGGCGCCTCGCGCAGGATCAAGGCGCTGAGCAATACCGTCAACAATGGCACCATGGCGGCAAGGATGCCCATGTTGGTGGCCGTGGTGGTCTCGGCGGCAACATAGGCAAGCCCTTGCCACAGCCCCATGCCGAGCAGCCCCAGTACGGCCAGCTTGGGCCACTCGCGGCGCAGCGCTTCGCGGTGGCGCCAGGCGGCTGGCAGCAGGAATGGCGTGAGCACCGCCAACGCCAGTACCCAGCGAAGGAAGGCGATGCTGCTGGGCGCGATGGCGCCCACGGTGAGCTGATTGATGGTCATGTTGCCCGACCAGATCAGTACCGCACCGAGTGGGGCCAGGAAATAGAGCAGCGGCATGGAGGCCTCTCGAACGGATATGGCCCCGCTGCATCGGGGCTCGCGAAAGGCCACATGATATCGAGCTATCACACAGGTGAAAATGCTAAGGAGGCTAATAAATCCAGGCAGGACGCTCAGCGCAACTGGCTGTCCTTGCTGCCACGCCGGTTGTAACCGCTGTGGGAGGTGCGCTGCTTGTCGCGCTCGCTCTGGCAGGCGATGCACAGGCGTACGCCGGGCATGGCCTCGCGGCGCGCCTGGGGAATCGGCTCGCCACACTCCTCGCAGTGGGTCAGGCTCTCGCCCCGGGGCAGTTCGCTGCGCGCTCGCTGCAGGGCGTCCTCGACAGTGCTGTCGATCTGCTCTTGTACCGCTCCGTCTCGCGACCAGCCACCTGCCATGATGTCGACTCCTTCGGCTCTCGATGAGCCGTCTACTCATGCTGACAGTTTGGGCTATCCGAACGGTTTGGACCACTCTCCCCCGGGGCCCGTTGTCGGGCTCCGGGGGAGCGAGCCGTTGCAATGACGCATTCAGCGCCTTCAGGCGGCTTTACGGTGCGGCTGGCGCAATTGGCGCAGCTCGCCATTCAGCGCCCTGATGATGGAGTAGCACATCAACAGCATCACGATGGAGAACGGGATTGCCGTCGCCGTCACCCCGGCCTGAAGCGCCGACAGGCCGCCGCCGAGCAGCAGCACGATGGCAATCAAGCCTTCCACCGTGGCCCAGAACATACGCTGGGGCCTGGGTGCGTCGATCTTGCCGCCGGCGGTGATGGTATCGATGACCAGGGAGCCGGAATCCGACGAGGTGACGAAGAAGATCAGCGCCAGCACGATACCGAGGGTCGACATCAGTCCCGTCAATGGCAGCTCGTTCAACATGCCGAACAGCGACAGCTCGGGGCTGTAATTGTCGATCACGTAATCCTTGACCAGGCTGCCCGCGGGATCGGCATAGAGCTGATCGAGCGCGATGCCACCGAAGACACCCATCCAGATGAAGATGAACAGGCTGGGAATCACCAGTACACAGATCACGAACTCGCGAATTGTGCGGCCACGCGACACCCGGGCGATGAACATGCCGACGAACGGCGCCCAGCTGACCCACCAGGCCCAGTAGAAGACCGACCAGGCTTGACGATAGGAATCATCGTCACGACCGAAGGGGGCCGACAGCGGGACGAACTCCGTTACATAGGTGGAAAGCCCTGACCAGAACCCGTTCAGGCCCACCAATGTCGGGCCGGCGAACAGCACGAAGAAGAAGAACAGCACGGCCAGGATCATATTGATCTCTGAGAGTTTCTTCACGCCGCCCTCGAGCCCGCGCCAGACCGACACCAGTGCCACGGCCGTCACCAAAAGGATAACGATGACCTGGAAGGTGGTGCTGATCTCTATGCCAAAGACGAAATTCATCCCGGCATTGGCCTGCTTTGCGCCGAGTCCGAGCGCCGTGGCCAGGCCAAACAGGGTGGAGAACACTGCCAGGATGTCGATGGCATGACCCCACCAGCCCCACACGCGCTCGCCCAGGATCGGGAAGAAGGCCGAGCGAATGGAGAAGGGCAGGCCCTTGTTGTAGGAAAAAATGGCCAGTGCCAATGCCATGACCACATAGACGGCCCAACCATGGATGCCCCAATGGAGAAAGGTGCCGGCAAGCCCCAGAGCGCTGGCTGCAGGAATGGCCTCCGGGTTCAGTTCACCATCGGCCCCGAACGGGGAAGGAATGCCCAAGGGCAAGGAGACGTTGGCATGATAGACCGGCTCCAGCACACTGAAGAACAGCAGTCCGATACCGATGCCGGCGGTGAACAGCATCGCAAACCAGGACAGGTAACTGTGCTCCGGTCGGGCATCGGGCCCTCCCAGCCTGACCGACCCATAGGGCAGGACGACGAGCGCCAAGCAGAACAGAATGAAGAAATCCACCACGCCCATGAAATACCAGTCCAGCGTCCCAGTTGAAAAGCTGACAATGGACTGGAAAAGGCTCCCCGCCCTCTCCGGAAACAACAGCGTGAGTACGATGAAGACGACGGAAGCGAGCGCCGAGACGATAAAGACCCGATTGTGGATATCGAAGCCGATGGGTCCCAACTGTCCTTTGAGATTGTCTTGGCCGACGATGTAATCCGTTTGCATGTCGCTAGTCATGGGGGGCGACACTGGGTCGCTTGAGATAGTCATGGGAAATACTCCTTATTATAAGATGTAGGGCATTTAGGGTTTTGTCATAAGCCTACAATCTGGAGTCATGGAATAACCGCAGCATTTTTCTCATGTTCGAATCGTCTGTGTGTCATGGGGTTTCCTCTCATATTGTTATTGCTATTAACTTGTCATGGTGGCGGTCGTTATCGACGAGGCCGGCCCGTTGCAAGAGGGCCATGACGTCGGGTTTGGTCCAGGCCAGGTACAGCTTCCCGCCCCTGGCATGACAAAGGCGTGCCTGGCGCTGGAGGAGGTGGATACCGCTCAGGTCGATGAAGTTGATGCCAGCCGCCAGGATCACCAGGTTCGGACGGTCGCAGCGCTCGAGCCGTCGTGCGACCGACTCGCAGGCACCGAAGAACAGCGATCCGTCGATCCTGACGACGTTGCAGCCCGGCTCCTCCACGGCCTGCTGGATCGTTTGGGGAGCATGGGACAGCGTGCCTTCCACCACCGGCGGGCGGGTGGTGCGGCGCAGGTAGAGGGCCAACGAGGCCAGCACGCCGAAGTAGATGGCGAATTCCAATGCCAATAGCAGAGTGCTGAAGAAGGTGATCAGCAAGACGGCCATTTCCGAGCGGCTGGTGCTGAGTGCCTCGCGAATGCTGTGCCAGTCGATCAGCCGGGCGGCGACCAGCAGTAGCAGGCCCGCCATGGCCGGCAGCGGCACGTGATGCAGAAGCGGTGCCGCCAGCAGCATGAGCGGAATCAGAAACAGTGCCGATAGAACCGCCGCCATCGGCGAGCAGGCCCCGGCGCTGGCATTGAGGCCCGAACGGGTGAACGACCCCGACGAGACGTAGGCGGAGAAGAAGGCGCCGCCGATGTTGGATAGCCCCTGGCCGATGAATTCCTGATTGCCGTTCGGACGTTCGCCCGTGCGTACCGCCATCGCCCGGGCAATTGCCGTGGCTTCGACCAGGCCCAGCAGACCCAGGGCAATGGCGCCGGGCGTCAGCAGGCGCAGCGTGTCGAACGAGAGATCCGGCATCGAGAGCGGTGGTAGGCCGGCCGGGACGTCGCCGATGCGTGGGATCTCGGCGTGCCCGGGGTCGAGCCAGGCGGCCAGCAGCGAGGCAGCCATGAGTACCAGCAGCATGCCTGGCCAGCGCGGCAGCCAGCGCCGAAACGCCAGGCAGGCGACGAGCGTGAAGCCGGTGATCAGCACCGCATCGGGGCGGATGTCGCCGAGTCGCTCCAGCAAGCGTGGCCAGATAGCGAGAAAGCCGTTGTTCTCGATCGCGCTCAGACCCAAGGCATAGGGCAGTTGGCTGGTGGCGATGATCAGTGCGGCACCGGCGGTGAACCCCGTCACCACCGAATGCGAGACGAGATCGACCAGCACGCCCAGGCGTGCCAGGCCCAGCAAGAGCTGGAAGACGCCGGCGAGGAAAGTCAGCGTCAGCACCAATGCGATGAACTCGTCGCTACCCGCTTCGGCGAAGGGCTGCAGGGTGGCGAACAGGGCGATCGACAGTGCCGCCGTCGGCCCACTGACCATTTGCCGCGAGGCACCGAACAGTGCTGCCAGAATGGCCGGGACGATGGCGGTGTAGAGGCCATATTCCGGGGGTAGCCCGGCCAACAGCGCGTAGGCCACTCCCTGAGGTACGACCAACACCGCGCCGGTCAGCCCGGCAATGGCATCGGCACGCAGCGAACGCGAGGTCTGCAGCGGCAGCCAGCCGAGAAACGGCAACCAGCGTAGTCGCCTGGCCGGTTGCCGGTGCATGTCGGTCGGCGACGTCATCATGGCTATTCGACGGAGGCCGCCGGGAAGCGCGCGCGCCGCTCGAGATCGTCCAGATCGATGGTGTTGCGCATGTACTGGGTGCTGGCATCGAACGTCGGCTGGTGATCCCAGGGCGTGACCTTGCCTTTCATGAGCGCACGAGAGACCAGCTTGCGGCGCCGCTGGCTGGCGATCACCTCATCGTGCAGCCTCGCGTAGTCCCAGCGACGAGCGACCTCGTCGCGGAACTGCTTGCACAGGTCCAGGTGCGCGGGGTCCTGCGCCAGATTGTCGAGTTCCAGCGGGTCGGCTTCGAGGTCGAAGAGCTGGTCGGGGTCGGGCGCGCTGTGAACGTACTTGTAGCGACCGCGGCGGATCATCAGCAGCGGTGCGATGGCGCCTTCGCCAAGGTACTCGCCGATCACCTCGTCGTGGCCGCCTGTGCCGGTCAGATGTGGCAGCAGGCTGCGCCCGTCGATGGGCACGGCGTACTCCGGCGCGATACCGCCATGGGCGAGTTCGGCAAAGGTTGGCAGCAGGTCCATGGTCGACACCGACTCGCGCACCCGGCCCGGGGTGAAGCGACCGGGGGCGTGGACGATCATCGGGACGCGGGCCGAGTCCTCGAACCAGCTCATCTTGTACCAGAGGCCACGCTCGCCGAGCATGTCGCCGTGGTCGCCGGAGAACACGATGATGGTGTCTTCGTCGAGGCCGGTCTCTTCCAGGGTTTTCAGCACGGCGCCGATCTGGTCGTCGACGTAGCTGAGCGCCCCGTAGTAGGCGTGCCGCGCGTTGCGGATCTGCTCGTCGCTGACGGTGTCCTCGTCGTGCTGATAGACATGACGCAAGCGCTTGGAGTGCGGGTCCATCAGTTCGCGCGAGTAGGGCACGCGGGGCATGTCGATGGCGTCGTGGTCGTAGCGGTCCCAGTACTCCTGCGGAATGGTGTAGGGGTCGTGGGGGTGGGTCAGCGACACGGTCAGGCAGAAGGGGCGTTGCTCGCCATTGCGCGCCGGGTTGTTGCGAACATAGTCGTAGAGGAAACGCTTGGCGCGGAAGGTGACTTCGTCGTCGAAATCGAGCTGGTTGGAGCGCACGCAGGGGCCGGCCTGAATCACCGACGACATGTTGTGGTAGTAGCTCGGTCGGGTCTCGAAGTTCTCCCAGTCGACGAACCAGCCGTAGTCGGCCGGGTAGATGTCGGTGGTCAGGCGTTCCTCGAAGCCGTGCAACTGGTCCGGGCCGCAGAAGTGCATCTTGCCCGACAGCGCGGTGGTGTAGCCGGCATCGCGCAGGTAGTGGGCGAAGGTCGGAATATCGGCGGCGAACTCGGCGGCGTTGTCGTAGCCGCCGATACGCGAGGGCAACTGGCCGGCCATCAGCGTGAAGCGCGACGGCGCGCACAGCGGACTATTGCAGTAGGCCGAGTCGAAGACCACGCCCTCGGTGGCCAGGCGCGACAGGTTGGGTGTCTTGACCAGCGGGTGGCCATAAAAGGGCAGCGCCGATGCCTTCATCTGGTCGGCCATCAGAAACAGGATATTGGGTCGTTTGCGGGTCATGGAGCCTCTTGCTTGTCGCTGCGCATTGGAATGTCATGCCGGAGTCAAACCGTGACTGGTTCTTGCGACAGTCTCTCTGCTAATCTCAAGGCCTGTAAACTCGCTAAATTTTTATGGGAGGCATTAGTTGATCTAATGTCGTGGATAGCTAGGTCGGCGTCGCCCAACAGCTTGCGGGTATTCGAGGCGGCAGCCCGTCACCTGAGCTTCACCGCCGCCGCACGGGAGCTGCGCTCGACCCAGTCGGCCGTCAGCCAGCAGGTTCGCGCCCTGGAAGAGCAGCTCGGCCTGTCGCTGTTCGAACGCATCTACCGTGGCGTGAAGTTGACCGAGGCGGGGCATGCGCTGTTCGTCAGCGTGCAGGAGGGCTTCGCGACCATCGATCGCACCATCGAGCGGCTACAGCACAAGCATCGCCATCCGCACGTGAACATCCTGACCGACTTCTCGTTCGCGGCGTATTGGCTGATGCCGCGGCTGCCGCGCTTCCGGGAACGTCATCCTCATATCGACGTGCGCATCGTCACCAACCAGGGCGTGCTCGACTGGCGGGCCCAGGAAGTCGACGTAGCGATCGTGTTCTGCGACGAGCGCGTGCTCGCCAGTGGCGTTCCGCTGTTGTTCCGTGAAGACGTCTTCCCCGTCTGCAGCCCGGGTTTCCTTCAGCAGTACGGGCCGATCCCGGATCTCGAGGCGCTCAGCCGAGCACCGCTACTGACGCTGACCGCCGAGCAAGGGCAGCGTTGGCTGGATTGGCCGAGCTACTTCGAGCAGCTTGGCGGTATGGCCCATCTCGAATCGTCGGAGCTGACATTCAACAATTACACCCTGCTGATCCAGGCGGCGATTGCCGGGCAAGGCATCGGAATGGGGTGGCATGGGCTGGTCGATGACATGCTGGAGAAGGAGATGCTGGTCGGCCTGCACGAGCTGCGCCTCCGCTCATCGCGTGGCTATGGGTTGGTCGATGCGCGGCCGGATTCTCCCGGCGAGGCGAAGCGAGCACTGCAGGAGTGGGTGCTGGAATGCGCGGAACAGGGGCAAGGAGGCTGAAGGGGCGGGACAGAAAATATGCCGGGCGTAGCGAGCCCACACCCGGCATAGGCATTAAACGCCGAGAATCTCCTTGGCCTCGTTCAGGGCTTCTTCGGACTGGTCGTGATCGCCGTCGTTGTGGTACTGCTCGCCCTGTTCGCGGAGGTCGCGTACCTGAGCGAGTTCGTCCTCGCTGAGCTGGGAAACCTTTTCCTCGTCCTCCAGCGCCTGGTCGATGTCCGACATCAGTGATGGGCACATATGCGCCCAGGCGGATGCAGAAAAGGCCATCAGCACCAAGGCGGCAAATAGCTTCTTGATCATTTCGGGTTCCTCCCATTGGGCGCAGCCCCGTCGACTCCTCCCCGGACTGGCCGTGAATGCCTATTGTCGGGTGCCACGTCGCGCTCCGGTTATCAACAGCCGAGCGGCGGTCTGGCGCTGTCAAGTATAGATGGCCGTTGCCCTTCGCACAGAAGCGACTGCTCCGCGCTAGGTGAGCCGAGGGATGCCATTGGTAAGAACGGCCTGTCTGTTATACTCTGAATGAGAAAAAATCTAATTAATTCTTGATATTACAATCAGAGGGAGCTCCCCATGAGGACTCCGAACGATCCGGCTTCGCTCCCGGGAACGAGCGACATGCAAACGGACTACACCGTGGGCCAGGACAATATCGAGGGGCGGCTGGGGCCCATCGGTTTCGATATCCACAACCGGGTCTTCGTTGTCTCCGCACTCTCTTCCGTGGTTTTCATCCTGCTTACCCTGCTATTTCCGGAGAGGGCGGGAAGCATCTTTCAATCCATCGTCGGCTTCGCTACGGGAACGCTGGACTGGTATTTCATGCTGGTGGTGGATTTCTTCATCCTGTTCTGTGTCGCGCTCGTCGTCCTGCCCTACGGCTCGGTCAGGCTGGGTGGGCCCGACGCACGACCGGATTACGGCTACCTCTCATGGTTTGCGATGCTGTTCGCTGCCGGTATCGGCATCGGGCTGCTGTTCTTCGGCGTACTGGAGCCGGTCTACCATGCCAACGTTTCCCTGCCACTGGGCGTGGCATCCCCTTTCGGAGCCGATGGCGAGCTGAACCCTGAGGCCATTCCCCAAGCGACGGCCCTGGGTCTTGCCGGCACCTACCTGCATTGGGGGATCCATGGCTGGGCAGTCTATGTGGTGATGGCGCTGGCGCTGGCCATCTTTACCTACAACAAGGGGTTGCCGTTCTCCATTCGTTCGGCCTTCTTCCCGATCCTGGGCGAGCGGGTATGGGGCTGGTGGGGCCATGTGATCGACATCCTGGCGGTGTTTTCCACCCTGTTCGGCCTTGCTACGTCGCTGGGGTTGGGGGCGCAGCAGGCCAATGCGGGGATGAATTTCGTCTTCGGATTGGAGGTCAGCACCGCCGCTCAGGTCGTCATCATCCTGCTGGTGACGGCGGTGGCGCTGGTGTCGGTCTGGCGCGGACTCGAGGGCGGCGTAAAGAAGCTTTCCGAAATCAACATGGTCCTGGCCGTACTGTTCTTCTTCTTCGTGCTGTTCGCCGGCCCGACACTGGTGGCCCTGGGCGGATTCTGGACGGGTCTTGCGACCTACGTGAAGGAGTTCGTCCCGCTATCGGCGCCCTTCGGTCGTGACGACGACGCCTACCGTCAGGCGTGGACGATCTTCTACTGGGCCTGGTGGATCAGCTGGGCGCCGTTCGTCGGCATGTTCATCGCCAGGGTATCGCGTGGGCGCACGGTGCGGGAGTTCGTGACTTGCGTGCTGGTGATTCCCAGCCTGTTCATCTTCATCTGGATGGGTGTTTTCGGTGCTACTGCACTGGACCAGCTCTACGCCGACCCCGCCGGCAGCCTGGTCAAGGAGTACGTGATCGACAGCTACAGTCCTGAGCTGTCGCTGTTCGGCATGCTCAACGAGCTGCCGTTGACGGGGCTGATGTCGACCCTCGGTATCGTGCTGGCGCTGATCTTCTTCGTCACTTCGTCGGATTCCGGTTCGCTGGTGATCGATACCATCACCGCCGGCGGCAAGATCGATGCGCCCCGGCCGCAGCGGATGTTCTGGGCCACGGTGGAGGGCTTGATTGCCATCGTACTGTTGATTGGCGGCGGGCTTGCAGCACTTCAGGCCGGGGTGACGGCGACGGCGATTCCATTTTCCGTCGTGATGCTGTTGATGTGCTATTCCATCATCGTGGCGTTGAATGGTGAGCTGCGCCAGCTCCGCTCCAGGAGGGTTTGATCCGTCCGCAACGGCGCCGTAAATAAAGGCCGGCCGCGGCGACTGCTGTTGCAGCGCATTGCGGCCGGCCTTGTACGTTTCACCTCAAGCAACGGCGGCGATACCTGCCTTGGCGATCTGTACGTCCTGATCGGGCTTGACGCCCGAGACGCCGACGGTGCCCGCAACCTCGCCATCGACCAGCACCGGTACGCCGCCGGTGAGCAGGCCCGAGAGCGGCGCGGAGAGGAAGGCATTGCGTCCGCCGTTGATCATCTCCTCGAAGACCTGGGTCTCCTTGCGGCCAAGGGCGGCACTGCGTGCTTTCTGCGTGGCCACGTCCGGCGTCATCGGCGCCGCCCCGTCCAGGCGGCGCAGGCCGAGCAGGTGGCCGCCGTCGTCGGCCACGGCGATGGTTACCGCCCAACCGTTGGCTTCCGCTTCTTTCTGAGCGGCATCGAGGATGGCGTTGACGTCGGTCAGGGTGAGTACGGGTTTGGTCTTCATGGGGCTCTCCTTGAGTCGCAATGTTGTCGGTGATGAGCTTCCCGGCGACAAAGCCACGCGAGGGCGCTGTGAACCCGTCCCTGGGCGCTACTTTTGCCATCCATGGCAAAAGACCCTCGCTTTGGCTTGTCCCCGGCGCTCATCTGCTGCGTTGCTGAATACTCTTTAAGCGTTGCCCGCCGAGGGGGGCAACGCTTCATCGACAATCTCTATCCAATGCCTGACCGGCGTGCGCCCCGCGCCGTTGAGGTGCGTCTGGCAGCCGATGTTGGCGGTCACGATCGTCTCCGGGTTGCCGGCCTCCAGGGCGTTGAGCTTGTTGTCGCGCAACTGCATGGCGAGCTCCGGCTCGGTGATCGAGTAGGTGCCCGCCGAGCCGCAGCACAAGTGGGCGTCCTGGACCGGCGTCAGGGTGAAGCCGAGCTTGATCAGCACGCCTTCCACCGCGCCGCCGAGTCTCTGCGCGTGCTGCAGGGTGCAGGGGCAGTGGAATGCCAGCCGGCGGCCCGCGTCGACCTTGAGGTCATCCAGATCCTCGTCGCGCAGCACCTCGACCAGATCCTTGGCCAGTTCGCTCACGCGCTTGGCTTTCTCGGCGTAGGCTGGGTCGTGCTCGAGGATCTCGGCGTACTCCTTGACGAAGGCGCCGCAGCCGCTGGCCGTTTGCACGATCGCCTCACAGCCGGCCTCGATATGCGGCCACCAGGCGTCGATGTTGGCTCGCGCCCGGGCGCGGCCGTCGTCCTGGGCGTTGAGATGAAAGTCGACGGCGCCGCAGCAGCCGGCTTCGCTGACCGGCGTGAGGCCGATGCCCAGGCGGTCGAGCACCCGCGCCGTGGCGGCATTGGTATTGGGTGAGAGCCCCGGCTGTACGCAGCCTTCGAGGATCAGCATCTGCCGCGCGTGGCGCGTGTGGTCGGGGCGCATGCCGGCATCCACCGGCTTGGGCGGCAGCTTGTCCTTGAGCTTGCCCGGCACCAGCGGGCGGAAGATCTGGCCCAGCTTGAGCAGCGCCTGGAAGCGCTTGGGCTCCACCAGCGCCTTGCGCAGCGCGTAGCGCTGGGCGCGGTCGGCGGCGCTGCGCGGCACGCGGCGCTCGATCTCGGCGCGGCCGATATCGAGCAGCTTGTGGTACTCCACGCCGGAAGGGCAGGTAGTCTCGCAGTTGCGGCAGGTCAGGCAGCGGTCCAGGTGCAGGCGGGTCTGCTCGGTGACGTTCTCGCTGTCGTCGGGGTTCTCGAGCATCTGCTTCATCAGGTAGATGCGCCCGCGCGGTCCGTCGCGTTCATCGCCCAGCAGCTGGTAAGTGGGGCAGGTGGCGTTGCAGAAGCCGCAGTGCACGCAGCTGCGCAGGACGCGGTCGGCCTCCTGAATGTGCGGCTGCTTGAGGGCTTCCTCGGTGAAGTGCGTCTGCATGTCGAAATCCTGTGCGTCTCAGAACGCCGCGTAGAGCCGGCCGGGGTTGAAGATTCCCTTGGGGTCGAGCTGCGCCTTGAGGTTGCGATGGTACTTTGTCAGCACCTCGGATAGTGGCGCGAAGGGCTCGATCGCGGTCGGGCGCGGCCCGTAGCAGGTGGCGTGGCCGGCGGCGGCTTGGCACGCCTGGCGTACGGAGTCGGCATCCAGCTCGGTGCGCAGCCAACGCTGGGCACCGGCCCAGTCGTGAATCATCAGCCTCTCGTCGATACCGGGCAGGTCCAGCGTCGGCGCGCGGTGGGGCAGCGAGAGTCGCCACAGCGGCGCCTGGCCGGCACGGAAGAATGGCAATTGCTGGTCGCGCAGGGAGGGCCAGAAGGCATTGTCGAGCTCATCGCCGCCGATGCGCGCGCGGGTGGCGGCCACGGAGCTCGGACCGCCTTCCAGGCGCAGGTGCAGGGCGCCGTCGAGCCAGGCGGCGGCGCTGATGGGCAGCGGTTCGCGCCCCCATTCGGCCAGGCGCTGGCGGGCCTCGTCGAGCGGCAGTTCCAGGTGCAGGCTTTGGACGGCACCCGGGGCCGGCAGCACCTTGAACGAGACCTCGGTGATCAGCCCCAGGGTACCTTGGGCCCCGACCATCAGCCGCGACAGGTCGTAGCCGGCCACATTCTTCATCACCTCGCCGCCGAAGCGCTGCTCGATGCCTTCGTGATTGATCACCCGGGCACCGAGCACGAAGTCGCGTACCGCGCCGGCCCACGGTCGCCGCGGCCCGGAGAGACCGCTGGCGACCATGCCACCCACGGTGCTTGCCTCGCCGTAGCGGGGCGGCTCGAAGGGCAGCATCTGGCCGTGCTCGGCCAGGGCCGCCTCGAGCGTGGCTAGCGGCGTGCCGGCGCGCACCGAAACCACTAGCTCCACCGGATCGTAGAAGCTGATGCCGCAGTGCTCGCGGGTCGAGAGCTCGCTGCCCACCACCTCGCGACCATAGAAGAAGCGGGTGTCACCGCCGACGATGCGCAGTGGTGTACCGTCGGTGCTGGCCTGGCGGATGCGCTCGGCCAGGGCTTCGCTGGCGTCATGTTCATGGAGAGTCGTTGCGTTTGCCATGGTCACTCCAGCCCACCCTGCGCTGCGGTCGAGGCGGTATCGTCCGCCGCGCTCTTGATGGTATGGAACTCCGAGCAGCGCGCCGGGGTGGGGATGTTCTTGCCCGGGTTGAGCAACTCGCGGGGGTCGAAGGCGGCCTTGGCGGCGCGGAAGGTGGCCAGCTCGTCAGGACGGAACTGGGCGCACATCTGATTGATCTTCTCGCGGCCGACACCGTGCTCGCCGGTGATAGTGCCGCCCACGCGGACGCACAGCTCGAGGATCTCGCCGCCCAGCGCCTCGGCCACGGCCAGTTCGCCTTCACGGTTGGCATCGAACAGGATCAGCGGGTGCATGTTGCCGTCGCCAGCGTGGAAGACGTTGGCCACCTTCAGGCCATAGCGCTCGGAGAGGTCGCTGATGCCCTTGAGCACCCGCGCCAGTTCGCGCCGCGGAATAGTGCCGTCCATGCAGTAGTAATCGGGCGACATGCGGCCCACCGCGGGGAAGGCGTTCTTGCGGCCGGCCCAGAATTTGGCGCGCTCGGCGTCGTCGCGGGCCTGGCGGATGCCGGTGGCGCCGGCCTCTTCCAGCACCTGGCGCACGGTCTCGCAGTCGTCGTCGACGTCGGCCTCGACGCCGTCGAGCTCGCACAGCAGGATCGCCTCGGCGTCCACTGGGTAGCCGGCGCCGATGAAATCCTCGGCGGCGACGATGGCGAGCTTGTCCATCATCTCCAGCCCACCGGGAATGATACCGGCCTCGATGATGGCGCCCACCGCGTTGCCCGCTTTCTCGACATCGTCGAAGCTGGCCATCAGCACCTTGGCTATCTCGGGCTTGGGCAGCAGCTTGACGGTGATCTCGGTGACCACGCCGAGCATGCCTTCGGAGCCGTTGAACAGTGCCAGCAGGTCGAAGCCGGGGGCGTCGAGGGCGTCGCTGCCCAGCGTCATGCGTTCGCCCTCGATGGTAAGGACTTCCACCTTGATCACGTTGTGCACCGTCAGGCCGTACTTGAGACAGTGCACGCCGCCGGCATTTTCGGCCACGTTGCCGCCGATCGAGCAGGCGATCTGCGACGAAGGGTCCGGCGCGTAGTAGAGCCCATAGGGCGAGGCGGCTTCCGAGATGGCCAGGTTGCGCACTCCGGGTTCGACCCGGGCGGTACGCGCCTCGGGGTCGATCTCGATGATGCGCGAGAAGCGCGACATCACCAGGAGAACCCCATGCGTAAGCGGCAGTGCGCCGGCCGAGAGGCCGGTGCCGGCTCCGCGGGTCACCACCGGTACGCCGAGGCGATGGCACTCCTTGAGCAGCCGTTCGACCTGAGCCATGGAGTCGGGCAGCGCCACCAGCAACGGCAGGGTGCGGTAGACAGAGAGGCCGTCGCACTCGAAGGGACGCATGTCCTCCTCGCGGTGCAGCAGGGTCATGCCCGGAATGGCCTGGCGGAGCGTGTCGCGGATGGCAGCCCGGTCCAGCTCCGGAGCCGGACCGTCGAGTCGTTCATCGAAGAGGATGTTCATCTAGCGCCTCGTTGCGAGTCTTGGCGGCAGGGTTATCCTTGTGCAGGGCCCCAATGTGCGCCCTGTCAGCCGTCCTGTCCAGCCTCCGGTCCACTGGTATTACCAGTTGTTTCCAGCTATCTTGGAAATTATTTTCATTTCATACCATGGCGCAATCGCACGAAGGATACAAGCCGCTGCGTCGCGCCACGGAGGAGCCCCATGTTTGAAGATAGCGAACGGCTCTCGCCCACGCGCACGCCCGATGCGGTAGCGGCGCGCCTGGAGGAGCTGATACTCGACGGCGTGTTTCGCCCCGGGCAGTTGCTGCCTTCCGAGCGACGCCTGTGCGAGCGTCTCGGCGTTTCGCGGACCTCGCTGCGAGAGGGCCTGCGGGTGCTGCGCAGCAAAGGCATCATCGTGACACGGCAGGGGCGGGGCTCGGTGGTGGCGGAGCTGGTGGCGGGACGCGACGACAGCCCGCTGATGCACCTGTTTCGCGACCATCCGCGGACCCTTTTCGATTTGCTCGAGGTACGCTCATTGCTTGAGGGAGAATCGGCCAGTCTGGCGGCGGAGCGCGCCACGCCGGCCGACCGGGTCTTGATCCAGCGCCGCTACGAGGCCATGACGGCGTATGTGGAGAACAGCGGGAACATCGACGTGGAGCAACTGGCGCACCTCGATCATGCCTTCCATCTGGCCATCTGCCAGGCTTCACACAACCCGGTGCTGGTGCATACGCTGCAGTCGCTCACCGACCTGTTGTTGAGTTCCGTATTCGCCTCGGTGAAGAACCTTTATCACCGTGAGGCGCCAAGACAGATGATCAACCGTCAGCATGCACGGCTATATCGTGCGGTGATGGAGGGCAAACCCCAGGCCGCCCGACGTGCCGCGCTCGACCATCTCTCGGGTATCGAGCAGCAGCTGCGCGGGATCGAGACGGAGGATCGGCGACTGGAGCGCTCGGCCATGCGGCTCGGAGTATGGGAATAGGCTCAGGCGTTGGCGGCATTGAGCGCACCTTCATCCTCGACCACGCCGGCGAGCGAAGCGACTTCGAGTTTATTGCAAAGATGGTCGCGGAGAATCTGCCCCAGTCGTTTCCCATCACGCGCTTCGAGGGCAAGGATCATGTGCTCGTGGTCCTGCACGGCCCTGTGCCAGAAATCGTCGGTCATCTTTTTGGAGTAGCGGACCCGCTTCACGCGTTGGCTGAGGTTGCTGTACATCTCTTGCAGCACCTCGTTTGCCGAGGCGTCCAGGATTCCCTCGTGAATCTTCCGGTTGATTCGGAAGTACTCCGGCATGTTGCGGTCGCGGTAGTGCCGCAGCATTTCGTCATGCAGTGCACGAATGGCCTTGATTTCCTCGTCGCTGATGTTCTGACAGGCGAGTTCGCCGGACAGCCCCTCGAGGGCTCCCATCAGATCGTAGGTATCCTTCACCATCTTCAGCGTCAGGCGCATGACCCTGGCCCCGCGGTTGGGCAGCAGCTCGATCAGGCCCTCGGAGGCGAGAACCTTCAGCGCCTCCCGTAGCGGCGTGCGGGACACCCCGAAGCGCTCGCAGAGCTGCTTCTCCGATATTCGCTCACCCGGTGCGAGATCTCCCTGCTCGATGAGTTCCCGGACGCGGTCGGCCACTTCCAGATAAAGGCTGCGATGCTGGATTTTACTCATGGCATGAATTCCTAGAGGCGATAGCGTCCCGATGGTCCCGCCCGGCGTTCCAGCCGTGTCGCCGGGCCTGTCGAGTTCATCCCGGCGGAAACGGGTCCGCCTGGCATTCTTTCACAGAAGGTATTATGAATTCAAAATTCAACTAATATCCACTACCCCACCATCATAAGGAGTCTCCCATGGCCGGCAAAGTCTTCCGCAGTCAGTTTCAGCTTGGTCGCTCCCAGGCCAGGGCCATTCTCGACGGGGCTTTCGCCAAGGCGCGCGATGCCTCGATGGAGCCTTTAACCGTAGTCGTGCTCGACGGCGGCGGACACGTCGTCGCTGCCGAGCGCGAGGACGGCTGTGCCCCACTGCGCTTTCCGGTAGCGCAGGGCAAGGCCTTCGCCGCCCTGGGAAATGGCGCATCGAGCGGCGTGGTCGGAGCCCGCAATGCCGAACGTCCGGCCTTCCTCGCCAGCGTGGCCGCTGCCTCGGGTGGGCACTTCGTCCCTGTTCCCGGAGGTGTACTGATCCTGGATGACGAGTCCCGTGTGGTCGGCGCCGTGGGTGCCAGTGGTGCATCCTCGGACGAGGACGAGGCCGCCGCGATTGCCGGTATCGAGGCCGCGGGACTGGCCTGGGGGTTAGAACCCGTTTGAGTCGGTGGAGTCAGCAGGCAGGTGTGGGTCGACCAAAGTTTAATACCGAATAATGAATTTTGAATTCAAATTGAATTCGTAGCGGCTGGACTCAACGAGCCGCTTGATGGCCGAGGATGACTAGGACCGTCGGATAACTTGCCGCGGTCCCGGAGGAGCCACTACGGCTTGGAGACTGTCACCCGCGAGATGGCACGCCTGGGCAGCACACCTACAACAACAAGCCAGCACTGGAGTATCCGATGAAGACGATCAAGACGGCATTCGTGACTACCGCCCTGGCGCTGAGTCTCACGCCAGGGCTTGGTATGGCTCAAACCGAACTGCAATTCGGCCACGTGGGCAATCCCGGTTCGCTGTTCGATGTTTCCGCCAAGGAGTTTGCCGAGCGTGCCAACGAGCGGCTCGGCGATGACTACAGGGTAGAGGTCTACGGTTCGAGCCAACTGGGTGGCGACAGCTCCATGATGCAGAAGCTCAAGCTCGGCCAACTGACCTTCACGTTGCCCTCGACGGTGATGTCGTCGGTGGTGGACGAGTTCGGTCTGTTCGAGATGCCCTACCTGATCAAGGACAGAGAGCACATGAAGCGCGTCATCGAGGAGGTCATCGAGCCCGATCTCTACCCGCTGGTGGAAGAGGAAGGCTACAAGATCCTCGCCGTGTGGGAGAACGGCTTCCGTCAGATCACCAATAGCCGGCGACCCATCGAGACGCCCGAGGACCTGGAGGGCCTGAAGCTTCGGACCCCGGAGGGCAAGTGGCGGGTGCGCATGTTCGAGGAATACGGCGCCAACCCCTCGCCCATGGCGCTCTCGGAGGTCTTCACGGCGCTGCAGACCGGCACCATGGACGGCCAGGAGAACCCCCTGGTGCAGATTCACTCCCAGAAATTCCAAGAGGTACAGGACTACCTCTCCATGACCAACCACGTCTATACGCCGGCCTATGTGGTGGTCTCCAAGCGCCATTGGGACGACCTGCCGGAGGACGTGCGTGAGGTGCTGGAGGAGACTGCTCAGGAGGTGCAGGACTTCGTCTACGAGACCGCTGCCAGGCAGGACGAGGAACTGCTCGGCGAGATGGAAGCTGCCGGCATGGAAGTCAACGAGGCCGACCAGCAGGCCTTCATCGATGCCAGCGGCCCCATCTACAAGCGCTTCGACGAGGAAGTGGAAGGCGGCGGGGATCTGGTCGAGCGAGTCCTTGCGCTCAGCGAAGAAGAGTGACCCCTGCTACGTGATCCCGCGGCCGCCCCGTCCGGGGCGGTCCTTCCCATGCTCGATGGAGTCGATTGCATGTCCCTTGCGAAACTGCGAGCAGGTTTCGAGTGGCTGCTCGAGGTCATCACCATGCTGTTGGTGGTGGCCCTCACGGTGATCGTGCTGCTCGGTGTCTCCTTCCGCTATACCGGCAATTCGCTGAGCTGGTACGACGAAGTCGCTGCCGTGATGCTGGCCTGGGTGACCTACTATGGTGCCGCTCTCGCTTCACTCAAACGTGCCCATATCAGCGTCCCGGGTTTCGTCTACTCACGCCCCCGCGTCGTGCGCGTGACACTGGTGGCGATTGGCGAGGCCATCATCATCGCTTTCTTCGTGCTGCTCGCCTATTACGGCGTCTACGTCATCGGAGTGCTCGGTGGCTCGACCCTGGTCAGCGTGCCGATTCCGATCGCTGTCACCCAGTCGACCATCCCGATTGGCGCGGCACTCTATGTCATCGCCGAGCTGCTCAACCTCCCGGCCATCCTGCGTGAGGCCTGGGACGGCAAGCGGCCGCCCTCGGAGCAGGACATCGTGGAGGAGCTGCAATGACGACGGCACTGATCCTGCTGGCCGGGCTGGCCATGATCTTCATCAACATTCCCATCGCCGTGGCCCTGGGGGCGGTCTCCCTCGTCGCGATATTGGTCCTGCAGGGGCCGAACGGCCTGCTTGGCTTCCCGCTGGTGATGTTCGAGGGCTCGACCAAGTTCCCGTTGATCGCCATTCCGCTGTTCATCCTGGCCGGCGCCATCATGAACACCGGCGGTATCTCTCGGCGGCTGATCGACTTCGCATCCGCGTTGCTCGGCTTCATTCGCGGCGGGCTGGCCATGGTCAACGTCGGCACCTCGCTGTTCTTCGCCGAGATCTCCGGGTCCGCCGTGGCCGACGTGGCCGCCCTTGGGTCCATCCTGATGCCGGAGATGAAACGCAAGGGCTACCCCGCCCCATTCGCCGCCGCCATTACCTCCTCTTCGGCCTCGCTGGCGATCATCATTCCACCCTCCATCCCCATGATCCTGTATGCCGCCATGGCCGACACCTCGGTGGTGCAGCTGTTCGTCGCCGGTATCGTGCCCGGCCTGGTCGGCGGGGTCTTGATGATGGTGCTCGCCTGGTACTTCGCGGTCCGCTACAACTGGCCCGTGGAGCATACCTTTCAGCTGAAGCGGGTGTGGACCACCTTCAAGGCGGCGGGCCTGGCCTTCGTGTTGCCGCTGGTCATCCTCGGCGGGATATTCGGTGGCTTCATGACCGCTACCGAAGGGGCGGCCCTGGCGGTGCTGGCTGCACTGCTGATCAGCTTCCGCTACGGCGAGCTGCGGTGGGCGAAGCTGCGCGCGGCAATGGTCGAAGGTGGCGTTCAGACCGCCGTGGTCATGCTGCTGGTGGCGAGTTCGGCCCTGCTCGGCGATTTCCTCACCCGCGCCCAGCTGCCGCAGATGCTGGCGATGATGATCAGCGACTTCACTGCCAACAAGTACATGGTCCTCGCGCTGCTGAACGTCTTCCTGCTGCTGATCGGTATGATCCTGCATTCGGCGGCGGCAATCATTCTCACCGTGCCCATCGTCATGCCGCTGGTGATGATGGTCGGCATCGACCCCGTCCACTTCGGCATGATCGTCACCCTCAACCTGGCGATCGGCCAGCAGACTCCACCGGTGGCCAGCGTGCTGATGACGGCCTGCTCGGTGGCCAAGGCCGACATCTGGGAGGTGTCGAAGGCCAACGTGCCGTTCGTCATCCTGCTATTCATCCTGCTGATGCTGGTGACTTACGTGCCGATCTTCCCGATGGGCCTGGTGGAGCTGTTCTACCGGTGAACCCAATCCACTGATGTGCCCGACGATTTGAGGAGGATTCATATGGCGGATTCCTTGATCTTTCGGCGCGAGGGCAACCTCGCCTGGATCGGCTTCAACCGGCCCGAGAGCCGCAACGCCATGACCTGGGAGATGTACGACGCGCTCGAGGCCTGTTGCGACCTGCTGGCCGAGGACGGCGACATCCAGGCGGTGGTGCTGCATGGCGTTGGCGGCGAGGCCTTCGTCGCCGGCACCGATATCTCCCAGTTTGCCCACTTCGACGCTCCCGAGGACGCCATCGGCTATGAGCGGCGTATCGATCGGGTGCTGGGCAAGCTGGAGCGCTTGGCCAAGCCCACCATCGCCCTGATCGAGGGCGCCTGTGTGGGCGGCGGGGCAGCCCTGGCATTGGTCTGTGACTTCCGCTACTGCACGCCGTCGATGAAGTTCGGTGTGCCCATCGCCAGGACGCTGGGCAACACCCTGTCGATGACCAACGTCTCGCGGATGGTCGACATGATCGGCGTGGCTCGCACCAAGGAAGCGCTGATGATGGCCAAGCTGTTCGATGCCGAGGAGGCTCGGCAGGCGGGGCTGGTCAACGGCGTCTTCGCTGGCGAAACGATCGTCGAGGAGGTGACTGCCATCGCGGCCGAATTCGGCCGGCGCGCGCCACTCACCCTCCAGGCCAGCAAGGCGCTGGTGGGGCGGGTTCTGGAGGCGCGCAGGGCCGCCGCGGATGCCGGTGACGACTGGGTTACCACCTGCTACATGAGCGGCGATTTCCAGGCGGCAGTGAACAAGTTCCTGCACAAGACACCCTTCGAGTGGACCGGCCGCTGACATTGGCGCGTCGAGGCAGTCCCGCGAACACACAAGCGAGGTGAAGCCCATGCTTCCCCTGGAAGGACTCAAGGTACTGGACGTTTCCCAGATCATGGCCGGCCCCTACTGCACCATGGTGCTGGCCGACATGGGGGCCGAGGTGATCAAGGTCGAGAAGCTCAACGGCGGCGACGACAGCCGTCAGATGGGCCCCTACGTCAACGACGAATCGACCTGCTTTTCGCAGATCAACCGCAACAAGAAGAGCATCTCGCTGAACCTGAAGGATGAGCGGGCCAGGGAGATCTTCTATCGCCTGGCCAAGGACGCCGACGTCATCGTCGAGAACTATCGCACCGGGGTGACACGGTCGCTTGCGATCGACTACGACACCATCAAGGCGATCAATCCCGGCATCATCTACTGCTCGATCTCCGGCTACGGACAGACCGGGCCCTACAGCCATCGCGGCGGCTTCGACCTGGTGGCCCAGGGCATGACCGGCCTGATGTCGATGACCGGCGAACCGGGCCGACGGCCGCTGAAGACCGGCATCGCGGTTTACGACATCGGGGCGGGGATCACGGCCGTGTACTCGATCCTGGCCGCTTACATCCACAAGATGACGTCCGGCGAGGGGCAGCACATCGACATCGCCATCACCGAATGTGGCCTGCCCTGGTTCACCTGGGAGGCGGCTGCTTATTTTGCCGAGGGCAGAGTCCCTGGACCCACCGGTTGGCGGCATCGTGTATCGGCGCCCTATCAGGCGGTCAAGGCCAGCGACGGTTACATCATGCTGGGCTGTGCCAACCAGCGTACCTGGGAGCGCTTCTGCCGGGACGTGCTCGAGCGCGAGGACCTGATGGCCGAGCCGCGCTTCCTGACCAACCACGATCGTGGCCAGCACGTCGAGGAACTCGAGGCGGTGCTGGAGGAGATCATGGTCGAGCGGGACATGAACCACTGGCTGGCGCTGTGCGACAAGGCCGGCGTGCCGGCCGGACCGATCAATGACTTCGCCCAGGCCATGCAGGACGAACACTATCTGGCCCGCGGCATGGTGCAGGAGATGGAGCACCCGGTTATCGGCAAGATGAAGACCATCGGCTTTCCGAGCAAGTTCTCACGAACCCCATCGCAGATCCGGAGCCCGGCGCCGCTGTTCGGCCAGCATACCGACGCAGTATTGGCGGAACTTGGCCTCTCCGCGGAGCAACTCGAGACGCTGCGCGACGCCGGTTGCATCAAGTAGTTTTTTGCTGTCTGGAAGTGAATTCATTATCAAAAATGCAAAATTGTCTTCGGAGGTAGTCGCATGTTGAATCTCGATTTCCATCCATCCGGTCGTCACTTCCTGCAGATACCCGGCCCCTCGCCGGTGCCGGACCGCATCCTGCGTGCCATGAGCCTGCCGACCATCGACCACCGCGGCCCGGAGTTCGGTGCCTTGGGACGCACGCTGCTGGAAAAGATCAAGAAAGTCTTCAAGACCGAGAACCCGGTGATCATTTACCCGGCTTCCGGTACCGGTGCCTGGGAAGCGGCTCTCTCCAACACCCTGTCCCCGGGCGACCGGGTGCTGATGTTCGAGACCGGTCACTTCGCCACTCTATGGCACATGATGGCACGACGGCTGCAGCTAGAGCCCGAGTTCATCGGTTTGCCCGGTTATGAGGGCTGGCGCCACGGCGTCCAGGCCGACATGATCGAGGCACGCCTGAAGGAAGACACGGCCCATGAGCTCAAGGCCGTCTGCGTGGTCCACAACGAAACCTCCACCGGGGTGACCAGCGATATCGCCGCCGTGCGTCGCGCCATCGATGCTGCCGGCCACCCGGCGCTGCTGCTGGTCGATACCATCTCGGGCCTGGCCAGCGCCGACTATCGGCATGACGAATGGGGCGTGGACGTGACCATCTCCGGCTCCCAGAAGGGACTGATGTTGCCTCCGGGGATCAGCTTCAACGCCGTCTCCGAGCGGGCCATCGAGGCGAGCCGCCACAACCGCATGCCGAAGAGCTTCTGGGCCTGGGACGAGATACTCGAGGCCAACCAGAACGGCTACTGGCCCTATACCCCCAGCACCAACCTGCTCTACGGGCTCAACGAGTCGCTGGACATGCTGCTGGAGGAGGGGCTCGACCAGGTGCTGGCTCGCCACCAGCGCTGGGCCGTCGGCGTGCGCCAGGCGGTCGAGGCCTGGGGTCTTGAGATCCAGTGCCAGGATCCTGCCGTCTATTCACCGGTGCTGACCGGCGTGGTGATGCCCGAAGGCGTCGATGCCGACGCGGTGCGCAAGCTCATCTACGAGCGCTTCGATCTGTCGTTGGGCACCGGGCTGGGCAAGGCCAAGGGCAAGATGTTCCGCATCGGCCACCTGGGCGACTGCAACGACCTGACCCTGATCGCCACTTTGGGCGGCTGCGAGGCGGGCATGAAACTGGCCGGAGTAGAACTCAAGGAGAGTGGCGTCTGCGCCGCGCTCGATTACTTTGCCAGCCATCCGCTGAAAGGCGACCGTTGACCATCGGCTTTGATCAGCACGGCTAGGAGGGAAGCATGACGTCCCTGAAGGAGAACACCCGGTCTGGGGATGCCCGGATCAAGCCGGTCACCGATTTGGCCGCCCGGCTTTCCCGGGAGCTGCAAGGCGAAGTGCTGTTCGACCATGCATCGCGGGGCCGCTACTCCACGGATGCTTCGATCTACCAGGTGATGCCGATCGGGGTGGTGATCCCACGCGACCAAGAGGACCTGAAGCTGGCGCTGGACATTGCCCGCGATGCCCGGGTACCGGTGCTGGCGAGGGGAGCCGGCACCAGCCAGTGCGGCCAGACGGTTGGCGAGGCAGTGGTGATCGACAATTCCCGTTGGCTCAACCAGATCGTGGAGTTCGATGCCGAGGCGCGTACCGTGGTGGTCGAGCCGGGCGTCGTACTCGACCACCTCAATGCCTGGCTCAAGCCCCATGGCCTGTGGTACCCGGTGGACGTTTCCACCAGTGCCCAGTGCACCATCGGCGGCATGGCCGGCAACAACTCCTGTGGGTCGCGCTCGATCCGCTACGGCAACATGGTGCACAACGTACTGGGCATCGACGCCTGGCTCGCCGACGGCAGAGAAGGCGAGTTCGGCTTCCTCGATGAGCTCCCCGACAGCGGGCCGGTGCGGGAGCTGGCGGAGAGCGTCAAGGCGATCGCCGCGGGTGTGGCCCCGCAGATCCGCGAACACTTTCCCAAGGTGCTGCGGCGAGTGGGCGGTTACAACCTCGACATCTTTCAGTGCCAGAACCCCAAGCCCTACGATGCCGAGGGCCGCGCCAACCTGGCCCACCTGCTGGTGGGGTCCGAGGGCACGCTGGCGGTCAGCCGCCGCGTCACGTTGAGGCTCTCGCCGCTACCCGAGCACAAGGTACTCGGCGTGGTGAACTTTCCCACCTTCTATCAGGCGATGGATTTCACCCAGCATATCGTCAAGCTCGACCCCACCGCGGTGGAGCTGGTCGATCGCACCATGATCGAGCTGTCGCTGGAGAACCCCGCGTTTCGTCCGGTGATCGAGAAGGCTCTGATCGGCCGGCCCCAGGCGGTGCTGCTGGTGGAGTTCGCCGGGCCTGAGCGCGAGGCGCAGCTGGCATCGCTGGCACGCCTCAACGAACTGATGGCCGACCTGGGGCTGCCGGGGAGCGTGGTCGACATGCCCGAGCCGGCCGAGCAGAAGGCGCTGTGGAACGTGCGCAAGGCGGGGCTCAACATCATGATGAGCATGAAGGGCGATGGCAAGCCGGTCTCCTTCATCGAGGATTGCGCGGTGCCGCTCGAGCACCTGGCCGAGTATACCGACAAGCTGACCGAGGTATTCCATCGGCATGGCACCGAGGGCACCTGGTACGCCCATGCCAGTGTCGGCACGCTGCACGTGCGGCCGATCCTCGACATGCGCCGCGATGGCGCCGAGAAGATGCGCGAGATCGCCGAGCAGGCCTCGGCCCTGGTGCGCGAGTACAAGGGGGCCTACTCGGGGGAGCACGGTGACGGCCTGTGTCGCGGCGAGTGGGTGGCCTGGCAGTTCGGACCCACCCTCAACGACGCTTTTCGCGAGATCAAGCAGCTGTTCGATCCCGACAACTGCTTCAACCCGGGCAAGATCGTCGATACGCCGAAGATGGACGACGAGCGCTACTTTCGCTTTGCCAAGAACTATCAGGCGATTCCGCTGACCCCGGTACTCGACTGGTCGGCCTGGAACGTCAAGCGTGACCCGCTGACCGGCGAGCAGACGCCACCGGGCTCGGGTGGCGATGCCACTCATGGCCTCGCCATGGCGGTGGAGATGTGCAACAACAACGGCCACTGCCGCAAGTTCGATGCCGGCACCATGTGCCCCAGCTTTCGCATCACCAGAGATGAGCAGCATCTTACCCGCGGGCGTGCCAACACGCTGCGACTGGTGCTGTCCGGCCAGCTCGGCGACCAGGGCCTGGCCAGCGACGACGTCAAGGAAGCGCTGGACCTGTGTGTGTCCTGCAAGGGCTGCAAGCGCGACTGCCCGACCGGCGTCGACATGGCCAAGTTCAAGATCGAGGCGCGTACGGCTCGGGCAAAGGTCAGGGGGCTCTCGCTGCGCGATCGGCTGGTCGGCGAGATGCCGCGCTACGCACCCTTGGCGAGCCGGCTCTCTGGCTTGCTGGGAGCCGCCGAGCGGCTGGCCTTCGTCTCGCGGCGAGTCAAGCAGGCGCTGGGGCTGGCCGAGCAGCGCGACTTCCCCCAATTCCGTGGCAACTTCCTTGTCGAAGACCATGGCCGATCGGCGCAGGCGTCCCGTGAGGTACTGCTGTTCGTCGATACCTTCAACAATTACATGGAGAGCGAGAACGCGCGTGCCGCCAAGCGGGTGCTGGAGGAGGCCGGCTACCATGTGCATCTCAACGTCAAGCCGGGCGACCGCCCCTTGTGCTGCGGGCGCACCTACCTCTCCTCCGGCCAGTTCGACAAGGCCAAGGCCGAGGCGAAGCGCTCCCTCGACCATCTGCTGCCCTTCGTCGAGCGCGGCGTATCGATCGTCGGGCTCGAACCGTCGTGTCTGCTGAGCATGCGCGACGAGTTCCTGCAGTATGGCTTCGGCGATGCGGCACGGCGACTTGCCGAGTCGGCCCTGTTATTCGAGGAATTTCTGATCGAGGCGTATGACGCGGGCGAGCTGTCCCTTGAACTCAAGTCGGTCGGTCACACACGAGCATTGCTGCATGGCCATTGCCACCAGAAGGCCTTCGATGCCTTGCGTCCGGTCGAGCGGGTGCTCGCCTGGATACCGGGGCTCGAGGTCGAGACGATCGCATCCTCGTGCTGCGGCATGGCGGGCAGCTTCGGCTACGAGGCGGAGCATTACGAGGCCTCGATGAAGATGGCGGAGCTGACGCTGTTGCCGGCGATTCGTCAAGCCGACGACGATACCGTGCTGATTGCCGATGGCACGAGCTGTCGTCACCAGATTCGCGACGGCGGCGGACGCGAGGCGGTGCACCTGGCGCGTCTGCTGGAGAAGGCGCTGGCCTGAGGGAGGTGAGCATCCTTGTGCAGGGTGGTTTCGTCATGCGCGCCGTCTAGTATGGCTGTAGCACGAACCGGAATGAGGGAAAGCAATGGCAATCTACCAGTATGGCGAGCATCGGCCGCAGATAGGCGAGGAAGTCTACGTGGCCGAAACCGCCGACGTGATCGGTCAGGTGACGCTCAAGCGACAGGCCAGCGTGTGGTACCAGGCGGTGCTGCGCGGCGATACCGACCACCTCGAGGTCGGTGAACGCAGCAATATCCAGGACGGTGCTGTGCTTCACGCCGATCCCGGTTTCCCACTCAAGGTGGGCAATGACGTGACCGTGGGACACCAGGCGATGCTGCATGGCTGCACCGTCGGGGACGGCAGCTTGATCGGCATCCAGGCAGTGATCCTCAACGGCGCCGTTATTGGCAAAAATAGCCTCGTGGCTGCCGGGGCGGTGGTCAAGGAAGGGGCAACCTTTCCCGACAACTCGCTGATCGTCGGTGCGCCGGCCAAAGTGATCCGAGAGCTTTCGGCCGAGGCGGTCGAAGGGATGGCGAAGAATGCCTCGGGCTACGTCGAGCGCGGCAGCCGGCATGCACGCGAACTCAAGCGCATCGATTGAGCTTGGCAGAACACGAAAGAGCCCCGCATCCATAAGGACGCGGGGCTCGTGTTTGATACGGGTTTGTCAGCCGCCGGCTTGCATCAGCGGATCCGATACCCCGAGGACATAGAAGGCGATCAGGCCGATCAGACCGGTGAAGATCAGGTAGTAGAGCGTCGGCAGGATCGTCTTGCGGATGGTCTCGCCCTCTCGGCCCAGCAGGCCGACGGTGGCCGAGGCCGCAACCACGTTGTGGATGGCGATCATGTTGCCCGCCGCGGCGCCGACGGCCTGCAGCGCGACCATCATCGCGGTGGAGACACCCAGCGCGCCGGCCACGTTGAACTGGAACTCGGCCAGCATCAGGTTCGACACGGTATTCGAGCCGGCGATGAAGGCACCCAAGGCCCCTACGGCGGGAGCGAAGAAGGGATAGACGTCGCCCACGCTGTCGGCCACGAACTGGGCCATGGCCACCGGCATCGATACCAGGTCGGCGGCATTGACACCGGAGTTGATCAGGATCCGCACCATGGGGATGGTGAAGATGAGCACGAAACCGGCGCCGAGCAGGGTGCGCGAGGATTCTCCGAAGGCCGCCCTGAGTTCGCCCAGGCGCATGCGATGCAGCACGGCGGTGACCAGCACCACCATCAGCAGGATGCCGCCCGGCAGGTAGAGCGGGGCGATGCTGCCGGAGACACCCGTTTCGCCGAGAATGTTGCTCCAGCCGAAGGCGAAGGCGTTGAGCGCCTCGCGCAGCGGGTCGATGACGCGCGAGGCCACCAGGAACAGGGCCAGCAGCACGTAGGGCAGCCAACCCATCCAGGTGGAGAGGGGCGTCTTGCCGGCGATGTCGTCGATCTTGATCTCGATCTTGCCGATCCAGCCGGCCGGCCAGGCGCTGCGTTCGGGGAAGTCCCAGGTATCCTTGGGCAGCAGGAAGCCGCGCCGCGCCGCCGGCACGACGATGGCAAGCCCTACCATGGCGCCGATCATCGACGGGAACTCCGGCCCCAGCAGTACGCCGGCCAGCATGTAGGGAACCACGAAGGCTACGCCAGTGAAGATGGCGAAGGGCGCAATGGAGAGACCTTCTTTCCAGGAGCGGTTGGCGCCGAAGAAGCGCACCATGATCACCACCATGATCAGCGGCATCAGGGTGCCGACGATGCCGTGCACAATGGCGACTTCCGCCGCGATCAGGCGGAAGTACTCGAGCCAGGTGTAGCCGCCGGCTTCGAGCTGCTCGGTGATGGCGCTGGCGTTGACGCCACCGGTGACGCCGACCACGATCGGCGTGCCCACAGCACCGAAAGAGACAGGCGTGGACTGGATCATCATGCCCACCACCACGGCGGAGAGAGCCGGGAAGCCGAGTGCGACCATCAGCGGTGCGGCCACGGCGGCGGGTGTACCGAAGCCCGAAGCGCCCTCGATGAAGCAGCCGAACAGCCAGGCAACGATCAGCGCCTGTACGCGGCGGTCGGGGCTGATGCCCGAGAAGCCGTTGCGGATGGCCGCGATACCGCCGGAGTGCTTCAGCGTATTGAGCAGCAGAATCGCGCCGAAGATGATCCACAGGATCGAGACAGTCAGGATCAGCCCCTGGAAGGTGGAGGCAAGCACACGGTTGAAGCTCATTTCCCAGGCGAACAGCCCGATCAGGGCCGTGACCACGAAAACGATAGGCATGGCGGTTCGGGCAGCCATACGAAAACCGATCAGCAGCACGCCGGCCAGTATCAGCGGCGTGAAGGCGAGTAGCGCTAGGGTCGTGTCCGTCATGACGTTTCCTCGGATGTCTCCTTGTTTGGGGCCGGCAGGCCAAGTCATCGGCAGGCAGGTGGAACAGTTGCCGATAGCGGAGGCAACGATACGAAGTGCGAACGGAAGTTGCCATCCTTGGGTAATTGGTCTTACCAATATGATTTCTGGGTTCCAGGCTGATTGATCTCGTTTATCGCATTGAATTTAAAAAAGATGCGGGGCGAGCGAGAGAGTTTTACGGCCCTCGGAGGCCATTCGTTATTAGACTAATGGACAGGTTTTTCTCTGAGGAGTAGCCGGGTACGGCCTGGTTGGCATCCCACCGGAAGGCTGGCACTATCCGGTGACGACAAAATGACTTTCACCAGGAGGCGTCATGGCAAGGGTTCTCTTCGATCTCTGCGGCATCGACGAAGAATTGCGTTTCTCGCCCTACTGCTGGCGCGTTCGTTACGCGTTGGCCCACAAGGGGCTCGAAGTCGAGACGCGCGCCTGGCACTTCACCGACAAGGCAGCACTGGCCTTTGCCGACTACGACAAGGTGCCGGTACTGGTCGATGGCGAGGAGACGGTCACCGACAGCTACGCGATCCTGCGCTATCTGGACCGTGCTTACCCCGAGGCGCCCTTGCTGGGCGAAGGGGTGGCCGAGGCTCGGGCCCGCTTCTTCAAGCACTACGCCGAGCGTGCCCTGCATCCGGCCATGATGCGCACCATCATCATGGACCTGCTCAACGCCATCGATCCCAAGGATCGTGGCTACTTCCGCGAGACCCGCGAGAAGCGCTTCGGCAGAACCCTGGAGGAATTCCACTCTCCGGCCAAAGGGCTGGCTCAGCTCGACGCTGCGCTGGCACCTCTGCGTGGGCAATTGCAGGAGAGCGACTTCCTCGACGGTGACGCTCCGGCGGCGGCCGACTACATCGTGTTCGGCGGTTTCATGTGGGCGAGAGTGGTCTCCACCGCCGATCTGGTGTCCAACGCCGACCCGGTCCATGGCTGGGTCGAGCGCATGCTCGACCTGCATGACGGGCTGGGGCGAAGGGCGATGCGAATTACCGATCTCCAGGGGAGCTACCGCTGAGTCGGGGCAAGGGAGAACCCGCATGCTGCGTTGCAATAAAAAATGTTGCAGCGCGGAAATCGAGCTGCTATGTTGCATTGCAACAAGGCGCATTCCTGCCTTGGCAACGCAACGTAGGAGGTGTTCCATGAGCAAGACTCAAGATAAGGCAACCCAGCAGTTGGAAAGCCTGTTCTTCGCCCCGGCGCGTGCCTATGGCTCGCTGACCCTGGAATATTACGAGAAGCTGCTGTCGGCACAGTTGGAAGCCTTCCGCAGCTACTCCGACCTGAGCCTGACCCAGGCCCGCGCATGGGTCGACGTCAAGGACTCCGAGGGCCTCAAGCAGGTCTTCGAGACCCAGCAAAAAGCCGCCAAGGAACTTGGCGAGCGTCTGCAGGGCGACACCAAGAAGGTCGTCGACCTGAGCCAGGAGTTCATGCAGAAGGGTCAGCAACTGGCCGAGCAGAACGTCAAGGCTGCCAGCGCCGCGACCAAGTAAGTCGCAGCCTGCGCTAGGCACGAGAAGGCCGCTACCCGCGAGGGTGGCGGCCTTTTCCTTTGCCGGCTCAATCAGTTTTCGAGTAGCTCCATCACCTCGTCTTCCTCGACCTGGCCGAAGTCGGCGTAGAACTGGCCGACCGCCATGAAACGCTGCGGGACATCCAGGCAGACGACTTCGTCGGCGATCTCCTCCAGCCGGGCGACGGCGCTGGGCGAAGCCACCCCCAGTGCGGCGACCAGGCGTTTGGCGCGCCCCCTCAGGGTCTTCAGCGCGGCTTCCATGGTGGCGCCGGTGGCGCTGCCGTCATCGACGATCACTACCACGCGGCCCTCGGGCGGAATCGGCGGGCGGACGGGGCTATAGCGTTGGCGTCTCTGCTCGAGCAGCTTGCACTGCTGCTCAGCCTCGCGCTCCACCGCCTCTCTCGAGAAATGCGACGCGGCCTCGTCGAGCTTCATGGTGCCGTCCTCGCTGATGGCGCCGATGGCAAACTCGGGGTTCCCCGGGGCACGTATCTTGCGTACCAGCACCACATCGAGTTCCCCGTCGAGGGCATCGGCCAGGTAGCGTCCCATGGGCACCCCGCCGCGGGGTATGGCCAGCACCAGCGGATTGGAATCCTTCAGGTGGGAAAGACGCTCGGCAAGCAGTTCTGCCGCGTCCAGTCGATCACGAAACATGTCGCTCTCCTTCTCCTCCGCTCTCGAACTTCTCCCAGTGTAGCCGGACCTTTCTTGTGAGAGAGGCGGTACCGGACGGCAGGATCGGGAAAAGCGGGAGAAAGAGGTGGAAATAATTTCTGTATACAATAAATTAATGTACTGTCGCCTATTATGGTGCGATTTGAAGTACATTTTTGACCAATCGGACAGGAAATACGAGTCGCAGCAGGCGCTGACAGCTTGGCATGTATGCGGAAAGCCTCTTGGCCGCAATTCAAACAAACAACGGCACCCTGGCTTTCCGTATACAGAAACACAACAACGACTGGATGGATCCATGCGAAAGATTCAGAACACTTCGATATTCGACTTCCATGGCCGGCCCTCACTGGCGAAGGCATTGCCTCTGTCGCTACAGCATGTGCTGGCCATGATCGCCGGTGTCATCACGCCTCCGATCATCATCGCTGGCGTGGTGGGCGCTACGCCGGAAGAAAAGCTTTTACTGATTCAGGTCGCGGTGCTGGCCTCGGGGGTCTGCACGCTGTTCCATCTCTACGGGGTATGGAAATTTGGCGCACGGCTGCCGGCGATCTTCGGTGTGGGTTTTGCCTACGTGCCGACATTGATCGCGGTGGGTGCGCAGTATGGCATCGAGGGAATCCTCGGCGCCCAACTGATCGGCGGCATCACCATGATGGTGGTGGGTTATTTCATTCAGTACATCCGCCACCTCTTTCCGCCGGTAGTGGCGGGTACGGTGGTGCTGGTCATCGGCCTGTCACTCTACGATATCGCGGTGCGTTACATGGCCGGCAGTGGCAACGTCGACGCCCCCGATTTCGGCGATCCTCAGAACTGGATCGTGGGCCTGGTAACGCTGGCCACCGTGCTTCTTGCATCTCAGTTCGGCAAGGGCGTCATCAAGCTCTCGGCGATCATCGTCGGCATCCTCGTCGGCTACGGGCTGTCGCTGACGCTGGGCATGGTAGATTTTGCTTCGGTAGCCCAGGCCAGTTGGGTGTCGGTACCCCAGGTCATGCCCTTCGCCATGGAGTTCCATGCTTCGGCCATCGTCGCCATGGTGGTCATCTGCGTGATCAATTCGGTGCAGACCATCGGCGACCTGTCGGCGACCACCGTGGGCGGCATGAATCGCGAGCTGAAGACGCCGGAGCTGACCGGCGGCCTGCTGGGTAACGGCCTGACCACGATGGCGAGCGCCTTCTTCGGAGCTCTGCCCACCTCCACCTTCAGTCAGAACGTGGGCATCGTGGCCATGACCAAGGTGATCAGTCGCTTCGTGCTGGCGCTGGCCGGTGGCTTCATGCTGCTGGCAGGGTTCAGTCCCAAGTTCGGCGCGATCATGACCACCATTCCCTATCCGGTGCTCGGCGGGGCCACCATCACGGTGTTCGGCATGATCACCATGACCGGCATCAAGCTACTGATCAAGGATGAGCTCTCCGCCCGCAACATGACCATCGTAGGCCTGGCGCTGGCGCTCAGTCTGGGTATTGCCGAGGTGCCGGCGGCGATCGAGCGTTTTCCCGAGTGGTTGCAGAACCTGGTAGGCGGCGCACCCATCGTCGTGGCTGCCATTACCGCCTTCGTGCTCAACCTGCTGCTGCCGAACGTTACCCTTGAGGACGAGGCCAGGGAGCGAGAAGCCATGGCGCGTGCGGATACCAGCAGCGCCAGCCCCACAAGCGGTCATCCATTGAAGGAGGCGGGGCAGGGTCGACACCATCGTCCCTCGGCGTGACCCGTCGAACCCGGAACGCAACGACCCGCGGCGCTCATCGCGCTGCGGGTCGTTGCATGAGTCGCAGTGTGGTTCAGGGCTGGGCGCGGTCTTCCAGGCGGAAGCGAGCGATGCGGTTGATCTGCTCGATGGCGGTGCGACGCTCCTCTTCGGGGGAGTTTTCCAGGCGCGTCTCGAAGGCGGCGAGAATGGCGTGCCGGTCGCTGCCCTTCACGGCCATGATGAAAGGAAAGCCGAACTTCTCCTTGTAGGCCCCATTAAGGCGCTCGAAGCGGGCCATCTCCTCGGGCGTGCACTGGTCGAGCCCGGCGCCGGCCTGCTCGCGAGTGGAATCGTCGGTCAATTCGCCAGCGATGGCGGCCTTGCCGGCCAGGTCGGGGTGGGCGCGAATCACCTCGAGCTGGCGTTCCGGCGTGGCGCTGCGCAGCGTCTGGCCCATGGCATCGGCGAGGCCGGCCGGCGTGTCGTGCACGTCCTTCAGGCCCTGCTCCCAGGTCAGTTCGGCCACCCAGGGCGAATGCTCGTAGATGTCGCCGAAGCTTGCCACGAAGTCGTCGCGGTCGAGCGTGCTGGGGCGGGGCGCCAGTATCTTGTCGTTCATCCTGTTCTCCTTATTCAGTGCTGCAAGGCGATGCTCGAAGCGTGTCACGTAAAGTGTATACAAAAAATCTTTGAAATGTACTACCAGAAGAGCTAAAACTGTCTTCAGTGAGTTGCCGGAGTGGTAGACTCGCGCAAAATCGAATTCGGGGCGCAGCCTGCCCCGGCCAACCACGGGGAGACAGACACAATGGGACGACTGACCACGCACGTTCTGGATACCGCCCAGGGCCGCCCCGGCGAAGGCATCCGCATCGAGGTCTTGCGCCTCGAAGGCGACAAGCGAGTGCCAATCAAGACAGTGACGACAAACGACGACGGTCGCTGCGACGGTCCCATCCTGGAGGGAGGTGACTTCACCACGGGCGAATACGAACTGGTCTTTCATGCCGGTGACTACCTGCGTCGGCAGGGTATCCAGGCAGACGAACCGCGCTTCCTCGACGTCATCCCGTTGCGCTTCGGCGTGGCCGACGACTCGCAGCATTATCACGTACCGCTGCTGCTTTCGCCGTATGGCTACTCCACGTACCGCGGCAGCTAGGGAAACGCTGATCAATGGCTGCGAGGGCGAATCACTGCGTTGCGCGGTGCCGAAGCGTCGGACCGTCGAAATCCTCACCTATACCCCATAGGCTCCGGTTTCTGCGCGCCGTGCGCCTTGTGCTTCATCCCGCTCGCAAAATTGATCAACGCTTCCCTGGCGCTTTATTTGAAAACTGGCTGCGCTCCGCGATGCGGCGTCAACAACAACTAAGCTGAGACAACCTGATGCAAGCTTACCTCCTGGATTTCGTCAACTTCATGCTGCGCTGGCTTCACGTCATCGCGGCCATCGCCTGGATCGGCGAGTCGATCTACTTCGTCATGCTGGACAACGGCCTGCGCAAGCCCAAGGCGGCTGAAGACCGTGACAAGGGCGTGTTCGGCGAGATGTGGGCCGTACACGGCGGCGGCTTCTACCACAATCAGAAGTACGCCACGGCCCCCGCCAAGCTGCCGGAGGACCTGCACTGGTCGTTCTGGAAGGCCTATACCACCTGGCTTTCCGGCTTTGCCCTGTTCGTGCTGCTGTACATGGCCAACCCCGGCTTCTACCTGGTCAACTCCAACAGCGACTGGGCATGGGCCGCCAACCTGAGCGGCTGGCAGGTCAACGTGCTGGCGCTGGCGTTCCTGCTCGGTGGCTGGGTCGTCTACAACGAGATGTGCAAGCGCATCAGCCCCAACATGGATCGCGACGGGATCCTGAGCCTGGCCGTTGCCGTGCTGATGGTCGTGGTTTCCTATCTCAGCGTAAACCTGTTCTCCGGTCGTGCTGCCTTCCTGCTCACCGGTGCCGTCATGGCCACCGCCATGTCGGCCAACGTGTTCTTCTGGATCATTCCCGGTCAGCGGCGCATGGTGAAAGCCATGAAGGCGGGCGAAGCGCCCAATCCCCTGGACGGCAAGCGCGGCAAGCAGCGCTCGGTACACAACACCTATTTCACCCTGCCGGTGGTGCTGCTGATGATCAGCAACCACTACTCCTTCGTGTACAACCACGAGTACGCCTGGGTACTGATGTCGCTGTTCATCTTCGCCGGTGCGCTGATTCGCCAGTTCTTCGTGCTGATGCACGCCGGCAAGATCCAGCCCGCCTACCCGGTGGCCGGTGTGGCGCTCATCGCCGTGGCCTTCTGGATTGGCATGCCATCCAATAACGCTTCGGTGGGTGCCGAAAGAAACGAGGGGCCGAGCCTGGCCGAGGTCGAGGCCATCATCGAGTCACGCTGCGCCTCATGCCATTCGGCCAGCCCGACCCAGGAGGGCTTCGGATCGGCACCGGCAGGAGTGATCTACGACACCACGGCGCAGATCGAAGGGCATCGCGAGAAGATCCAGGAGGTAGTGGCCAGCAAGTACATGCCGCTCGGCAATATGACCGGGATGACCGACGAGGAGCGCGAGACGATCGCTGCCTGGTCGGAGTAAGGCAAGGCCGGTTGCCCCTTTCGCCCCCCAGCCCGCTTGTCGACGGTGCTGGGGGCGTCTCGATAGTTGGCGGAAGAAGCGTATACAATGATGGGCAGTGATGGGATGCGAGGAGGGCGACCATGAACCAGCGGCAGAGCCTGGCCGACGAAGGCGATTCGAGCAAGGCCAAGCCACGGCGCATGGGCAAGAACGGCGATGGGGCGGAGCGCCACGAGGCGATCTATCGCACGATCAGCGATGCCATCATCGAGCACCGTCTGCGCCCCGGGGCGCGACTGCGCGAGGACGCCCTGGCCGAGGTGTTCGGCATCAGCCGTACCGGCATTCGCAAGATTCTCCAGCGCCTGGCCCTGGAGCAGCTTGTCACCCTGACGCCACGGCGCGGCGCCAGCGTTACCCGTCCCACCGCCGACGAGGCGAAGGACGTGTTCGATGCCCGCCAGATGGTGGAGTGCGGCCTGATGCCCGAAGTGGCCCGCCGCATCACCGCCGAGGACGTGCGCGAATTGCGCGACATGGCCCGGCGTGAGCGCGAGGCACTCAGATCGGGTGAGCAGAGCCGCGCGATCAAGCTCTCCGCCGCCTTCCACGAACGCCTCGCCCAGCTCTCCGGCAATGCCACCCTGGCCGCTTTCGTCGGCCAGCTCTGCTCGCGCTCCTCATTGATTCTTGCCGTCTACGGCAGCTCGGGGCATCTGGGTTGCGAGTCCCACGACCATGACGACCTGATCGGTTTTCTCGAAGCCAAGAACGGTGAGCGGGCCACCGCCTTCATGAGCCGTCATCTCAAGGCCATCGAAGCCTCACTCTCGATCGTCGAGGAAGAAGAAGAGACGCCGGACCTGCAGCGGATCTTCGGCGCCTAGACGTTATTCAGACAAGACAATGGCGCCCCCGGCCAGGCCGGAGGCGCCATTCGCTGCAAGTGCTTTCGATCAGACTGCCGGCGTTGCAGCCGCCGGGCGATGGCTCAGCATCAAGCCGTAGTAGAAGGCACCGCCGAGCGCGGCGCCAATCATCCAGCCATAGCCGCCGAGGCTGGCCAGCGCCGGCACCAGCACGGTAGAGATCGAGAACAGCGCAGCGCAGCCAAAGGCCAGCAGTGCCCGATGGTTCCAGCCCTTGACGTAGTAGTAGGCACTACCCGGCTCGGAGGAGAACAGCTGCTGCATGTCGAGGTGCTGGCGCTTAACCAGGTAGTAGTCCACCACGATGATGCCGTAGAAGGGCGCGATGATGGCGCCGAGCGCGTTGACGAAGCCCGGCACCCCGATCTGACTGATCAGCGAGACCCACAGTGCACCGACGAAGAAGGCCACCACGGCGGTGATGAGCCCACCCACCTTGAAGCTGATCTTGCTGGGGAAGAGGTTGGCCAGATCGTAGGCCGGCGGAATGAAGTTGGCCACCAGGTTGATGCCGACAGTGGCGGCAAAGAAGGTCAGCGCGGCGACGATGGTCAGCGGCAGTGAGTCGACTCGCTCGACGATATCGGCCGGGTTGGTCAAAGCATCGCCGAACAGTACCAGGGTGCCGGCGGTGATGATCAGCGCGATGAACGAGAAGAAGGCCACGTTGAGCGGCAGCCCCAGCAGGTTGCCGAGCTTCATCTGGCGTTCCGTCTTCACGAAGCGGGTGAAGTCGCCGAAATTGATCACCACTGCGGCGAAGTAGGCCACCATGGTGCCGACGATGGCAAGGAAAGCGGCCACGGCGCTACCGCTTCGCTCCGCGTCGGCGCTGAAGATGGTGCTGATTGCCGGCAGCAACTCGTCGCCGGCCTGGTACCAGACCACGATCATCAGCGCCACCATCACCACGTAGACCAGCGGGCCCGCCCAGTTGAGGAAGTGCTTGATGCGTTCGATGCCCTGCCAGAAGATCGCGATCTGGAACAGCCAGACGATCACGAACGAGACCCAGGCCACGCCGGAAAGGCCCAGGAAGGTGGCCCCGTTGCCGGCGCCGAACAGCGCGGTGATCAACAGTGCTACCGCGGTGGAGGCGAAATAGGTCTGCACGCCATACCAGAAGATCCCGATGATCGCGCGCAGCATGGCCGGGAGGTTGGCGCCGCGCACCCCCATGCTGGCGCGGACCATGACCGGAAAGGGGATGCCGTACTTGACGCTGGGCTTGCCGGTCAGGTTGACCAGGAACATGACGATCACCCCGGCCAGGATAATGGCCGCCATTACCGCCCAACCGTTGAGCCCGTAGCTCAGGAACAACGAGGCTGCCAGGGTGTAGCCGAACAGGCTCTGGATGTCGTTGGACCAGACATTGAAGATCTCGAACGCTCCCCAGTTGCGGTCCTTGTGTTTCAGTGGGGCGAGGTCGGCATTGTAAAGCGTCGGGTCGATACGCTGGATGTCCAGCTCGTTGTCTTTCATCGTCGTCACCGTTGTTGTCATGGGGCGTCGCCCATCCGGCATGGCCGGAGGGCGACGGGGCAGCGATGGATCACTGGCGGAAGCGCTGGCAGGGGGCCCAGTGCTTCATCAGCAGATAATAGGTCAGTCCCGCCGGGATCAGGCTGGCGTACCAGGACACGGCGGAGAAGGACAGCGCCGCGACGATGCCCACGGCGGTGGCGATCAGCGCCGCTTTGTTGACGCCCTGGTAGGGGCCGTTCTCATCGTAGAGCTTGCCGAGATCCAGGGTGCGACGGCGGATCAGGTAGTAGTCGACCACCAGGATAGCGAAGATCGGCCCGAGGAAGGCGGAGTAGGTCTGCACGAAGAGCTGCAGGCCGGCGGCGGAGTCGGGCTGTACCAGTTTCCAGGGGAAGGTGGCGAAGGCCAGCAGGCCGACGATCACCGTGGAGGTGGCGAACTTCAGCTTGAATACGTCCATCAGCACGTAGGTCGGCGGCACCACGTTGTTGAGCACGTTGGTGGTGACCTGGGCGAAGGCGATGAACAGAAGCGTGGTCATCAGCAGCGGCGTGTTGTCCACGGCGTTGGCGAAGACCTGGATGGGGTCGGCGGTGCCGGTAGCCTCGGACACCATGTAGCCGATGAGACCCATGAACAGCGTGCAGGGCAGGATCGACATGGCGTAGATGGTGGTGAGAATTCCCTGGCCGGTGCCCTGCTTGTGCTCCCGCGAATAATCGCTGACGTTGAGCATCATGGTGCTGTAGATACCCAGGAACAGCATGGTGGCGCCCCAGAACGGCATGCCCCAGGAGCCTTCCATGGTCAGCAGGCTGGCCGAGAGTTCGTCACCGTAGCGCTGCACCGTGGCATAGAACATATAGACCAGCGAGGCCAGAATGAAGGCACTGCCGATGTTCTCCAGCCACTTGATGCCCTGGAAGCCCATCACCGACAGGCCGATCTGCAGGAACTGGAAGGTGATGAAGTAGAAGATCAGGTTGTCGAAGCCGAACAGAGTGGCCGAGACCATGTTAAGCGCCCCGGCGCCGATCCAGCTCTGAAAGCCATACCACACCACCGCAGGTACGGCCCGCACCAGGCCCGGCAGGCGGGTGCCGGCAAAGCCGAAGGCGCTGCGTGCCTGGACCATGAACGGGATGCCGTACTTGTAGCCGGCCGCACCGTTCAGCGCCAGCGCGATGCCGATCACGAAGCAGCCGATGGCGATGGCCAGGGTCGCCTGGATCAGGTTGAGGGTGCCGACCACGCTGGAACCCATGGCGAAGGTGCCGATCGACACGCAGCCACCGAACCAGGCCAGGAAGTAGGAGGTGCGCCCCATGATGCGGGTTTTCTGGGGCGCGAGCGACTCCTCCCCCAGCGCCTTGGTGGCGCCGGATTCGGCCGCCGCAAAGGAGGCTGGGTCGGCCGCCGTGCTGTGTGGGTTGGTGTGTTGCATGGGTCTGTCCTCGCAAGTCGTTGCTCTGTGTTGTGGTTGTGCCCGGTGTTGCTCTCGGGCTCTGTGGCGAGACGTGCTCAAGGCGTGTTGTTATGAGTGTCGTTGTCGGTCAGGGAGTCTCAGTGCTCGGGGGTGAGATTCGAGTACCTCTCGAAGCGTCCGCTGAAAGCCTTGGGGCGCGGGTATGCCAGGTCGCCATGCTTGCTGGTACCGAGCCCCAGGCCGACGAGGGCCTCGGCCAGCTTGACCGCGGCCGTGACGCCCTCGATCACCGGCAGGCCAACCTCGAGCGAAATGGTGTCGGTCAGGTCGGCCATGCCGCCGCAGCCCAGCACGATGGCGCCGATGCCATCCTCGTCGCGCGCCCGGCGACACTCCTCGATGATGCGCGAAAGCGCCGCCGAACCGTTCTCCTCCAGATCCAACACGGGGATCTCGGCAGCGCGGACTCGGCGGCAGTGATGGCGAAAACCGTACTGCTCCAGCAGGTGCTCGGCGATGATGGCAGTACGCGAGAGAGTGGTGACCACCGAGAACCGCGTACTGATCAGGGTGGCGGCATGGAAGGCCGCCTCGGCGATACCGATGACCGGTGCGCGGGTCAGCTCGCGGGCCGCCAGCAGCCCCGGGTCGCCGAAACAGGCGATGACATAGGCGTCGGTGGCCTCCTTCTCCCCGGCCAGCACTTCTTCCACTACGCCCACCGCGCTGATGGCCTCGTCGAAGTGGCTCTCGATCGAAACCGGGCCATCCAGCGGCTGCGTCGCCACGATGGTTGTGTCTCTGGCCGCAACGCGTCGCGCCGCTTCGCCGATCTTGTGGGTCATGGCGACCGTGGTATTGGGATTGATGATGCGTAGACGCATGCGAGCTCCGAAGTCTTCTTGTGAACAATAAAAAATCTCTTTGTACACAAAATAGGCGTTGGAAGCATTGAGCGCAAGAATTTCACTGAGTCCGCTGTCTTTGATAGAAATCGAATAATTTCAATTAATTGCAGAGACTTTGCGGCATCATGTGAAAAACCGCATGGCTAGACTTAGGTCGTAATCAATATCGTAACAGCTTCATTGACGACTGTTTCCTGGTAAAACTGTATACACTTTGACGGCTCTCTCCGATCCCTTGCATATCCCAAGGCGTTAGTAAGCAAGGCCTGCGGCCAAAAGAAGGAACAAGGTTGCAAGTAAGGGTGATTTTTGTATACAAAGTTAGTGAAGCATCGCTTGCCGCTTGTCGTGATGAGTCGCGATGAAGGTAGCGAGGCACTTACCAACCGCTAGCGATGCCTATGCAGGTCATCGTGGCGCTGTGCGAAGCCTGGTTGCAGCCGATCGGGATACAGTCTATCTTTCGTATTGTATACACTTTATGTTGCGCGAAACTGACGAAGCTGGATGCGTACCGCGCAACGGCAGTACAGAACAAGAGGAAGTGCTCATGAGCGTCAGTCCTGGCTACCCCCGTGATCTCATCGGTTATGGCCGCAATCCTCCCCATGCCAACTGGCCGGGGCAGGCGAAGATTGCCGTACAGTTCGTGCTCAACTACGAAGAGGGTGGCGAGAACTGCGTGCTGCATGGCGACGCCGGCTCCGAGCAGTTCCTTTCCGAGATCATCGGAGCCCCCGCCTTTCCCGACCGCCATCTCAGCATGGAGTCGATCTACGAATACGGCTCGAGGGCAGGTGTCTGGCGCATCCTGCGCGAGTTCGAACGGCGCGGCCTGCCATTGACGGTGTTCGGCGTGGCCATGGCGCTGGAGCGTCATCCCGAAGTAGCCCAAGCCTTCAAGGAGTTGGGCCACGAGATCGCCTGCCACGGCTACCGCTGGATTCACTACCAGGAAGTGCCGGAGCACGTCGAGCGCGAGCACCTGCAGCGCGCCATGGAGATCTTCCAGCGTCTCTACGGTGAGAAACCGCAGGGCTGGTACACCGGCCGCGACAGTCCCAATACCCGACGGCTGGTGCTCGACGAGGGCGGCTTCCTCTACGACAGCGATTACTACGGCGACGACCTGCCGTTCTGGACTCGTGCAGCGGACAGCCAGGGCAATGAGCACGATCACCTGATCGTGCCTTATACCCTGGACAGCAATGACATGCGCTTCGCCGCACCTCAGGGCTTCAATACCGCCGATCACTTCTTCACCTACCTGCGCGACGCCTTCGACGTGCTGTACGCCGAGGGAGATGAATCGCCCAAGATGCTCTCGGTGGGCATGCACTGCCGCTTGCTTGGTCGCCCCGGCCGCTTCCGTGCCCTGCAGCGTTTCCTCGACCATATCGAGGCGCACGACCGGGTCTGGGTGACGCGCCGTGTGGATATCGCCAAGCACTGGATGGAGCACCATCCGGCGCCGGCGCGATAACTCCGAATCCCGACAGGACTGCCTGACTGCTTGTCGCCGGGTCACCCCGAGTACCGACAAGGTTGGCCAACTTCATCGTTAAGGATCTCATATGAGCCAACGCACCTACTACGCTCCCCACGGCGGACACCCGCCCCAGACCCAACTGCTCTCCGATCGGGCGGTGTTCACCGAGGCCTACGCCTTCATTCCCAAGGGGGTGATGGGCGACATCGTGACCAGCAACCTGCCGTTCTGGGAGGAGACCCGGCTGTGGGTGCTGGCGCGCCCGCTCTCCGGTTTCGCCGAGACCTTCTCGCAGTACATCATGGAGGTGAGCCCGGGGGGCGGCAGCGAGCGCCCCGAGCTCGACCCCGCCGCCGAAGGCGTGCTGTTCGTGGTCGAGGGCGAGATGACCCTGACCGTCGCCGGCGAGCGCCACGAGATGGCGCCGGGCGGCTACGCCTTCCTGCCGCCGGGCTGCCACTGGCAGCTGCGCAATGAGTCCCATGCGCCGGTGCGCTTCCATTGGGTGCGCAAGGCCTACGAATACGTCGAGGGCATCGAGGTGCCGCAGGCCTTCGTGGTCAACGAGAACGATCTCGAGCCCAACCCGATGCCCGGCACCGAAGGTCGCTGGGCTACCACGCGCTTCGTCGACCCGGCCGATGTGCGCCACGACATGCACGTCAACATCGTCACTTTCCAGCCCGGGGCGGTGATCCCCTTCGACGAGACACACGTCATGGAGCATGGTCTCTACGTGCTCGAGGGCAAGGCGGTCTATCACCTCAACCAGGACTGGGTCGAGGTCGAGGCTGGCGATTTCATGTGGCTGCGTGCCTTCTGCCCACAGGCCTGCTATGCCGGGGGCCCGGGGCCGTTCCGATATCTGCTGTACAAGGACGTGAACCGCCACGCGGCGCTGCGCTTGGGTGCTCGCTGAAAGGACCGTGACGCGAGAACCGCGACCTAGGGGCGCCGGGGGCAGGCCGAAGAGGAGGTCATTTGCCATGGATGGCAAATGTAGCGCCCAAGGATGGGTTCACAGCGCCTCCTCGCAGGCCTGCCCCCGGAACAGCCCCGGTGATTCAGGCTAACTGCCGAATAGACTTGAGGGGCTAACATGCTGGATCTTAAAGCCGAGCCGCTGACGCCGGACGCCTTCGCGCCGTTCGGTGACGTCATCGACACGCGCACTGCCGATTACTTCCACATCAACGCCGGGCGCACCCGACGCTACCACGATCTGGCCAAGGTCGAGACCCTGGGCGAGCAGGCGAGGGCGCTGATCAGCATCTTCGTCAGCCAGCCGGTCTCGATCCCGCTGGAGCTCGATTTCCTCGAACGCCATCCCCAGGGCAGCCAGGCCTTCATGCCGCTGCACGAGGAGCGCTTCGTGATCGTGGTGGCACCGCCGGGCGAGACCATTGACCCCGCCGAGGTGCGCGCCTTCGTCACCGACGGCCGCCAGGGGGTCAACTATTGGGCGGGCACCTGGCACGCCATCCAGTCGGTGCTGGAGCGCGAAGGGGAGTTTCTGGTCGTCGATCGCGGCGGCGAGGGCAACAACTGCGACGAGTATCCGCTGGCGCTACGGGTCGTTCTTGAATAAGGGGCCTGGGCTAACGATACGCACGTAGGGAACTCGGCGAGCCTTCTGGAGGCTCGCCGGAAACGTCAATGGCGGGGCCGATTGATGGCGGCGATGGCATCGCCGGTATGCTGGACGTGATCCGCCAGCAGGCGGCGGGCGAGATCGCTGTCCCGGGACTTGAGGGCCTCCAGGATATCGCGATGCTCACGCGTGGACTCCTCCCAGCGCCCGATATGATCCAGCGCCAGGTAGCGTGCCCGTTCCAGCCGCCCCAGCAGGCTGCGATGGGTCTCTTCGAGGACCGGGTTCTTGGCCCCGGCCACGATCAGTCCGTGAATCCGCTGGTTGAGTTCGAAGTAAGCGTTCCGGTCGCCCTTCTCCAGCAGCCGCTCCAGGCGTTCCTGAAGACTCTCCAGTCGCTTGAGTTCGGTATTGGTCATGCGCTTGGCTGCCAGGCTGGCGGCAAGACTTTCGAGCCCGGCCTCCACCTCGAAGAGATGCTCCAGCTCCTGCGGCTCGATCAGCGAGACCTGGGCATTGCGGTTGCGCCTCAGTGTCACCAGGCCGTCGGCGGCCAGCATCTTCAGGGCCTCGCGCAGCGGCGTGCGTGAAATGCCGAGCTGTTCGCACAGCTCCGGCTCGATCAGCCGCTGGCCGGGTGCCAGGCGGCCATGGACGATCAAGTCGTGCAGTGCCTCATAGGCTTCCTCTGCCAGCGAGGGGGTCGTGATGCGTCGTCGCCCGAGCAGGGCGGCACCTTCCATCGTCATGTCATCCATTCCTCTCTGCTGAGGAGACGAGCCGATTGTCTCCGAATTGTCGATCGGGACACAATCAGCCGACCGTTGACACGGGCTCGGCCGTGCTCCGTCCCACGAGCCTGGCAAGCGCCTCGGGAAGTCCCTGGCAGGGTTTCTCGGGAGGCGGTGCGAAGCTGCCGGCGGTGGGGGCGGCAGCGCCAAGATCAACCATGGCCTGGGCCTGTTGCAGGGCACAGGTGACGCCGTCCAGGGCCGGCACCGGCAAGCGATCGGCGACGCTGCGGGCCAGGCCTGCCAAGGGTGCCCCGGCGAGGATCAGCACGTCGGCCCCATCGTCCTGTACCGCCCGCTCCGCCAGGGCGATCAAGCGCTGGCCCTGGTCCTCCTGCACGCGGCCGATATGCGCCAAGGGCTCGTCGAGGGCACGAATGCTGGCCAACCGCTCGCTGAAACCGTAGGCGGTGATGGTTTCACGGTACCAGGCCTGGATGCGCTGAGAGATGGCGATCACGGAGAATCGGCTGCCTCGCTGGCAGGCGCTGACCAGTGCAGACTCGGTCATCCCCACCACCGGGATCGGCAGTATCTCACGCAGCGCCGCCAGGCCGGGGTCGCCGAAGGCCGCCACCACGACTGCATCATGCTCTGCATAGTGCTCGGCCGCCACCTGCATGGCGGCATAGCCACCGATCTGCGCCTCGGCGCGTGTTTCGATGTAGGCCACCCCGAACGGAGCGGTGGCCATGGTCAGCTCGGTCCCCGGCCGAATGCTGCGGCGCGCCTCGGACTCGATCAGGCGGGTCACGTCGCCTGAAATATTGGGGTTGATGACCAGCAGTTTCATGGCGTGTTCCTTCAATCGTTATGGTTATGGTTATGGTGCAATGGCTCAGTAGCCCAGGGCGCGAGGCAGCCAGGTGACGAGGCCCGGGAAGGCGATGCAGGCGATCAGCACCGCGTACTGAAAGACGATGAAAGGCCATGCACTCTTCATCAGCTCGTTGAGGCTGATCTTGGAGATGCCGCACATCACGAACAGCAGCACGCCCACCGGCGGCGTCATCATGCCCACCACCAGGTTCATCACGAACAGGAAGCCGAACAGCAGCGGATCGATGCCGTAAGCCAGGGCGATCGGTGCCAGCAGGGGCACCAGCATGATGTAGGCGGCGTTGGACTCGATGAACATTCCTACGCCGATCAGCAGCGCCATCACCAGCAGCAGGAATACCAGCGGATCCTGAGTGAAATCCTGCAGCCAAGTGGTCAACTGCATGGGAATCAGGTCGAGGGTAAAGGCGAAGGTCATGGTGGAGGCGAAGGCGATCAGGGCGCCCACCATGGCGGCGGTGACAGCGGCGTTGAACATTGCCCGGGGAAGATCGGCGAGGCGCAGCTGACGGGTCACGAAGAAGCCGATCGCCAGGGCGTAGACCACGGCGATGGCGGCTCCCTCGGTGGGGGTGAACGCACCCGCCACGATGCCGCCGACGACCACGATCGGCATCAGCAGGATGGGCAGGGCGCGCCAGGTCTGCACCATTACGTGCTTGAGACCGATCACGCCTTCGGCGCCCAGTGGGTAGCGGCGACGCATGGCGATGAAGCTGGCCAGCCCCATGAAACCGAGTGCCAGGATGATCCCCGGAATCACGCCGGCCATGAACAGGCCGCCCACCGAGACCGAGGAGCCGGCCATCAGGGCATAGACGATCATGGCGTTGCTGGGCGGGATGATGGCCCCCAGGTTGGCCGCCGAGGCGACGACGGCGCTGCTGTAGCCGGTACCGTACTGCTGGCGCATGGACGGAACCAGGGAGCTGCCCAGGGCGCTGGCGCTGGCGACGGCGGCGCCGCTCACGGCGGCCAGCACCATGCCGGCGACGATGGCCACATGAGCCAGGCCGCCGTGGACACGGCCGACCAGCGAATTGGCGAAATCCACCAATCGCTGCAGGATGCCGGCCGCCACCATCAATTCGCCTGCCAGCATGAACAGTGGAATCGCCATCAGGGGGAAGCTATTGACCGAGTGCATCATGCGCTGGGGCAGGACCGTGAAATCCAGGCCCCCTACATACAGGCCCACCAGCGAGGCGACTCCCAGGGCGAAGGCCAGCGGCATGCGCAGCAGGGCGAGCCCCAGGAAGGAGAAGACGATGGCCGGGGTCATGAGGACACTCCTTCATATCGTTCGGGCGCGCTGGGAAGTGGCTCCAGGCGCAGGGCTTGGGCCATCAGATGCAGGCAGCTGTGGCCGGCGCAGACCACCACGGCGAGGTAGAAGACGGCGGCAGTGATCGGCAGCGTCGGCATCAGTTCCTGCCACTTGCTGATCGCGGCGGCGAGGCTGATCCAGAACAGGGCGGCCATCAGGGCGGCGCCCAGCCAGGCCATCAACTGGGCGAGCAGTCGTTGCAGCGAATCGGGGAAGTGGGTCACCAGTGCATCGATGCCCACGTGAATGCCGACCTTGATGCCGTGGGGAATGGCCAGGAAGATCGCCCACACGAAGCACAGCCGAGAGAGTTCATCGGCGGAATCGATGGAGCTCGACAGCACGTAGCGGCTGAATACCTGGGCCGAGACCAGCAGCGTCATCATGCCCATGGCGACCAGAATGGCGTAGTAGGATGTCCGGTCGAGAAGCGCCAGACCATGCAGGAAGTGGCGCTTGACCGGGCTGGAGGCACTTGCCTCCAGCCGTTGCCAGGCGGGTGTCATGCGTCGAGCTCCGCGAGGACGCGATCGACGATCTCGCTGCCGATCTTTTCGCGCAGGTCGCCGATGACGTCTTGGCTGGCATCGCGCAGGGCAGCGCGGGTCTCGTCGCTGATGGGGGTGAATGTCATGCCGCGTTCGATCAAGGTCTGACGCGCCGCATCGTCCTCCTCGGCGGCGGTCTGACGCTGCCAGGCGACCGCCTCCTCCATCGCCTCGCGTACCGCCTGCTGGTGTTCCTCGCTCAGGTTCATGAACGTGTTGCGGTTGGTCACGACCACGATGAAGTCGTAGAAATGCCCGCTGTCTGAGAGGTACGGCTGCACCTCGTCCATGCGCTTGGTGCTGATGATGCTGTAGGGGTTCTCCTGCCCATCCAGCACGCCCTGCTGCAGCGCGCCATAGACCTCGTTGATGTCCATCGACACCGGGCTCGCACCGATGGCACGGAAGGTGTCCAGGTGAGTCTCGTTGGGCTGCAGGCGGATCTTCAGCCCCTTGAAATCCTCGATGGTTTCAATCGGGCGTTCGCTATTGGTGACATGACGGAACCCCAGCTCCATGTAGCCCAGCGCGGTGAAGCCCTTTTCGGCCAGCTTCTCGTCGAGCATTTCCCCCACCTCACCGTCGATCAGCGCGAAGGCTTCCTCGCGGCTATCGAAGGCGAACGGCAGGCTCAGCGCTTCCAGCTCGGGCACGGTACGCGAGAGGTAGGAGATACCGATCCAGGTGCCGGCAATGGATCCCGTACTGACCTGATCGACATTCTCGCTGGCACCGCCCAGTTGCATGTTGGGAAACAGCTGGGCGTTCAGATCGCCTCCGGTGCGTTCGGCCAGGGCGTCGCGAAAGACCTCCATGGCACGGCTGCTGGAGTGATCGTCGGTGAAGTTGCCGCTGAATCGCAGGGTTTCGGCGCTGGCCAGTAGCGGGGCCCCAAGGCCCAAAGCCAGCAGGACCGCGGCGGAGCGACGGGCAAGGCGGGTTGTTGTTGTCATCCGAGCTTCTCTCTCTTCACGTTTGGGTGGACGCCGCCCGTCGATCCCGGGCGACTCTTTTGAACCTTAGGTCAAAACACATCGGAATACAAAATACTGGATACCATATTTTTTATTATTGAGAAAATTCAACAAATTGCGTATTAAAAATACATGCCTATTGGGAGTTTTTGGGATTTTTGGCTTGCAATCCTTGGCGGCTGTGCAAGGCTATGGTCGTACCTGGATACAGTATACCGAATACCAAAAACAACCCGGAGTTCACCATGGAACGCACGCTGCTCGGCATGTTGACGCCGTCTTCCAATACCGTGCTGGAGCCCTTTACCGCAGCCCTCCTGCACGACCTCTTTCCCGATGTCACCGCACACTTCCAGCGCTTTACCGTCCGCGAGATTTCCATGCGCGATGAAGCCCTGGCCCAGTTCGACCCGGTGCCACTGCTGGAAGCAGCGGGGCTGCTCAACGATGCGCGCATGGATGTCATTGCCTGGAGCGGCACCTCGGCCAGTTGGCTGGGGTTCGAGACCGACCGCAGGCTGTGTGCCGCCATCACCGAGGCCACCGGGGTGCCCGCCACCACCAGCGTGCTGGCCCTCAACGAGGCCTTGGCGCGCACCGGCGTGACGCGGCTGGGCCTGGTGACGCCTTACCTGGACGACATCCAGTCGGCGATCGTCGCCAACTATGCCGCCGAGGGGGTCGAGGTGATCGCTGAGCGCCACCTGGGTGACCGCGGCAACTTCTCCTTCTCCGAGTACGACGAGACGACGCTGGCCGGGCTCGTGCGTGAAGTGGCCAAGGCAGAGCCCGAGGCCATCGCCATTCTCTGTACCAACCTGCGCGGGGCGGGAATCGTCCCGGCGCTGGAGCAGGAGATCGGCATTCCCATCTACGACTCGGTGAGCGTGACGGTGTGGAAGTCGTTGGCGCTGGCCGGGGTGGATCCCGCACGGATCACCGGCTGGGGACAACTGTTTCAGGACCCGCGCCTAGGCGCGTGAGGCTCAGGATTCGCGCCTCGTCGCACAAGGACAGGGACGACCGCATCGCAATGCAACGCATCGGCAACACCCACCAACAACAGCAATCATGAGGTGACACCATGCCCCGCAAGGCAACCATCAAGACCCTGGCGCTGGGGGTTTCCCTGGCCAGCGTACTGGCCGGCGGTCTGGCCCAGGCCGAAACGACCCTGCGCGTGGTCGGCAATTTTTCCGGCAACAAGCTGCACGTGGATGAAGTGGAGCGTCCCTTCTTCGAGGAACTTGGCGGACGCGACGACATGACGGTGGTCTACAACACCATGGATGCCATCGGCGTGGAGGCGGCGGATGCGCTGCGCAGCCTCCGTTCCGGCGCCTTCGACGTGATGTCGGTGCAGATCGGTATGGCGTCCCGCGACGAGCCCTTCTTCGAAGGCATCGACCTGGCCGGCGTCTCGCCGGACCTGGACGCCCAGCGCGAGGCCGTCGACGCCATACGCGAGGCATTCGACGCCCGGTTGCAGTCCCGTTTCAACGCCAAGCTGATGACTCTGTGGCCCTTCGGGCCGCAGATGATGTTCTGCAACGGCGACATCGACGACGTCGGCGATCTCTCTGGAAAGAAGGTGCGTGTCTTCACCCCGTCCATGTCGCGGCTGGTGGAAGGCCTCGGCGCCACCCCGGTCACGCTGCAGTTCAGCGAGGTCTACCTGGCACTGCAGCGCGGCGTGGCCGACTGCGGCGTCACCGCGCCTTCCGCCGGCAACAACGGCAAGTGGCCGGAAGTGACCGATACCTTCGTGCCGCTGCCGCTCTCCTACTCGGTGCAGGGTCATTTCATGAACCTGGACACCTGGAACCGCTTCGACGAAGTGCAGCAGCAGGCCTTGACGGAGGCCTTCGGGCGGCTCGAGGAGCAGATGTGGGAGCTGGCCTACGAGGTCAACGACGATGCCATCGCCTGCAACACCGGCCAGGCGGAGTGTTCGCGGCACGAAGCCTACGACATGACGCTGGTGGATATCGATTCCGAGTCGCGTGCGCTGGTGGAGTCGATCACCCAGGAAGCCGTCCTGCCCGTCTGGGCCAAGAGCTGCAGCGCTCAGTATGACGGCTGCGTCGAGGTCTGGAACGAGACGGTGGGGCAGGCCGCGGGCATGTCCGTTTCCCAGTAAGCCACTGCCTCGCCCCGGCTGCCTGAGGTGGCCGGGGCGACATGGAGAAATGCGATGGTTACACCGCATCCTTATCGTCTGGCCCGTGGGCTGGCTCATGGCGCCGCGATTGCCGCCGGCTATGCCGCGCTCGGATTGTCGCTGTTGATCACCTTCGAGGTGATCGCACGCAAGCTGTTCCACTACTCCCTGCAAGGCGTCGATGAAATCGGTGGCTACGTGCTGGCCATCGGCGTCTCGTTCAGCTTTGCCTACGCGCTGTTGCACCGCGCTCACACCCGCGTCGACGTGCTGCTGACCCGCTTGCCTCGGCTGCTGCAGGCGCCGCTCAACGTCGTCGCGATGGTAATGCTGGCGGCTTTCTCGTCCTTCATGCTGTGGCGCGCCGTCGAGACGCTCGAGGAGACGCTGGAATTCGGCAGTCTTGCCAGCACGCCGCTGCAGACGCCGCTGTGGATTCCGCAGAGCCTGTGGGTGGCGGGGCTCGGGGTGTTCTGTGTGCTGACCCTGCTGCTGGCCTTTCGCGCGCTGGTCCTGCTGGTCACCGGCCAGCTGGCCGCACTGGATCGGGAATACGGCCCGCGCTCCACCGACGACGAACTGAGCGAGGCGCGTAAGGATTACGCCGGCGATATCACCGCCGAACCGGGGAGGGCCACGTCATGATCGGTGCCTTCGAGGTAATGATCGGCTTTGTCGTCATGCTGGGCATGATGGCGGTCGGTATCCACGTCGCCGTGGCGATCTTCACCGTCGCCACCCTGGGTACCTTGATGTATCTGAGCATGCCGTTGCTCTTCTCCTTCGGCGACACGCTGTGGGGAACGCTCAACGACTTCATCCTGACGGCCATTCCGCTGTTCATCCTGCTCGGTGAGCTGCTCCTGCGCAGCGGCATCACCGAGCGCATGTACAGCGCCTTGTCGGTATGGCTCGATCGCCTGCCCGGTGGCCTGCTGCACACCAATATCGGCGCCTCTTCGGTCTTCGCCGCCATGTCCGGTTCCTCGGTGGCGACGGCTGCCACCATCGGTACGGTGGCGCTACCGGCCTTCGCCGAGCGCGGCTACAGCGAGCGGCTGGCGTTGGGTACCCTGGCAGCCGGGGCGACGCTCGGCATCCTGATCCCGCCGAGCATCAACATGATCATCTACGGCGCGATCACCAATACTTCGATCGGCAAGCTGTTCATCGCCGGGATCCTGCCGGGGCTGGCGCTGGCGGGCGCCTTCATGCTCACCATCATGGCCTTCGCCTTGCTGAGGCCCGGCGTGGTGGGGAAGGCTTCCGAGCGGGTGTCGCTGCGTGAGCGCCTGGCTTCGCTGGTGGACCTGCTGCCGCCGGCGTTCGTCTTCGCGATCGTCATCGGCAGTATCTACAGCGGCTGGGCCACGCCCACCGAGGCGGCTGCCCTGGGGGTGATCGCCGCGCTGGGCCTGGCGGCTTGGAACCGCAAGCTGACCTTCCGAATGCTGCACGAGTGCTTCCTCTCCATGGCTCGCACCACGGCCATGATCATGCTGATCATCGTGGCGGCCTTCTTCCTCAACTACGTCGTCGGCATCCTGGGCATTCCCACCACCTTGACCCGCTGGGTGGCCGACCTGGGTCTCACGCCCTTCGGGCTGATCCTGGCGCTGGTGGTCTTCTACCTGGTGCTGGGCTGCTTCCTCGAGACCCTGTCGATGATGATCGCCACCGTACCGATCGTGGTACCCATGGTCGTCCAGTTCGGCTTCGACCCGGTGTGGTTCGGCATCTTCCTCGTGGTGATGATGGAAATCTCGCTGATCACTCCGCCCATCGGCATGAACCTCTACGTGGTCCAAGGCGTGCGCGGGCGCGGCTCCATCACCGACGTGATGGTCGGCAGCCTGCCGTTCCTGGCCATCATGCTGCTGTTCGTGCTGCTGATCATTCTCTGGCCCGGCCTGGTGCTCTGGCTTCCCGAAGCCATGGGCTGACCCGGCGACAACGACAAGGTAGGTGACATGACACGCTTCGATACCCTGATCAAGAACGGCCGCATCATCACGGCGGCCGACAGCTACGACGCCGATATCGGCATCAAGGACGGGCGCATCGTCGCCCTGGGGCAGGGCCTGGAGGGGGCCGGCGAGGTCATCGACGCCCAGAGGCTGTGGGTGATGCCGGGGGGCATCGATGCCCATTGCCACCTGGACCAGCCCCTCGGCGACGGCGCGGTGATGGCCGACGACTTCCTGACCGGCACCCGCTCGGCGGCATGCGGCGGCACCACCACGGTGATTCCCTTCGCCGCGCAGCAGAAGGGCCAGAGCCTGCGCGCCGCGGTAGAGGACTATCACCGTCGCAGCGAGGGCAAGGCGATGGTGGACTACGCCTTCCACATGATCGTGACCGACCCTACCGAGACGGTGCTCAAGGAGGAGCTGCCGGCCCTGATCCAGGAGGGCTACAGCTCGTTCAAGATCTACCTGACCTACGACGACCTCAAGCTCAACGATCGCGAGGTGCTCGAGGTGCTGGCCATGGCGCGTCGCGAGGGCGGCATGGTGATGGTGCATGCGGAGAACGCCGACTGCATCGCCTACCTGACCGAACTGCTCGAGGCCCAGGGCAAGACGGCGCCGTACTTCCATAGCGAGGCCCACTCGGCGATCGCAGAGCGCGAGGCGACCCACCGCGCCATTTCCCTGGCCGAGCTGATCGACGTACCGATCCTGATCGTTCACGTCTCCGGCCCCGAGGCCATCGAGCAGATCCGCTGGGCCCAGGGGCGCGGCCTGCGGGTCTATGGCGAGACATGTCCCCAGTACCTGATGCTGACCGCCGCCGACCTGGACCAGGAAGGCTTCGAGGGGGCCAAGTGCGTGTGCAGCCCGCCACCGCGGGACGAGAAGGCGCAGGAGGCGGTCTGGCAGGCGCTGGAAAACGGGGTCTTCCAGGTCTTCTCCTCCGATCACGCCCCCTTTCGCTACGACGACCCAAAGGGCAAGAAACTGCATGGGGAGGATGCCGCCTTCCACCACGTTCCCAACGGCATACCGGGCCTGGAAACGCGCCTCGCGATCCTGTTCTCGGAGGGGGTCGTCAAGCAGCGCATCGACGCCACCCGCTTCGTGGCGCTCACCGCCACCAACCCGGCCAAGATCTACGGTCTCTACCCGCGCAAGGGCACCATCGCCATCGGCAGCGATGCCGACCTGACCCTGTGGGACAGCGAAGCGAAGATGACGGTGCGCAACGAAGCCTTGCACCACGCAGTGGATTACACCCCTTATGAGGGGGTGGAGCTCACCGGCCGGCCGGTGCTGACCCTGTGCCGGGGCCGAGTGGTGTCGCGTGGCGGCGAACCCATGGTGGACGCGGGGCACGGCCGCTTCCTCAAGTGCGACAAGCCGCAGCCCGCCAGGCCTCGCGGCTCGGCCAAGGGGTTCTGATTCAGTTGCCATCGGTAACGGGCATCGCTCCGCTCCATGGGCCTCTCTTAGCCGGCTAGTGAGTTTTTTCGTTAGGCCAAGCTGCTAATTCAGCTTGGCTTTTTTGTCTTCCGTTAATTGCGTGAAAATATTTTCCATAAAATATTGACGCAACGCGTAACGGCTTCTAATCTCGGTATACAGAAATATTTTCCAAAAACAATCTGGTCGCCACTCACGGGAGGAACCGTCATGGCTCGAATGACCGCAGCAGAGGCCGCCGTTCACGTGCTCCGCAAGGAAGGCATCGACATCGCCTTCGGCGTGCCCGGCGCCGCCATCAATCCGTTCTATGCCGCCCTGCGCAAGATCGGCGGTGTCGATCACGTGCTGGCCCGCCACGTCGAAGGGGCCTCGCACATGGCCGAGGGCTATACCCGTACCAAGGCCGGCAATATCGGCGTCTGCATCGGTACCTCCGGCCCCGCCGGCACCGACATGATCACCGGCCTCTACTCGGCCAGCGCAGACTCCATCCCGATTTTGTGCATCACCGGCCAGGCGCCGCGCGCCAAGCTGCACAAGGAGGACTTCCAGGCAGTCGACATCCAGGCCATCGCCGGGCCGGTGACCAAGTGGGCGGTCACCGTGCTGGAGCCGGCTCAGGTGCCGCGCGCCTTCCAGCAGGCCTTCCAGTTGATGCGCTCTTCGCGCCCGGGACCGGTGCTGATCGACCTGCCGATCGACGTGCAGTTGAGCGAGATCGAGTTCGACCCCGACACCTACGAGCCGCTGCCGGCCTACAAGCCCAGCGCCTCGCGCGCCCAGGTCGAGAAGGCCATGGCCATGCTCGACGAAGCCGAGCGCCCGCTGCTGGTCGCCGGCGGCGGCATCATCAACGCCGACGCCAGCGAGCTGCTGGTCGAGTTCGCCGAGCTCACCGGCGTGCCGGTCATCCCCACGCTGATGGGCTGGGGCAGCATCGCCGACGACCACCCGCTGATGGCCGGCATGGTGGGGTTGCAGACCTCGCACCGCTACGGCAACGCCACCCTGCTCGAGTCCGACTTCGTGATGGGCATCGGCAATCGCTGGGCCAACCGCCACACGGGCAACCTCGAGACCTATACCAAGGGGCGAAAGTTCGTCCACGTCGACATCGAGCCGACCCAGATCGGGCGCATCTTCGGCCCCGACTACGGCATCGTTTCCGACGCCAAGGCAGCCCTCGAGCTGTTCGTCGAGCTGGCACGTGAGCGGAAGGCAGCGGGCACGCTCAAGGATCGCAGCGCCTGGGCCGAGTCCTGTCAGGAACGCAAGCGCACCCTGCTGCGCAAGACCCACTTCGACGACGTGCCGGTGAAACCGCAGCGGGTCTACGAGGAGATGAACAAGGTCTTCGGCAAGAACACTCGCTACGTCAGCACCATCGGCCTGTCGCAGATTGCCGGTGCCCAGTTCCTGCACGTGTACAAGCCGCGCCACTGGATCAACTGTGGCCAGGCGGGCCCGCTGGGCTGGACCATTCCCGCCGCGCTTGGCGTGTGCAAGGCCGACCCGGAAGCCGAAGTGGTGGCGCTTTCGGGCGACTACGACTTCCAGTTCATGGTCGAGGAGCTCGCCGCCGGCGCCCAGTTCAAGCTGCCCTACATCCACGTGCTGGTGAACAACTCCTACCTGGGACTGATTCGCCAGGCCCAGCGCGGCTTCGACATGGACTACTGCGTGCAGCTCTCGTTCGAGAACGTCAACTGCCCCGAGATCAACGACTACGGCGTCGATCACGTCTCGGTGGTGGAAGGGCTCGGCTGCAAGGCGCTGCGCGTGACCCAGCCCGACCGGATTGCCCCGGCACTCGAGGAGGCGAAAGCCCTGATGCGCGAACACCGGGTCCCGGTGGTGGTGGAAATCATCCTCGAGCGGGTGACCAACATCGCCATGGGCACCGACCTCGACGGCATCAACGAATTCGAGGCGCTCGCCGAGAACAGCGCGGATGCGCCGACCTCGATCGCGGCTCTCACGTAGCACACTGCGCTGCGTCATTGCGGGGACGATGGCGCAGCGCCGTCATATATCGACAACACAGATAGAGGGAGACCCAAATGCCCAAGTTTGCCGCCAACCTCAGCATGCTGTTCACCGAGGAGGAGTTCCTCGACCGTTTCAAGGCCGCCGCCGATGCGGGCTTCAAGGGCGTCGAATACCTCTTTCCTTACGATTATTCCGCCGTCGAAATCAAGGCGCGGCTCGACGAGCACGGCCTGACGCAGGTGCTGCACAACCTGCCGGCCGGCGACTGGGGCGCCGGTGAGCGCGGCATCGCCTGTCATCCGGATCGCGTCGAGGAGTTCCGCGCCGGCGTCGAGAAGGCCATCGACTACGCCACCGTGCTCGGCTGCAAGCAGGTCAACTGCCTGGCCGGCATCCAGCCCCAGGGCGTGAGCCTGGAGCAGGCGCGACGCACCCTGGTGGAGAACCTGCACTACGCTGCGGAGAAGCTCGAGGCCGCCGGCATCCTGCTGCTGGCCGAGCCGATCAACACCCGCGACATTCCGGGCTTCTTCCTCAACCGCACCGAACAGGCCCTGGCGATCTTCGACGAGGTGGGCAGCGACAATCTCAAGCTGCAGTACGACATCTATCATATGCAGATCATGGAGGGCGACCTGGCACCGACCATCGAGAAGCACCTGGATCGTATCGCCCACGTGCAGCTGGCCGACAACCCCGGCCGCCACGAGCCGGGCACCGGGGAGATCAATTACCCGTTCCTGTTCGCCCACCTCGACCGGCTGGGCTACGACGGTTGGATCGGCTGCGAGTACAAGCCGGCCACGACAACTCGAGAAGGTCTGGGCTGGCTCGATCGGTGAAACGCTGTTGCGCTCGGCATCTCGGCCGCCGGCGGTGCTCGCAATCCTCATTGAGCACCCAGTCAACTCCGGTTGCTGCGCGCCGGCGGCGGCCGACCTGCCTTCGCTCACGACGCGTTTCAGAACGTTTGACAACGATCACAAAGACAAGCTGAAAGGAGAAGCATCATGAGCAAGATCGGATTCATTGGCCTTGGCATCATGGGCCGCCCCATGGCGGGGCATCTGCTGGATGCCGGCCACGAACTCGTCACCGTCAAGCGCGGCACCCTGGATGCCACCCTGGCCGAGAAGGGCATGACCGAACTCGACAGCCCTCGCGCCGTGGCCGAGCAGGCCGAGGTGGTCATCACCATGGTGCCGGACACCCCCGACGTCGAGCAGGTGCTGTTCGGCGAGGGCGGCGTCATCGAGGGACTCAAGCCGGGTACCCTGGTCATCGACATGAGTTCCATCGCCCCCATCGCCACCCAGGGCTTCGCCAAGCGTATCCATGAGGCCGGCGGCGAATATGTCGACGCGCCGGTTTCCGGCGGCGAGGGCGGTGCCATCAACGCGGCGCTGACCATCATGGTGGGGGCCACCGAAGAGGGCTTCTCCCGTGCCAGGCCGATCCTCGAGGTAATGGGCAAGACAATCACCCACATCGGCGGTCATGGCGCCGGCCAGACCTGCAAGGTGGCCAACCAGATCGTCGTCGCACTGACCATCGAGGCGGTGGCCGAAGGCCTGCTGTTTGCCTCCAGGGCGGGCGCCGATGTGGCCAAGGTGCGCGAATCGCTGCTCGGCGGCCTGGCCCAGTCGAAGATCCTCGACGTGCACGGCGAGCGCATGATCAAGCGTACCTTCGACCCGGGGTTCAAGATCAAGCTGCACCAGAAGGACCTCAACCTGGCGCTGGAAGGGGCGCGCAGCCTCAACCTGGCGCTGCCCGGTACCGCCAACGCCCAGCAGCTGTTCCAGGCCTGCGCCGCGCATGGCGGCGGGGAGTGGGATCATGCTGGCATCCTGCGCGCGCTGGAGGCACTGGCCGACCACGAAGTGGGTAATTGATTCGCGTACGAAGGAGGCTTCATTCGGCCTGCCGGTCGCGCAGACGCTGAGCCGATATTTCCCTCCAGGTGGGCGTCGGGTCGTCGTCCACCATCAAGCCGCACTTGTGTGGCTTTTACCCGGCGGCGGGATCCCCGGCTGGACCCCGCCCGCCGTCGGGCTTTTTTCTCACCTTCCCGGCTGTTACCGTCGAAGCCTGTCGCCCTGCGAGGTGTGCCCAAGATGACTCCCGAACTCCCTCCCTTCGATACCGAGCTGGACGTGGCGGACTGGCTGCGCCGCCTCGCCGACATCGCCGTCGCCGCCGTGCATCCCGACACGCTGGTAGCGAACCTGCTGCCCGACCCGCCGCCGGGGCGCACCGTCGTGGTGGGAGCAGGGAAGGCGGCAGCGTCCATGGCCGCGGCGCTGGAGCGCGCCTGGCAGGCGCGCTGTCCCGATGCGCCGCTCTCGGGTCTGGTGGTCACCCGCTACGGCCATGGCGAGCCATGCAGCGTGATCGAAGTGCTCGAAGCTTCCCACCCGATGCCCGACGACCTGGGCGAAAGGGCAGCCCAGCGCATGCTCGAGGCGGTCGCGGATCTGGGCGAGGAGGACCGAGTCATCGCGCTGATCTCCGGTGGCGGCTCGGCCTTGATGACGCTGCCGGCGGAAGGCATCACGCTTGCCGATAAGCAGGCGATCAACCGTGAACTGCTGCGCTGCGGCGCGCCGATCGGTCAGATGAATACCGTGCGTCGCCACCTCTCGGCGATCAAGGGCGGCCGCCTGGCCGCGGCGGCGCATCCGGCCCAGGTCGTAACCTGGCTGATTTCCGATATTCCCGGCGACGTGGCCACGCAGATCGCCTCGGGGCCGACCCTGCCCGATCGCTCGACCCCGGCCGATGCCTTGGCGGTGCTCGAGCGCTACGCCATCGAGGTGCCGCCGCACGTACGCCAACACCTTGAACGGGACACGTCCGCTCCCTCACCCGACGACACGGCCTTCGAGCGTGACGACAGCGTGACCCTGGCGCGTGCACACGACGCCCTGGAAGCCGCCAGGAACGTGGTGGAGGAGGCCGGGGTAATGGTGCGCGTGCTGGGCGACGACCTGGAGGGCGAGGCTCGCGAATTGGGTCGTGCCCAGGCGCGCATGGCCCTGGAGGCACGCGAGGAGATCGCCTCGCCGCTGCTGATCCTTTCCGGCGGTGAAACCAGCGTCACCGTGAGCGGCAACGGTCGTGGCGGGCGCAACGTGGAGTACCTGCTGGGGCTGTTCGAAGCGCTGGAAGGCGCCTCGGGAGTTCACGCCCTGGCCATCGACACCGACGGCATCGATGGCTCCGAGGACAATGCCGGCGCGCTGTTCTCGCCCGACGACTGGAGTCGCGCCAAGGAACACGGCCTCGATCCCGCCGATTACCTGTCACGCAACGACGCGTATACTTTCTTTCAGGCGTTGGACCGGCTCATCGTCACCGGGCCGACCCGTACCAACGTCAACGACTTCCGTGCCATCCTGGTCTTGCCGAGGACACCATGACGCTTCCGCCCCATGCTCCCATTCACGACCCCATCCGCCGCACCAAGATCGTCGCCACCCTGGGCCCGGCCAGCGATCGCGAGGGCGTGCTGGAGGCGATGATCCGCACCGGCGTCGACGTGGTGCGCCTCAACTTCTCCCACGGCAGCGCCGCCGACCACCGCCGCCGGCTGGTCGCCGTGCGCGAGATCGCCGACCGTCTGGGGCGCAGCGTCGCCGCCCTGGGTGACCTGCAGGGGCCCAAGATCCGCATCGCCCGCTTCAAGGAGGGCGCGGTGGTGCTCGCCGAGGGCCAGCCCTTCGTCCTCGACATGGCCATGGACACCGAGGCCGGCGACGCCAGCCGCGTCGGCTGCGAGTACACCCAGCTGGCCGACGACGTCACCGCCGGCGACCGCCTGCTGCTCGACGATGGCCGCCTGGTGCTCGACGTCACCCGGGTCGAGGGCCAGCAGGTCCACACCACCGTGGTCACCGGCGGCAAGCTCTCCAACAACAAGGGCATCAACAAGCAGGGCGGCGGGCTCTCGGCCCCGGCGCTCACCGACAAGGACAAGGCCGACCTGCAGACCGCCATCGAGATCGGCGTGGACTACCTCGCCGTCTCCTTCCCGCGCCACGCCGAGGACATGTTTGAGGCGCGTCGCCTGCTCGGCGACGCCGGCCGCGAGATCGGCCTGGTGGCCAAGCTCGAGCGCGCCGAGGCGGTGGCCGACGACGCCACCCTCGACGGCATCATCGAGGCCTCCGAGGCGGTGATGGTGGCGCGCGGCGACCTCGGCGTGGAGATCGGCGACGAGAAGCTGATCGGCATGCAGAAGCGCATCATCAAGCGCGCCCGCACGCTCAACCGCGCGGTGATCACCGCGACGCAGATGATGGAGTCGATGATCGGCTCGCCGCTGCCCACCCGCGCCGAGGTGTTCGACGTCGCCAACGCCGTGCTCGACGGCACCGACGCGGTGATGCTCTCGGCCGAGACCGCCGCCGGCGACTACCCGGTGGAGACGCTGGAAGCGATGCGCCGGGTGTGCCTCGGCGCCGAGCGCGAGCGCATCGCCCAGGAGTCGGGCCACCGCATCCACGAGGGCTTCTCGCGCATCGACGAGACCATCGCGCTGTCGGCCATGTACGCCGCCAACCACCTCACCGGGGTGGCCGCCATCGCCTGCATGACCTCGACCGGCTACACCCCGCTGATCGCCTCGCGCATCCGCTCGGGGCTGCCCATCGTCGGGCTGGCCCACAGCCCCATCGCCCAGCGCCGCATGGCGCTCTACCGCGGCGTGGTCTCGCTGCCGTTCGACACCACCGCGATGGCCGCCGGCGAACTCAACGACCGCGCGCTTTCGCTGCTGGTGGAGAAGGGGATTGCCGAGCCCGGGGATCATGTCATCCTGACCCGGGGCGACCACATGAACGCCCACGGCGGAACCAACACCCTGAAGATTCTCGATGTTTCCGAGAAGCACCTGCGAGCCTGATTTTTGTATACAGAAGGCCGGCGTTCGTGTGGCCAGGATAGGCGAAACATGCGAAGGTAAGCTCATTAACGAGGGACGAGGGTTACCCATGAGCATGACCTGGCAGGACGAGATCGCCGCCGAGACACACGCCGGGAGACGGATCAGCGATCGCTTCATCGTCGACAAGGTGCGTGCTGCTGTGCTGACCCAGCGCCTGCCGCCCGGCACGCGCCTGCCGGAGGTGGCGTTGGGCGAGATCTTCGGTGTCAGCCGCTCGGTGGTGCGCAAGGCATTGACCCGGCTGGCGGCCGATCATGTCGTCAGCCAGCAGCCCAACCAGGTGGCCCGGGTACGCGCACCGAGCATCGAGGAGACCCGCGAGACCTTTGCCGCCCGACGCCTGGTAGAGGGCGAGGTGGCCGCGCTGTTGGCCGGAAATCTCGATGAGGCGCCGCTCGAGGATATCGCCACCCTGGTCAAGCGCGAAGCCGAGGCGTACGCCCGTGGCGACGAGCCGGCACGTATCGAACACTCGCTGGCCATCCATCACCTGCTCGCCGAGCACTCGCCCAATCGGGTACTAGGCGCCATGCTCACCGACCTGATCCTGCGCACCTCCATCGTCATTGCCCTGTACAAGCGCGCGGGGCTGGCCAGCTGCTACCTGCCCGAGGATCATCCGGCCCTGCTTGCCCACCTGCGCAGCGGCGACGGCGAGGCGGCAAGGGGCAGCATCCATGAGCATCTTGAGGCACTGGAGGGGCTGCTCGACCTGTCCATCCGTGAAACGCGTATCGATCTGATGGCGATCCTCGGGCAGGGGGCAGGCGCCAGGATGAGTCTGAGCAAGGAGTGATATGACGCTGACCCTCCGTGTTTCATCTGCCATTCGGCTGGCGCAGGGCCTCGTTCTGGCCACGCTGCTGGCCTGGCAAATGCCGGCCGGGGCCGATGAGGCCTCGACGCTCCAGCGTGTCCCGCTGGAAATTCACGCGGGTACCGAGCGCCACCGGCTTGAGGTGGAGCTGGCGCGCTCTTCCTCCGAGCGGCAGAAGGGGCTGATGGACCGTGACCATCTCGCTCCCGACGCCGGCATGCTGTTTCTCTACGAGGAGCAGCAGCCGGCCGCGGGTAGCTTCTGGATGTATCGCACCCGTATTCCGCTGGACATCGCCTTCATCGACGCAGACGGCCGTATCGCTGCCCTGCATACCATGCAGCCGTGCCTCTCGCGTAACCCCTACGACTGCCCCGTGACCGTCGCCGGTGCCGCCTATCACGCGGCACTGGAAGTCAATGCCGGTTACTTCGAAGAACGCGGCATCGAGGAGGGGGCCTGCGTTAGCTGGCCTGGGCGCCAGGGAGATTGCCCGTCAACGGCCCAATAGGGCCCGGAAACGAATCACGATCAATGCCACCCCGGCGATGACCATGGCCCCACCGAACGCGATATGCGCATTGAGGGTTTCTCCCAGCAGCACGATGCCCAGCACTACGGCGCCCGCCGGCACCAGCAGGCTCAGCGGCGCCAGACGGCTGACCGGATGTCGACGCAACAGGCCGTACCACATGCCGTAGGCGACGATCGACGACATCACCGCCGTATAGAACACCGCCCCCCAGCCGAACCAGCCGGCCGTCGCCATGGCGCTCATCTGGTCCTGCTCGAACCACCAGGAGCCGATTGCTACCTGTGGCACGGCGAACAGTGCCGTCCAGCCCGCCAGCGCCATGGGCGCCAGGTTGGGCCCTTTCTTGATCAACAGCTGCGACACCGCCCAGCCGAAGGCGCTGAGCAGCAGCAGGGCCATGGGCAGCGGTGAGGGCAAGCTGGGGCCGCCGGCCAGGACCACCACCCCACCGAACGACAGCGCGAGCCCGACCAGCCGTTTGGCGCTTAGCCTCTCGCCCAGGAAGATCACCGCCAGCAGCGTGGCGAAGGGGGTGCCCATCTGCACCAGCAATGCCCCGGTACCGGCCTCCGCCTGCCCCAGGCCGATGAACAGCAGGGCGAAGTGCAGGGTGCCGAAGGTCACCGACAGCAGCAGCAGAAAGGGCAATTGATGGCGTGCCACGGGATGGAAGGGCACCAGCAAGGCGGCCACCAGGAGGAAACGCAGGGTGGTCAACAGCAACGGCGGCAGCTCTCCGACGCCCAGCTTGATGACGATGATGTTCAGGGCCCAGATCGCCACGATCAAAAGGCCCAGCAGCAGGTCGCGCAGCGGCACGGCAGGTCCTTGGCAGTGGCCATGCCCACGAGCAAACCGCGAGTGTCCTGTGCATGGCAGATGAGTCAACGCATGTCGCTACCAGGGTGAGTAACTCACGAGGTAGGAGTGACATACTGGGTGGCTTCGGGCAATGGTAGCGGCTTTCCCTTTGAACAAGAACCGCTTTGTCGACTTGCATGATGCAATCATTGTATGTGAAACGATATTGCCATGTCTCAACAGAACGAATCACTCAAAAATGACAGCAGTCTTGGGGCAGCAGTCCGCTTGAAAGTGTGACGATCTGAACCACCCGCACTGATCGCCTATCCTTGGATGCTCTTCATTATCTCTCATATTATACCAAAGTATACCATCCTTTTTTGTTACTGAAGCAAGTATGAAAAAACATGAGCTTACTGCTTTTTTGTTAATCGTTTAAGCCGAAAAATGGAAATGGCACGCCAATATTCCCGATCGCAGCTTGCAGGCTTCTTGGCCTTGAACTAAAAAATGTAATCGATTGCATTGCAAGGGATGAGAGAGCTGAAAGCTCTCCTCATGCGAGATGGATTGGTAGTGCGTAACCGCCTTGTCCATCGTGTATCCCTGTGATTTCGGCTACCAAAAATCCACAATAACGAGGGAAAGAAACCCATATGGATAATCCCACTCTTCTTATCAAGTGGAAATTTCCCACCACATTGATGGCAGGAATCATGGTGATCGGAGGTATGACTCAGTCCGCCATGGCACAGGAGAATACCGCAGAATTTCCGATTGCCGTGCAGATGTACACCTTGCGTGACTTCGGTGACCTGGAGGAGCAATTGGCCGCCGTGAAGCGGTCGGGTGTTCAAGCCATAGAGACCGTAGGGACCCAGGACGTGAGCGCAGAGGAGCTCGAGGCCCTGCTCGAGGAGTATGAACTGAAGGTGATATCGAGCCACGTACCGCTGGAAGACTTGAAGCATCGCCTGAATGAGACGGTCGCCTTCAATCGAGCGGTTGGCAACGACATGCTGACCTTGCCCTATCTGGACGAACAGGCACGACCCACCGATGCCGAGGGCTGGCAGGAACTGGGACGCGAGCTTGGCGATATCGCCTCCCGATTGAACGAGGAGGGTTTCCGGCTCGCCTACCACAACCATGATTTCGAAATGGAAGTCTTCGAGGATAAAACGGCGCTGGAGCACATGCTCGATGCCGCAGGACCCGAGCTGCTGCTGGAGCTGGACGTCGCCTGGGTCGACCGTGGCGGCCTGGATCCGGCCGAGTACGTAGCGCGCGTGGAGGATCGGTTATTTGCCGTGCACGCCAAGGACAACGCGCCCGAAGGCACTGCCGACGAGGAGGGCGGCTTCGCCACGCTGGGCCAGGGAGTACTCGAGTGGGGCACGCTGCTTCCCGCCATCGAGCGAGCGGAGGTGGAGTGGTACATCATCGAGCACGACATGCCGCTCGATGCCGAAGCCGTCATCACGGAAGGCAACGACTTTCTGCGTAACGAACTCGCGACGCTTCATGACGAGTGAGCCGTAACGCGCTACCACGAAGACGATCATGAGGCTTCGTCATGATGAGGAATCCCATCGACCGGCGCCGTCTGCTGCGTCATACCGTGACCGGCGTTGGCGGGTTGGCGGTAGCGTCCACTTTCGCCACCCGTGCGTTAGCCGGGACCGACCACGCAAAACGTGAACTCAGGGGAAATATCCGCCACTCCGTGGCGCGCTGGACCTTCGACTTTCTCCCTCTTGAGGAGCTTTGCCAGCTGGCGAAACGGCTGGGTATCTCGGCCATCGACCTGGTGGGACCACAGGAGTGGTCGGTACTGAAACGGCATGGTCTCGACGCCTCCATGTGCAATGGAGCGGAGTTGAGCCTCGAGGACGACTGGGGGGACGCCCGTTTCCACACGGCGTTGGTGGAGCGCTATCTCGACCATATCGACCGGGTCAGCGACGCGGGCTACACCAACCTGATCTGCTTCAGTGGCAATGCCCGCGGGATGGACCCGGAGCAGGGGCTGGACAACGCCGAGGCCGGACTGAGACGCATCCTCGGCCGGGCCGAGCAGAAGGGGATCGTGCTGCAGATGGAGCTGTTCAACAGCAAGATCGATCACCCCGACTATCTCTGTGACAACTCTGCCTGGGGAATCGAGCTGTGTCGCCGTCTCGATTCGCCCAATTTCAAGCTGCTCTACGACATTTATCACATGCAGATAAGCGAGGGCGACATCATTCGCACCATTCGCGACAGCCATCGCTATTTCGGTCATTACCATACCGCCGGCGTGCCCGGTAGGCACGAGATAGACGACAGCCAGGAGCTCAACTATCCGGCTATCTGCCGTGCGATACGGGACACCGGCTACAGAGGATATGTCGCTCAGGAATTTCTTCCCGACCGTGAAGAGAGCCAAGAGAAATTCGAATCACTCCAGACGGCTGTGTATCTCTGCGACGTTTGATTCGACGTGCTTTTTACAATGCATTCTTACAAGAAAGGTATCACTCCATGGCTAATAATCACTACGACGCCATCGTGGTTGGTTCAGGCATCAGCGGCGGCTGGGCCGCCAAGGAATTGACCGAGAAAGGGCTCAAGGTCCTGCTGCTGGAGCGGGGCCGTAATATCGAACATGTCAAGGATTACCAGAACGCTGACAAGGAAGCCTGGGATTACCCGCACCGCGACCACGCCACTCAGGAAATGCGGGAAGCGTTTCCAGTATTGAAGCGCGACTATCCGTTGAACGAATCGACCATGGGGATGTGGGCGGATGAACAGGCCAATCCTTACGTCGAGGAGAAACGCTTCGACTGGTTTCGCGGCTATCATGTGGGTGGCCGCTCGCTGATGTGGGGTCGCCAGAGTTATCGATTCAGCCCCATGGACTTCGAGGCCAATCAGCGCGAAGGGATCGCCATCGACTGGCCCATCCGCTATGAGGACTTGGCGCCCTGGTACGACTACGTCGAGCGCTTCGCTGGTATCGCCGGGACGCGTGAAGGATTGGATATTCTGCCCGATGGTCAGTTCCTGCCGCCCATCGAACTCAACTGCGTGGAGAAAGACGTTGCCAAGCGTATCGAGAGTGCATTCGATGGCAGGCGTCGCCTGATTCACAGCCGGGTAGCCAACATCACCCAGCCGAAGCCGGAACAGAACCGAGTCGATTGCCAGTATCGCAACAAGTGCTGGTTGGGTTGCCCCTATGGTGCTTACTTCAGCACTCAGTCGGCCACGCTGCCGGCGGCGATGAAGACGGGCAACCTGACGCTGCGGCCCTTCTCCATCGTCAACCAGGTGCTGTACGACAAGGATCGCCAGCGTGCCCGCGGCGTCGAGGTGATCGACGCCGAGAACCACCAGACCTACGAGTACACCGCCGACGTGGTGTTCCTGAACGCCTCGGCGTTCAACTCCACCTGGATCCTGATGAACTCCGCCACCGACGTCTGGGAGGGCGGCCTGGGCAGCAGCAGCGGCGAGCTTGGCCACAACGTGATGGACCATCACTTTCGCTGCGGTGCCAGCGGCGACGTGGAGGGCTATCTCGACAAGTATTACTTCGGGCGGCGCCCCGCCGGCTTCTACATTCCCCGCTTCCGCAACGTCGGCGACGAGCAGCGGGATTACCTGCGCGGCTTCGGTTACCAGGGTGCGGCGAGCCGACTGGGCTGGGATCGCGAGATCGCCGAGCTCAACGTCGGTGCCGAGCTGAAGCAGGCCCTCAGCCAGCCGGGGAGCTGGACCATCGGCATGACCGGCTTCGGCGAGATGCTGCCCTACCACGAGAACCGCATCGCCCTCGACCATGGCGTGCGAGACAAGTGGGGCCTGCCGGTGCTCTCCGTCGACGTGGAGCTCAAGCAGAACGAGCGCGACATGCGCGCTGACATGGTTCAGGACGCCATCGAACTCTTCGAGGCCGCCGGGGTGAAAAACGTCAAGGGAGAGGAGGGCGACTATGCGCCGGGCATGGGCATCCACGAGATGGGTACCGCGCGCATGGGGCGCGACCCGTCGACCTCGGTACTCAACGGCTACAACCAGGTGTGGGATGCCCCCAACGTCTTCGTCACCGATGGCGCCTGCATGACGTCGTCGTCCTGCGTCAATCCATCCCTCACCTATATGGCCCTCACCGCCCGTGCGGTGGACCATGCGGTAGAGGAGCTCAAGCGGGGGAATCTCTCATGAACCGTCGTGAACTGTTGAAAATGATCGCCGTGGCGACCGGCACGGCGCTGGTCGGAGGCAACTCCCTGTTGGCTTTCAGTGCCCTCGACGAGTGCGACCGAGGCTTCAGCGCCGAGGATATCCAGCGCCTGGACGAACTGGCCGAGACCATCCTGCCGCGTACCGACACGCCCGGTGCCAAGGACGCCGAAGTCGGTGCTTTCATGACCGTCTTCGTCAGTGCCTGTTATACGCCGCAGGAGCGGGGCCTGTTCCACCAGGGCCTGGCGCAGCTCGACGCACGTAGCCGCGCGGCCTATGACCGGGACTTCCTGAGTCTGGACGATACGCAGCGGCATGACCTGATCGCAGAGCTGGATCGTGAGGCCCGAGCACAGGTCGAGGAGAGCGGTGAGCCTCATTATTTCACTCTGATGAAGCAGCTGACGCTGTTCGGGTTCTTCACCTCGGAGGTGGGCGCCACGCAGGTGCTGCGCTACGAAGCCGTACCGGGGCGCTACGACGGCTGCATGCCCTACGAGGAAGGGGAGCCTGCCTGGGCGACCTGACCCCGCGGAACCGGCCGAGCCGGGTCGGCACCCGACTCCTGGTAAGCGTGACGGTCGGAAGTATCCGTCGCGCCCTCAGTTCGAGACATTCTGAAGCGAGACATTCTGGAGCGAGACACGATGCAACGACCGATATCCGCGTTTCTGTCGACGACCCTGGCCTGGGTGACCGGCGCAGGCCTGATGACGATCCCATTTACCGCCATCAATGCCGACGACACAACGGAGGAGCCGCTCGAGCCCTGGCAGCAGGCCGAGAAGACCGAGGTCTGGGAACCCGTGCCGCCGGTCGTCGACGCACCGGCGGGTGGCGTGCCGTCGGACGCCGTCGTGCTGTTCGACGGCAGCGACTTGAGCGCCTGGGAGGCCGAGGAGGGTGGCCCCGTGCCCTGGCAGCACGAGGGCGAGGCGATGACGGTGAAGCGCGGCGCCGGGGGGATTCGCACTCGGCAGGCGTTCTGCGACGTGCAGCTCCATCTGGAGTGGCGCACGCCCGTCGATATCGAGGGCATGGACGGCCAGGATCGTGGCAACAGCGGTGTGTTCCTGCAGGAGCGCTATGAGATTCAGGTACTCGATTCTCATGATAATCCCACCTACCCCAATGGCCAGGCAGCGTCGGTCTACAAGCAGCATATCCCATTGGTGAACGCCTCGCGTCCGCCCGGCGAGTGGCAGAGCTACGATATCCTCTATACCGCGCCGCGCTTCGATGAATCTGGAGCGCTGGAGTCGCCCGCCTACGTCACGGTGCTGCACAACGATGTGCTGGTCCAGCATCACGTGGAGCTCCAGGGCACCACCGAGTGGATCGGTGAACCCGACTACGAGGAGGCCCACGGCTGTGCTCCGATCTTCCTGCAGGATCACGATGCGGCGGTCAGCTACCGCAATATCTGGGTCCGGGAGTTATAGCCTGGTCTCACTCGACGACCTCGCTCGACGTGTCCTCCTTCCCTTCAACGCTTATCGCTTTACAATGCGATGGGACTTCACGATTCTCCCTGATACCAAGAATTAGCCGGCTCCCCGCGCGGGACTACGGCCAACGACCCAAGGACACGTCATGAACTCAGCAAGCCGTATCTCCCGTATCGCCGCGGCCCTGGCCGGTGCCGTCGTACTCTCTGCCTCGCTTACGGCGCAGGCACGCGAACTTTCCATTTCCACCGTGCTCTCCGATGCTTTCCCCTGGGGCCAGGCGGCGGAGAAGTGGGCCGAACTGGTGGAGGAGCGCACTGGAGGCGAACTCACGCTGCGCGTCTATCCCAACTCGCAACTGGTCAACGGCGATCAGACCCGGGAGTTCTCTGCCATGCGTTCGGGGCTGATCGACATGGCCGTCGGCTCGACCATCAACTGGTCGCCGCAGGTGCCCGAACTCAACCTCTTCTCGCTGCCGTTCTTCATGCCCGACGAGGCGGCCGTGGACGCCGTGACCGGGGGGGCCGCCGGCGAGATGATATTCGAGGCTATCGAAACGCGCGGCGTGATTCCCCTGGCCTGGGGGGAGAACGGCTTCCGTCAGCTCTCCAATTCACGCGGACCCATCGACGAGCCCGGCGATCTCGAAGGCTTGAAGATCCGCGTGGTGGGCTCGCCGCTGTTCCAGGACACCTTCACCGCGCTGGGCGCCGACCCCACCCAGATGAGCTGGACCGATGCCCAGCCGGCGCTGACCACCGGCGCCGTTGACGGCCAGGAGAACCCGCTTTCGGTATTCGACGTGGCGCGCATCGATCAGGCGGGGCAGGAGCACTTGACGCTGTGGAACTACATGAACGATCCGCTGATCTTCGCCGTCAACGAGCAGGTCTGGGGAACGCTCTCCGAGGAGGAACGCGAGATCCTGCGCGAGACCGCTATCGAGGCGGGCGAATGGGAGATCGCCATGACCCGCGAGCAAGAGAGCGAGCGGTTGGCCGCCATCCAGGAGCGCGGCGTTCAGGTCACCGAGCTCACCGAGGAGCAGCATCGCGCCTTCGTCAATGCCACCCAGAGCGTGCATGACAAGTGGATTCCGCGTATTGGACAGGACCTGGTCGATGCCGCGCGTGAGGCCATCGAGGCGCGTTGAACCCCTTCGTCCCCGTTGCTTGAAAGAGCCTGATCCCGGCGGCGCCTGCGACGCCGGGCCTGTTACCGCGAGGCTTCGATGAGACTTCCCCCCGATGCCAGGCCGGAGCGCTGGCTGGGCTCGCTGGCGCTGGCGATCATTTCACTGATCAGCCTGGGCAATGTCGTCACCCGCTACGTGACAGGCGGGTCGCTGGCCTTCACCGAGGAATTCTCGGTGTTCCTGCTGGTGGTGCTCACCTTCACCGGAGCCTCGGTGGCGCTGCGGCGCAACGGCCATATCCGCATCAGCCTGCTCGAGCGTGCCTTGCCGGCCGGGCCGCGTCTCGTGCTGATCCTGTTCCAGGGCCTGTGCGGGGCCATCGTGCTTGGGCTGATCACCTGGTTCGGCGCCAAGCTGACTTGGGAGGAGTACCAGTGGGAGTCGTTGTCGCCTGGGCTCGGCCTGCCCCAGTGGTGGTATCTCGTATGGCTGCCGCTACTGTCAGCCGCCATGCTGGTGCGCCTGATACAGCAGATCGTAGACCGTCTGCGCGGGAGGCTCGACGATGAGTCCTGACCTGTGGATGATCCTGGCCTTCGCCGGGTTGTTGATCGCCGGCGTGCCGGTGGCCTTCTCGCTGGCCCTGGCCGGGGCGGTGGGCATCGTCTCCGGGCTCTCGCCGGCCATGCTGGCCACGCTAGGCACCAATACCTACAACAGCATCGCCAAGTACCCACTGATCGCCATCCCGCTGTTCATCCTGACCGGCTTGATCTTCGAGCGCGCCGGCGTGGCGCTGCGCCTGGTACGCTTCGCCCAGGCCCTGATCGGCCCGCGGCACGGCGGTCTGGCACTGGTGGCGGTGCTGGTGTGCATGATCATGGGCGGCATGAGCGGTTCCGGCCCGGCAGACGCCGCGGCAGTGGCCATGGTGATGCTGCCGAGCATGACCAAGGCGGGCTACCCCAAGCCCTTCTCGGCCACGTTGATCGCCGCATCCGCCTCCACGGCGATCCTGATCCCGCCTTCGGTGGCGCTGATTCTCTACTCCATCGTGGTGCCCGGGGTCGATCTGCGGGCACTTTTCGCCGCCGGGCTATTCCCCGGCATCCTGGCCGGCCTGGCACTGCTGGTACCGGCGCTGCTGGTGTCGAAGCGCTACGGCTGGGAAGGCGGCACGCCAGCGGAGGGTGCCGAACGCCTGGAAGTGGGCGAGACCTTCAAGCAGGCGCTACCGGCGCTGTTCGCCCCGGTGCTGATCCTCGGCGGGCTGCGCTCGGGGCTGTTCACGCCCACCGAGGCGGCCGTGGTGGCCGTGGCCTACGGCGCCCTGGTGGGGCTGTTCCTCACCCGCGAGCTCAACCTGCGCGACCTGTGGAATCTGCTCGGCGAGGCGGCGGTAATTTCCGGTGTGGTCATGCTGATCATTGCCCTGGCCGGGATCTTCGCCTGGGCCGGCACCATGCTCGGCACCTTCCGCCACTTGGCGGAATGGGTCATCGGCCTGTCCGACAACGGCACGCTGTTGCTGATACTGGTCATGCTGGCGGTGCTGCTGGCGGGCATGCTGCTCGACGCCATCTCGATCTATCTGATCATGATGCCGATCCTGATTCCGGTGATGCAGCACTTCGGCTGGAACCCGGTGTGGTTCGGTATCCTGCTGGCGATGAACATCGCCATCGGCCAGTTCACCCCGCCGGTAGCGGTCAACCTGATGGTAACCACCGAAATCGCAAGGATCCGGCTGGAGCAGACCCTGGGCTGGGCGCTGCTGTTCGTGCTGGCCATGGCCGGCGCACTGACGCTCGTCGCGATCTTCCCGGAAATCGCCCTGTGGTTGCCGAGAGTCCTCGGCTACAACGTCTAGTTGAGTGAATCCAGCGTACGCTGGAAAACTTCGGCGCTGCCGGCATCGAACAGCACGAAGCGCACCCGCTCGATGCCGCGGCATTGGGGCAGCGTCTCGCGCACCGTCACGATGGCAATGCGGGCGGCTTCTTCCAGCGGATAGCCGAAGGCGCCCGCCGAGAGGGCGGGGAAGGCCAGGCTTGCAATTCCGTGTTGCTCGGCCAGCGCGAGCGCGTTGCGATAGCAGGCGGCCAGCAGTTCCGCTTCCGGCGTATCACGGCCATACACCGGTCCCAGGCAGTGGATCACATGACGGTTGGGCAGGCCGAAAGCGTCGGTGATCACGGCCTGGCCGGGTTCGATCGGCGCCAAAGGTCGGCAGGCCCGGTCGAGCTCCGGCCCGGCCGCCCGATGCAGGGCCCCGGCCACGCCGCCGCCGGGCCTGAGTTCGGCGTTGGCGGCATTGACCACCGCGTCCATGTCGGGCTGGTTGGCGATGTCGCCTTGCCGGCATTCCAGTTGAGTTGGCATGGGCGTGCTCCTCTTGGCTGTGTTTTCAGTCTGGTCGCGGGGAGAGCGATCGTTCAAGGATGAGTCGCCATGGCGGGGTCGAACTGGCCGTCAACAGAGCGGTTATAAACGCTCATGGGGCATGCATATCAGGAATTAACGCACACTAAACGAAAAGGCAGACTAGAATTAGGCCAGGTTGAAAAAGACCCATCGTTCCGACGTTTTTTTCGCTAAAGTAGAGGGGAGCGGTAGTTTCCGCCAGCCGATGCATTCATCGCCTGGCTACTCAGGGATCTTGCTCGTCAGTAACGACAGCTAGCCAATAACGTCAAAGAGGTGTGTTAATGAAACGCCATGCTTTCTCCGCGGCAGCCTTCTCGGGAGCGCTTGTAGGCGCCGCCATGTTCTCCGCACCGGCCGTGGCCCAAGACCGCTTCATCACCATCGGTACCGGTGGCCAGACGGGTGTCTACTACGTCGTAGGCCAGTCGGTCTGTCGCATGGTGAATCGCGGCAGCGACGAGCACAACATTCGCTGTAATGCCCCGTCCACGGGTGGTTCCGTGGCCAACGTCAACGGCATGCGCAGCGGCGAACTCGACATGGGCGTTGTCCAGTCGGACGTCCAGTACCGCGCCTACCATGGCGAGGACAACTTCGAGTCCGACGGCGCCTGGGAAGATATGCGTGCGGTCTTCACCATGCACGGTGAGCCGCTGACCGTGGTGGCGCGTGCAGACTCCGGTATCGAGCACTTCTCCGACTTCCCCGGCAAGCGCGTCAACATCGGCAACCCGGGCTCCGGTCAGCGCAACACCATGAACGTGGTGATGGAGGCCATGGGCTGGGATACCGACACCTTCTCGCTGGCTTCCCAGTTGGATGCCGCCGAGCAGGCCGCGGCCCTGGCCGATAACAATATCGACGCCATGGTCTACGTGGTAGGGCATCCCAACGGCTCCATCCAGGAAGCCACCACCACTATCGACGCTCGCCTCGTCCCGGTGACCGGCGACGAGATCGACGCCCTCATCGAGGAGCATCCCTACTACACCCGTTCGGTCATCCCCGGCGGCCTGTATCGTGGCAATGACGAGGATGTCGAGACCTTCGGCGTGGCAGCGACATTCGTGAGTTCCACCGCCGTCGATGAAGACGTTATCTACGAGACCGTCAAGGCGGTATTCGAGAATTTCGACCGCTTCAAGCGTCTGCATCCGGCATTCGAAAATCTCAATGAGGAAGACATGATTTCCGACGGCCTGACTGCACCGCTGCATGATGGTGCCGCTCGCTACTATCGTGAGCGTGGCTGGATCGAGTGAAATGTCGTTGAGGGGCACCGATTCCCTCTGGTGAGATGCGCGGACCCAAAGGGTCCGCGCATCTGTTTGGACCGACCACGGACCATTGAACGAACCGGCTTTTCCTAGAGCGGGCAATCTTCAAGAGCAGAAGCGATGGTGGGGCACGACGGCAATGACAAATGACAAAACGAATCAACAAAAGCCTGAGGTGGATCTCGAGGATCTGGTAGCCTCGAGCGACAGCGGGGCGCGTAAGCCGCTGGGTGTTCCAGGAAGGCTGCTGGTCGGCATCGCGGCCGCCTGGTCGCTGTTCCAGCTCTGGATTGCCTCGCCGCTACCTTTTCTGCTCCGCTTCGGGGTGTTCAATGCCACCGAGGCGCGTTCGATTCACCTGGCCTTCGCCACCTTCCTGGCGTTCATGGCGTACCCTGCGTTCAAGCGTTCACCTCGCGACCGCATACCGATCCAGGATTGGGTGCTGGCGTTGGTGGGCGCCTTCTGCGCCGCCTATATCTTCCTGTTCTATGCCGAACTCTCCAATCGCCCTGGGTCGCCGATTCTGCGAGACGTGATCGTTGGCGTCGTGGGCATTCTGGTGCTGCTCGAGGCAACCCGGCGAGCACTGGGGCCGCCGCTGGCGATCGTGGCCTCGTTGTTCATCATCTATACCCTGTTCGGCCCCTATATGCCGGGCATTCTGGCTCATCGCGGGGTCAGCCTGTACGGCTTGATCAACCACCAGTGGCTCACCACCCAGGGCGTATTCGGTATCGCCTTGGGGGTCTCCACCAGCTTCGTGTTCCTGTTCGTGTTGTTCGGTGCCCTGCTCGACAAGGCCGGGGCCGGCAACTATTTCATCAAGGTCGCCTTCTCGCTGCTCGGTCACTACAAGGGCGGGCCGGCCAAGGCCGCTGTCGTCGCCTCCGGCATGACCGGCCTGATCTCCGGCTCCTCCATTGCCAATACCGTCACCACCGGTACCTTTACCATTCCCATGATGAAGCGGGTCGGTTTCTCGGCCGAGAAGGCCGGCGCAGTGGAGGTATCGTCGTCGGTAAATGGCCAGATCATGCCACCGGTGATGGGGGCCGCCGCCTTCCTGATGGTCGAGTACGTCGGCATCTCCTATGTGGAAGTCATCAAGCATGCCTTCCTGCCGGCGCTGATCTCCTACATCGCGCTGGTCTATATCGTGCACCTCGAGGCGCTCAAGGCCGACATGAAGGGCCTTCCGTCGAGCAACCCGGTGCGTCCCCTGCTCAACAAGGTGATCGGTTTTCTGACCGGCCTGATCCTGCTGATGGCGCTTTCGTTTGCCGTCTACTATGGCCTCGGCTGGCTCAAGCCGGTGCTGGGCGACGCCACGCCCTGGGTGGTTGGCGTGGTGCTGGCCGTCGTCTATGTAGGCCTGCTCAGGCTTGGTTCGAACTACCCGGAACTCGAACTCGACGATCCCAACTCGCCAGTGATCACTCTTCCGCAGACCCGTCCCACGGTAATGGTCGGGCTGCACTACATCCTGCCGGTGGTCGTGCTGGTCTGGTGTTTGATGGTGGAGCGCCTGTCGCCGGGGCTCTCGGCCTTCTGGGCCACCGTGTTCATGATTTGCATCATGATCACCCAGCGTCCCATTATCGCCCTGTTCCGCGGTCGCAGCCGGCTCGCGGGAGATGTCAAGGAGGGCTTCTTCGACTTGTGGAACGGCCTGGTGGCCGGTGCCCGCAACATGATCGGCATCGGTATCGCCACTGCCACGGCGGGCATCGTGGTGGGAGCGGTTTCACAGACCGGCGTCGGCCTGGTGCTGGCCGACGTGGTCGAGATCCTGGCCATGGGCAACCTGATGCTGATCCTGCTGCTCACCGCCGTACTCAGCCTGATCCTCGGCATGGGGTTGCCGACCACCGCCAACTACATCGTCGTATCGGCGCTGATGGCGCCCGTCATCGTACTGCTGGGCCAGCAGAATGGCCTCATCGTGCCCTTGATCGCGGTGCACCTGTTCGTGTTCTACTTCGGCATCATGGCCGACGTGACGCCACCGGTGGGACTGGCGTCGTTCGCAGCGGCGGCGGTCTCGGGCGGCGACCCGCTGCGCACCGGCTTCCAGGCCTTCTATTACAGTCTGCGTACCGCAGCACTGCCGTTCCTGTTCATCTTCAATACCGACCTGCTGCTCATCGATGTGGGGTGGCTGCAGGGCATCGTGGTATTCATCATCGCGACGATCGCCATGCTCATCTTCGCCGCGGGTACCCAGGGCTACTTCCTGGTGCGCAACCGTTGGTACGAGTCGATCCTGCTGCTGCTCGTCGCTTTTACCCTGTTCCGCCCCGGGTATTGGATGGATCGCATTCACGATCCCTACCAGTCGGTGCCGCCGCAGCAATTCGTCGAGGCCCTGGGTAACGTCGACGAAGACAGCCAACTGAGGGTGCAGATCGAGGGCCTGAACCCCTACGGTGAGCCCATGAGCACCTACATCCTGGTGCCGGTACCGCGCGGCGACAGTGCCGAAGAACGCATGCAGAGCCTGGGCCTCGAGCTGTTGACCGAGGACGATCGGACCCTCGTCGATTTCGTCGAGTTCGGCAGTACCGCCGAAGATCTCGGCTTCGACTTCGACCAGGAGATTGTCGAGGTGCTGGCGCCGGTGGATCGCTGGGCCAAGGAGTGGATGTGGATTCCGGGCTTCCTGACCTTCGGCCTGGTGGTGCTGCTGCAGCGTCGACGCCGTCAGCAGCGGCCGTCGACTGCCCAAGCCGCTTGAGGAGGAAGGCATATGTACAGCAAGATTCTGCTAGCGGTGGACCTCAACGAAGAGTCCTCCTGGGTCAAGGCGCTGCCCACGGCACTGACCTTGTGCCGTACCTTCGGCGCCTCACTGCATGTGGTGACGGTGCTGCCGGACTACCATATGCCGTTGGTCGGCTCCTACTTCCCGAGCGATTTCGCGGAGAAGGCGCATCAGGCCTTGTCCCAGGCGCAGCACCGTTTCATTGAGGAGCACGTTCCCGATGACATCGAGGTGCAGTCGGTAATCGTCGATGGCTCGCCCTGGGAGGCGATCGTCAAGGCAGCCAAGAAGCTCAAGGTCGACCTGATCGTGATGGCCTCCCACAACAAGCGTAAGTTTGCCGATTACGTGCTGGGTCCCAACGCCGAGCATGTGGTGCACCACTCGAAGATGTCGGTGATGATCGTGCGCTGAGTGGCTTCGGGGTATCAGGCCAGGGGGGTACCCCAGGTGTCCTGGCAGATCGCGTCGTACCAGCCGATGGCATACTCGGCTTCCAGGGCGCGGGTGGCTTCGGGGGCGTCCTGCGGACTCAGGCCGCCGGCCCCCTCGACCTCGGCAATGACGCCGTCCCGTACGCGATAGATGCCAATCTCCGAGATACCGTACTCGGGACCCACCAGGCTGTAGCTGGCATGGGTCCAGTACGCTTCAGGAGCCGGGCGCGACTCCAGCGAGGCGGCGATGGCCGCCGCCACGACCTTGGCCTGGGCGTTGGCACAGAATCCCGATTTGGGCATCGGAGCGGCGACGGCAGCGTCGCCGATCACGAAGATATCTTCGACCAGCTGCGACTCGAAGGTTTCCGGCTTGACCGGCACCCAACCGGAGTCGTCGGTCACGCCGGCACGCTCGGCGATTTGACCGGCCTTCTGCGGCGGTATCACGTTGAGTACGTCGGCCTGGTGAACGGTTCCGCGCTCGGTCTCGACTTCCAGCCGTTCGGCGTCGACCCGGGTGACACGGCCGTCGCCGGAAAGTCCCACCCATTCGATGCGATCGCCGTAGAGCTTCTCCCAGCCCTCCATGAACAGCGCCTTCTTGGAGAAATCGTCCTTGGCGTCGAGGATCAGCACTTTGGATTTCGGTTTGTACTGGGCCAGGTAATTGGCCACCAGGCTGGCGCGCTCGTAGGGGGCAGGCGGGCAGCGGAAGGGGTTGCCCGGGGCCACCATGACGAAGGTGCCGCCGTCCTTCATTGCCAGCAGCTGGGAGCGCAGCAACTCCGTCTGCGTACCGGCCTGCCAGGCATGGGGCGCCTTTTCGGCCGCCTCCTCATCGTAGCCTTCCAATGCGTTCCAACGAAAATCGATACCTGGAGAAAGAATCAGTCGGTCGTACTCCAGCTCGCGTCCGGTGGAGAGCCGCACCGTATGGGCGTTGGCGTCGACGTTCTCCGCCATGGCTTGGATCACACGCACGCCGTAGCGGTCCTGCAGCTCGTCATAGCCATGGGCGAGGGTATCCATGCTGCGCAGGCCGCCCAGGTGCAGATTGCTGAAGGAGCCGGTGTGGAAGGTCTCGGCAGGCTCGACCAGGATCACCTCGATCGCCGGATTGGCTCGCTTGAGATACTTGGCTGCGGTGGCGCCACCGAAGCCGCCACCCACCACCACGACCTGACCGGCATGCTGGTTGCCGATGGTAAAGGACGTGACACCGCCGATCAGCGGCAACAACGAGGCGGCTCCCAGCCCCTTGATCAGTCGCCGGCGATCGCGACCTGAACGTTGGGAGTGGTTCGTCATGGTGCGCTTCTTCACTCCTGCGGCTCCTGTTCCGTTTCCCCTGCCTCGTCGGCTTGCGGGTCGATGGCCGAAAAATGGCTGGCCAGGGCGGCGAGTTCGTCGTCTGTGAAGCCCTTGGCGATACGGTCCATGACCGTGGTATCGCTTATGTTGCCGTGCTTGAACGCGAGCAATCGTGATTCCAGAACGGCGGCGGGTCTCCCGGCGATGGTCGGCACACTGCCTACCAGGCGACCGTCGGTGCCGTGGCAGCCGGCGCAGGTGCTGGCCATCAGGGCTGTCTGTTCAGAGGAAAAGGTGGCCTCGGCAAGGCTGGGGAGGGCGGCTGCCGATAACGACAGCGCGCCGAGCAGCGCCGAGGCCGCCATGGGAAGGGTCCGTTTCATAGGCGATTTCCTGGCTGCGTTCCTTCGTTGGACCACTCCCCAGGAGTGCGTGTTCATGACGACCGTCGAATCACCGCACGGTAGCTTCGCGAGGCCGTGGACAGGAAGCCGTGATTTGCTCATTGCGTTGACAACTTTGAGCAGCACTCTTGTGCACGGTCAACTACAGTAGGATTTGTAAGAAACAACAAGACGTCATCCGGACCTCCCGGCTGGAGAGACGCTCGCATCGTCCTTCTCATGGCGACCAAACGGGGTACGACAATGAATGCAGCCACAAGAAGTGCCGGACAGCCCTCCACTCCCAACGTCAAGATCATCATCAACCCGATCGGCATGGACAGACCCAAGGCCTGGCTGGTGGCCGGCTTCGAGGACTTCCGGCAAGCCACGGCGGTCAGTCTCGCCTACGGCATGTTCTGGGTCGGTTTGAGCATTGCCATCACGGCAGGCGCCATCGTGCTCGACCTGTGGCACTGGCTGCTGCCACTGGTGGCGGGCTTCATGTTCCTGGGTCCGCTGGTAGCGGTTGGTTCCTACGGCATCAGTCGTGCTCTCGAGGACGGGCGTGTACCGCATCTGGGCGATGCCTTCGGTTCCTGGCGCCCGCATGCAGGGCAACTGGCGATGATGGGCGTGATGATGATGATCTTCTTTCTCGCCTGGATTCGACTGGCCACGCTACTGTTCGCCCTCTTCTTCGGTTTCGAGGCGCCCGGGGCGACGGAACTCTACGCTTCGCTGCTGACCACGCCGGATGGGCTCGGCCTGATAGCGGTGGGTACCGCAGTGGGCGCCGTACTGGCATTCGGCGCCTTTTCCATCAGCGTGGTGGCCATCCCGACCCTGATGGACCAGGACCTGACCTTCATGGAGGGCATCGAGGCCAGTGTGCGTACCGTGGCGCGCAATTTCCGCCCCATGTTGCTGTGGGCCGTCATACTGACCGCTTGCGTCCTGGTGGGTGTGTTGACCTTCTATATCGGCCTGGCATTGATCCTGCCGGTGCTGGGGCATGCCAGCTGGCACGCCTATGAGGATCTGGTGCGCTGTGAGAAGCAGAGCGTGGATTCGTGAGGAGGAGGGCGGCAGGCGCGCGCCTGCCGCTCGGCATCTTCGCTGCGCTACCTGACCTTTACTTGGGATTCGCGTAGGCTTGGGGCTTTGCAATGAACTTGGAAGCCCTTGATGTCCCTGTTATGGCCCTGTCGCGCCGTCTTGACCTTCAGTCTACTGCTCTTTTCCAGCGCATCGTTGCCCGTCATGGCCGAACAGCTACCTCCCCCGGAAGGGGACGTGCTACTCCGGGTGACGGGCGATATCGAAAACACCAATGTTGGCGATGAGCTGCATCTCGATCGGAAGATGCTGATGTCGCTGTCCACACGGGTGACCGAGACGAGCACCCCCTGGACCGAAGGCGTCGGTCGCTTCGAGGGGCCGTTGCTTCGTGCTCTGCTGGAGGCAGCCGGCATACGCAGCGAGCATGTGCGGATCCAGGCCCTGAACGAGTACGAAACCGAAGTGCCGGTAGCCGACTTTCACGAGTATGACGTCATCCTGGCTCTCGAGCGCGACGGGGAGCCCATTGCCGTGCGCGATCTGGGGCCAATGTTCGTGCTCTACCCTTTCGACGAACATCCACAACTGCTCAACGAAACCATTCGCCATCGTTCGGTGTGGCATGTGGGCAGTATCCATGTTCCGTAACCTTTCTCGAGCCCAGGCATGCTGCGCTATCCGTTACGACTGAAGCTGGTGTCAGCGGCGGCGCTGATCTTCTTCACCGCGGCTCTGGTGGTGGTGGGATTGGCGGCCTGGCGGCAGGAGCAACTCCACCAGAGCGTGATCGAGGACGCGGCCTGGCACGCCTACAAGCTCGACCGGGACATTACCCAGCTGCGCAGCGACCTGGCCTTGAGGGCAGGGAACGCGAACTCCCTCGAAGCGCTGCGACTGCGCTTCGAGCTCATCTACAGCCGTATCAACCTGCTGCAGCGCGGCGACATCAACCGAGCGCTCGCCGAGGTGTCCCAGTCCGACCGGCTGCTGTCCGACCTGATCGTGCGCATCGACGACCTCGATCGCCTGCTTCAGGAGATCGGCCAACTGGAAGAGGAAGAGCGCTGGGTCTTGTCCGACCGGCTGGAACGTGTGGGAGGTCTGACCGAGCAGTTGATCATTGCCGTCAACGGTCATCTTGCCGAGTCGGCGACGCATGATCGCATGGTGCTGCAGACCCTCTATGCGCTGCTGCTGGCGCTGATCCTGGCCATGAGCCTGGCCGTTATGCTGGTGATCGTCTTCCTGGTGCGCGAGGCGCGCGACAATGCCCAGGCGCGTCGTTCGCTGGAATCCCTGAGTCGCAAGCTCCAGACCACTGCCAGCCGGGCCGAGGCCGCCAGCCAGTCGAAATCGGAGTTCCTGGCCACGGTCAGCCATGAGATCCGCACGCCGCTCAACGGCGTCATCGGCATGAGCGACCTGCTCCTGGACCAGCCGATCGATGCACAGTCGCGGGAATATGCCCGCACACTACACGTCAGCGCAGCTCGTCTACTGGAGCTGATCAACGACATTCTCGACTTTTCCAAGATCGAATCGGGCAAGCTGGAACTCGAGCGACGTTCGTTCCGCCTGGCCGCGTTGATCGAAGATGCCTGCGGACTCTTTGCGCCCCGCGCTCGGGCCAAGGGACTGGAGCTTGCGGTCCAGGTGTCGCCGGCCCTGCCCGAGCAACTGATGGGCGATCCAACCCGGTTGCGGCAGGTACTGCTCAATCTGCTCTCCAATGCCATCAAGTTCACCGAGCATGGCGAGGTACGCGTCGAGGCAACGCAGAGCGCGACGGGGCGGCTGAACCTGGCAGTCTGCGATACCGGTCCGGGAATCGCTGAAGACAAGCTGGCCTGGCTCTTCGAGCCCTTTCGCCAAGGCGATGCCTCGACGGCAAGGCGCTACGGCGGTACCGGGCTCGGTCTTGCCATCAGTCGGCGCCTGGCGGAGGCCATGAATGGCACCATCGGCGTGGACAGCCGCCCCGGTCAGGGAAGTTGCTTCTGGATAGAGCTGCCGCTGGAACCGGCCCAGGGCGACCATGAGCCGGAAATGCCCGAGACGACGCTGTTGGAACCCGCGGTAGGTGGCCGGGTGCTGCTGGTCGAGGATGATCCGGTGAACCAGCAGGTGGCGGTGGCGTTGCTCGAGCGCCTTGGCTGCCACGTCAGTGTGGTGGACAGTGGAAGAAGGGCGCTGGCGCTGGCCGGCCGGGAAGCTTTCGATATGATCTTCATGGATGTGCAAATGTCTGGCATGGACGGTTTGGAAACCACTCGTCGCTTGCGGGCGGCTAGCGACTGGCGCGCCAGAGTGCCGGTCGTGGCGATGACCGCGGGCGGCCCGGGAGCCGAGCGGGAGCGTTGCCTGGCAGCCGGCATGACGGATTATCTGGTGAAGCCGCTGCGGCGCGGCGAGCTGGCGGCCTCGCTGCGACATGGCTTGGCCGGGAGGAGAAGTCCTCGCACGCCAGGCCTGCCGGTGGAGGAGGGCTCGCCGAGCGATCCCGTTGATGAGGGCGTGCTAGGCGAACTGCGTGAAACGCTGGGAGAGAAAGCGCTCGCGACCCTGTTTGCCGTGCATCGAGAGCAGTTGCAGCAGCATGCCGTAAACCTTCAGTCCGCCTGGGAGCAAGATGACATGGTGCAACTGGAGGAAGGCGCGCACCGTATCAAGGGCGAGTCGGGCAGCCTGGGGGGGCGCCGGCTGGCCGAAGTGGCCGGGCGCCTGGAGCGATTCGCGCATGCTAGGCAGCGCGACGAGGCGGCGACCGAACTCCAGGCCCTGCTGGCCAGCATCCCCGTCACGCTAGAGACGCTGGAAAGCTGGCTGACCGATCGACAAGGGGAACGCTAGGGAAGGTTGAATCCGGCCACCAAGAGTGGCAGCGCAACTTCCCGGTTGGCTCCAATGAAGGAGACGCTCTCCCTCCAAAGTACACCCCCCTGGAATCTTCTCGAATGCTTTACTGAGCTTGCGTCGTCGCCCCACGGCACGGCCGACACTCACGATACCAACAGGAGAGATGCCATGTGGACCAAGCCCAGCTTCCGGGATCTACGCCTCGGCTTCGAGGTCACCCTCTACATCGCCAACCGCTGATCGCCCTATCCAGAACGTACTACCGTCGAACGGGGCTGTAACGGCCTCGTTCGGTTAGAGGGAGGAGCCGTCATGCAGGTGTTGATACTCGGTTCGGCCGCCGGGGGCGGGTTTCCGCAGTGGAACTGCAACTGTGCCAACTGCTGCGGGGTACGCCAGGGGCGTGACGGCCTGAACCCCCGGACGCAATCCTCCATTGCCATAAGCATGGATGGTGAGCGCTGGCTGCTGTGCAATGCCTCGCCCGACATCCGAGCCCAGCTCAATGCCCATCCGAGACTCTTCCCCCGGCGTGGCCTACGCGACAGCGGGATCGCCGAGGTGCTGCTGGTGGACGCCCAGATCGATCACGCCAGCGGGCTGCTGTCGCTACGCGAGGGCTGTCCCATCGATGTCTGGTGCACCGCGAGCGTCCGCGACGATCTGACCGAAGGCTTCCCGCTGTTTCCCATGCTGTCTCACTGGAACGGCGGTCTTGCCTGGCGTGAGATTCCTCTGTCGGACATCTCTCGGCATTGCACCTTCGAAGTGCCAAGCTGCCCTGAACTGGAGGTCACGGCATTGTCGCTGCACTCCAATGCGCCACCCTATTCCCCACGCCGCGGCTCGCCGTCCGCTGGCGACAATCTGGGGCTGCTGTTCCGCGACAGGCTGACGGGCGGCACGCTCTTCTATGGCCCTGGTCTGGGGCAGCCGAGCGACGCGGCGAGGGCACTGATGGCCCAGGCCGACTGCGTGCTGGTGGACGGCACCCTGTGGCACGACGACGAGATGTCGCGCCTGGGAATTGCCGACACCACGGGACGTGAAATGGGGCACCTCGCCCTGGCCGGCGAGCGGGGCATGATCGCCGAACTCGATGCCCTGCCGGCTACCACCCGACGCATCCTGATCCATATCAACAACACCAACCCCATCCTGGACGAGGCCTCCGCCGAGCGCGCCGTGCTGGAGCGGCACGCCATCGAGGTCGCCCACGACGGCATGCATTTCGCGCTGTGAGCGCCAGGAGCCCCACTCGATATCATGCAGAGGACTCGCCATGAGCGCCGCACTCTCTCCCATCGCAGGCTCTTCCACTGCTGCCCTTACACCCGAGGCCTTTCGCCAGGCCCTGCTGGCCAAGGGCGACTATTACCATATCCATCACCCCTACCAGGTCGACATGGCCGAGGGGCGCGCCACGCCCGAGCAGATCCGTGGCTGGGTGGCCAACCGCTTCTATTACCAGGTGATGATTCCGCAGAAGGATGCGGCGCTGCTGGCCAACTGCCCCGATGCCGCCGTACGCCGCCGCTGGATCCAGCGATTGCTTGACCACGACGGCCATGCCGACGATGTCGGCGGCATCGAAGCATGGCTGGCGCTGGGAGAGGCGGTTGGGCTGGCCCGGGAGGAACTGCTGTCCCAGCGGCACGTGCTGCCGGGTGTGCGCTTCGCCGTGGATGCCTACGTCAACTTTGTGCGTCGGGCCAGCTGGCAGGAGGCGGCGATCTCTTCGCTGACCGAGCTGTTCGCGCCGCTGGCGCACCAGAGCCGCCTCGATACCTGGCCGGGTCACTACCCCTGGATCGACGGGGCCGGCTACGGCTACTTCCGCAAGCGCCTGAAGGAGGCGCGCCGCGACGTCGAACATGGCCTGGAAGTGGCGCTTGCGGTCTGCACGACCATGGAGACCCAGCAGCGTGCGCTGGAGATCCTGCAGTTCAAGCTCGACGTGCTGTGGAGCATGCTGGACGCCATGACCCTGGCCTACCAACTGGGGCGCCCGCCCTATCACAGCGTGACCGACCAGGCAGTGTTTCACCGGGGGCTGGCATGAACGCCCTGGCGGTGCCGACGTTGCGCCCCGGCTGGCGCCTGCAGTGGGAGCAGGCCCAGGGGCGGCATGTGCTGCTCTATCCCGAGGGCATGGTGCAGCTCAACGACAGTGCCGGGGCGATCCTGTCGCTGGTCGACGGTGAGCGCGATGTCGCCGCGCTGATCGACGAGCTCACCTGGCGCTACCCGGAGGCACCGAGCGAGGAACTCGCCCAGGATGTCATCGAGTTCTTCGTCGACGCCTTGCAGCAGGGCTGGATTCATCATGATTGATACCACTCGTTCCCAGGCCGGCGGGGGAGCTGTCGGTCCCCCCCTGTGGCTGCTCGCAGAACTCACCTATCGCTGCCCGCTGCAGTGCGCCTACTGCTCCAACCCGCTCGACTTCGCCGCGGTGAAGGAGGAGCTAACCACCGACGAGTGGATCGAGGTGCTGACCCAGGCCCGTGCCATGGGGGCGGTACAGATGGGCTTCTCCGGCGGCGAGCCGCTGGTGCGCCAGGACCTCGAGACGCTGGTGGCCGAGGCGCGCCGGCTCGGCTTCTATACCAACCTGATCACCTCCGGGCTGGGGCTCGACGAGGCGCGCATCGCGGCGCTGCACGAGGCCGGGCTCGACCATATCCAGATCAGCCTGCAGGCCTCCGACCCTGAGGTCGCCGCGGCGGTGGCCGGCTCGCCCAAGGCCCACGCCAAGAAGCTGGCCATGGCGCGCGCGGTCAAGGCCGCCGGCTACCCCATGGTGCTCAACGTGGTGCTGCACCGGCACAACATCGACCGCCTCGACGACATCATCGCCCTGTGCGACGAGCTGGGCGCCGACGCCGTGGAGCTGGCCAATTGCCAGATGTACGGCTGGGCCCAGCTCAATCGCGAGGGGCTGCTGCCCAGCCGCGAGCAGCTCGAGGTGGCCGAGGCCACCACCGCCCGCTGGCGCGAGCGGCTGGCGGCGCAGGGGCGCGACATGCGCCTGCTGTTCGTGGTACCCGACTACTACGCCGAGCGCCCCAAGGCGTGCATGGGCGGCTGGGGCGCGATCTTCATGACCGTGGCGCCCGACGGCGCGGTGCTGCCCTGCCACAGCGCGCGGATGCTGCCGATGACGTTCCCCAACGTGCGCGAACGCCCGCTGCGCGAGATCTGGTACGACAGCGAGGCCTTCAACCGCTACCGCGGCGACGCCTGGATGAGCGAGCCTTGCCGCAGCTGCGACGAACGCCACCAGGACGTCGGTGGTTGCCGCTGCCAGGCCTACCTGCTGACCGGCGATGCCACCGCCACCGACCCGGCCTGCTCGCTGTCGCCGGATCATCACCTGATCGAGGCCGCCCGCCGCGAGGCCGACGCCAGCGCACCCTCCATGGAGGCGCTGACCCCACGCAACGTGCACGAGTCGAAGGTGTTCTGCCGTCAGTGAAGGCTGAGACCATGGGCGTAGGGAAGCCGTCGGCGGCATCCGGTAATCTCATTGATGGTATCCATGACAACGACAACGACAACGAGGTACGGGCGCCATGTCGAGCAGCATCGCCCAGTTACGCAAGTTCGTGGCTCCTGAGATCATCTTCGGCGACGGCTCCCGTCACGCCGTCGCCAACTATGCCCAGACCTTCGGGGCGCATAACATCCTGCTGGTCTCCGACCCGGGTGTGCTGGCCGCCGGCTGGGTCGCCGAGGTCGAGGCCGACCTGGCTGCCTGCGGCATTCCCTGCCGCTGCTTCCTGCAGGTATCGCCGAATCCGCGTGCCGAAGAGGTCATGGCGGGGGCGCGGGTCTATCGCGACTTCGGCTGCGACGCCATCGTGGCGGTGGGGGGCGGCAGTCCCATGGACTGCGCCAAGGGTATCGGCATCGTGGTGGCCCACGACGGGCACATTCTCGACTTCGAGGGCGTCGACACCATCCGCGTGCCGATTCCGCCGCTGATTTTCATTCCCTCGACCGCGGGCACTTCGGCCGACGTCTCCCAGTTCGCGATCATCTCCGATCCCCAGCGGCGCATGAAGTTCTCGATCATCAGCAAGGCGGTCGTGCCCGACGTCTCGCTGATCGATCCTCAGGTCACGCTGACCATGGATCCTTTCCTGACCGCCTGCACCGGGGTCGACGCGCTGGTGCACGCTATCGAGGCCTTCGTCTCCACCGGCAGCGGGCCGTTGACCGACACCCATGCGCTGGAGGCGATGCGTTTGATCAATGCAAACCTCGTTGCACTGGTCGGCAATCCTCACGACGGCGAACTGCGCGCCCAGGTAATGCTGGGCAGCATGCAGGCGGGGCTGGCCTTCTCCAACGCCATCCTGGGCGCGGTGCATGCCATGTCGCACAGCCTGGGTGGCTTCCTCGACCTGCCGCATGGGCTGTGCAATTCGATGCTCCTCGAACACGTGGTCGCCTTCAACTTCGAGGCGGCGCCGGAGCGCTTCACCCGGGTGGCGCAGACCCTCGGCATCGACTGCCGCGGCCTGTCGCAGAGCATGATCAAGCAGCGGCTCATCGCGCATCTGGTCGAGCTCAAGCGGGCCGTGGGGCTCGACGGCACGCTGGGCAGTGCCGGTGTGCGTAGCAGCGACGTGCCGTTCCTGGCCGAACACGCCGTGGAGGATCCCTGCATCCTGACCAACCCGCGGCAATCCTGCCTGCGAGACGTGGCGGTGGTCTACGAAGAGGCACTCTAGCGCCTTGGGAGGCCTTTTGAAGAAACCCTCCGATCCCGATGGGCTCTCGGTCAGCGAGCTGATCGGCCTGGGCAGCCAGTCGGCGCGCAAGAGCTACTATCCCGAACTGACCGCGCGCATGGCCGAGCTCGAGGCCGAGCGCAACCGCTACAAGTGGTTGTTCGAAAATGCCCTGCACGGCATCTTCCAGGCGTCGCTGAGCGGGGGACTACGGGCCGCCAATCCGGCGCTCGCCAGCATGCTGGGTGACGACGACGTCGCCACCACCCTGGCGCGTTGTACGACCCTGGCGGCGCTGTTCGCCGATCCCCAGGACGCTCGCGAAGTGCAGCGGCGCGTCATCGCCGAAGGCCGGATCGTGGGCTATACCACCCGCCTGCGCGGCAGAGGGGGGCGCAGCGTGCCGGTGGCGATGACGGTGGTGAAGAAGCCGTCGAACGACGAAGAGCTGGTGGTGGAAGCCTTCGTTGCCGATATCACCGAGCGCGAGCAGGCGAGGCGCCGCCTCGAGCAGTTGAACGAGCAGCTCGAGACGCGCGTTCAGGACCGCACACGGGCGCTCGAGCGGCTCAACGAAGAACTGCGCCAGGAGATAGGCGAACGCCGGCGCATCGAAGCCGAGCTGCGCGAGGCGCGCGACGCCGCACAGCAGGCCAACCGCAGCAAGGATCGCTACCTGGCGGCGGCCAGCCACGACCTGCTGCAGCCGATGAACGCCGCGCGCCTGCTGGTGGCCACCCTGCTCGAGCGACGCCTGGAGACGGAAGTGAGTGAGCTGGCCCAGCGCATTCACCTTTCGCTGGAGGGGGCCGAGGAGTTGTTGACCGACCTGCTGGACATCGCCCGTCTCGACCAGGACCGGGTCGAGCCTCAACTGGAGCCCTTCGCCCTGCGCGACCTGACCGACTCGCTGGCGGCGGAGTTCTCCTCGCTGGCCGCCGGCCAGGGCCTGGGATTTCACCACTGCGTGGCCGATGCCTGGATCGTCAGCGACTACCGGCTGCTGGCCAGGGTGCTGCGCAATCTTCTCTCCAATGCCTGTCGCTATACGCGAAAGGGTGGGGTGCTGCTGGGCGCGCGTCGCCGTGGCGAGGCGCTGTGGATCGAGGTGTGGGACAGCGGCGTAGGCATCCCCGTGGATCAGCTCGGGGCCATCTTTCAAGAATTCCACCAGGTCGGTGTGCGGCATGCCCGCGATCGCAAAGGAGTGGGGCTGGGCCTGGCCATCGTCGAGCGCATCGTCTCGCGACTCGGCCACGAAGTGACGGTACGCTCCTGGCCCGGACGGGGCTCCTGCTTCGCGGTGCGGGTGCCGCTGGGGGCGGCGGGCTGCCGGCAGCGCCTGACGGCGCCGTCTCCGGCACCTGAGACAGGCCTGAGCGGCTATCGGGTGCTGGTGATCGATAACGAGCCCAGCATCCTGACCAGCATGGAGGGATTGCTGGGCGGCTGGGGCATGGCGTGTTCGCTGGCGCTGGACGCCGAGGAGGCGCTCGCCGTGTCGCCGCAGCCGCCGGACCTCCTGCTGGTGGACCTGCACCTGGACGACGGGCTGACCGGCGACGAACTGGTGTTCCGGCTGCGCGAGCACTGGGGTTGCCCGCAGCTGCCGGCGGTCATCATCACCGCCGAGCGCAGCGACGCCTGGATGCAGCACCTGCGGGCGGCGAGTCTGCCGTACCTGAACAAGCCGCTGCGCCCGGGCAAGCTGCGGGCCGTGCTCAGTCAACTTCTCTCTCACTCGGACCAGGAATGAAGGCGAATACGCGGCCAGATGTTCTGCTTCAGTACGGGGCGTAAGGCTTCGGTTCTCGGGGCTGTACGGTGCGGAGACATCGAGCAGACCGACACCGTGGCACTGGGCGTGACCATGTCCTGGTAAGGCGTCTACTACCTAGGTATGCCACTGGGCGGAAAGGACACCACCCAAGTGGCATATCCCCGCCGGCGGGCGCTTCCTATACTTGAGGGGCCATTCACTGTGAGTGTCCCATGGATATCGAGCTCCCCATACCCTACGTCACCGAGAGCCCGGATCGCCACGAGGCGGTGCTGGTGGCCCACACCGGTTCCCGCGAGCCCGACATGGCTGCCCAGGACCTGGCGAGCCGGCTGCTGCATCCCTGGCTCGGCGGCGTGCTGTTTTTCTGTTCGGCGGAATATGATCTCGAGGCGCTCGGCCAGGCCATGGAACAGCACTTCGGTGGCGTGACCCTGTGCGGTTGCACCACCGCCGGCGAAATCACCGATGCCGGCTACAGCCGTGGCGGCATCACCGCCATCGGCTTCGATCAGCGCGACTTCGCCCTCGACCATGCGGTGCTCGACGACCTGGACCAGGTCTCGCTGCTCGCTGCGCAGCAGCTCACCGATGGGCTTCTCGATCGCTGCCGCCAGGCGAACATCGCCCCGATCAAGGGGCACACCTTCGCCCTGACCCTGCTCGACGGCCTGTCGGCCAGCGAGGAGCGCGTGCTGGCGACACTCAATGCCGCGCTCGGCAGCATTCCCCACTTCGGCGGCAGTGCCGGTGACGACAACCGCCTGTCCGGTACCCACGTCTACGGCAACGGGCGCTTTCGCACCGGTGCCGCGGTGGTGATCATGATCAACACTGCGCTCGATTTCGAGGTGTTCACCACCCATCACCTGCGCCCGCTCGACGACAAGCTGGTGGTGACCGCCGTGGATCGCGAGCACCGACGGGTCATCGAGCTCAACGCCGAGCCGGCCGCCGAAGAGTACGCGCGCCTGGTGGGGTGCCGGGTCGACGAGCTCGACGAGGAAGTCTTCGCCCGCCACCCGTTGGCGGTGCGCCTTCACGACCATGCCTATGTGCGTTCGATCCAGCGTGTCAACGAGGATCTCAGCCTGAGCTTCTACTGCGCCGTGGAGAACGGCATCGTGCTGACGGCCATGCGGGCCGCGCCCATTCTCGACGATCTTCGCGCCGCGCTCGACGACATCTGTGCACGCCTGGGAGCGCCGCGACTGGTGATCGGCTGCGACTGTTTCCTGAGACGTCTGGAGATCGAGGCCGACGCCGCCGGGGATGCCGCATCGGCACTGCTGCGTGACTACCGCGTGGTGGGATTCAACACCTATGGAGAGCAGTGCAATGGCATGCACCTCAACCAGACCTTCACCGGCGTCGTCATCGGCCAGCTGCGCCGAGGCAATGGCACCCGCTGAACGCGAGCGTGAGCTCGAACGCGAGATCGCCAAGCTCAAGCGCATCAATGCGGCACTGATCGAGCGCGTCGAGGCCAGCAATCTGCCGCGCAGCGCTCCCTATGCCGCCTTCGAGCATGCCGTGCTGCTTGCCGAGCAGGTGCGCGAGCGCACCCAGGCGCTCAACCAGACCACCCATGAGTTGCGCGCCAGCAACCGGCTCCTGGCCGAGGCGCGTGAGCGGGCGGAAGCCGCAGGGCAGTACCTGGCCGATGCCGTGGAGAGCATCACCGATGCCTTCGTGCTGTTCGACGCCGACCAGCGCATCCTGCGCTACAACAGCCGCTTCGCCGAGTTCTGGCGTCCGGCAGGCATCCGCATCCGTCAGGGCATGCAGCTCGAGGACCTGCGTCGCCTGGCACTGAACTCGGGGCTGGTGGTCAGCGAGCAGCTCGGCCATCGCGACCGGCGCACGGTCTACCGCCTGCACAACGACCGCTGGGTGCAGGTGCATCAACGGCCCACCCGCGGCGGAGGCCGCGTGTTCCTCTACGTGGACATCACCGAACTCAAGCGCCACGAGCACGCCCAGCGCGAGCATGCCCTGGCTCAGAAGACCCGGCTGCTGCAGGCCACCATGGACAGTCTGTCCCAGGGCGTGGCGGTGGTCACCGACAGCGGCGTGCTGGAGATGTGCAACCAGCGCTTCCGCGAGCTGACCGGGTTGGTGACGCTGGAGGTACCGCACGACCTGGCGGCGCTGTGCCGCCACAGCGAGCTGATCGATGTCGGCGACGCCCATGGCGTGACGCAGGCCTGCGAGCGGCATCTCGCCGACGGTCGGGTGGTGGAGGTGCGCGGCCATGCGATGCCCGGCGGTGGCCAGGTGCTCACCTTCACCGACGTCACCGAACGCATTCGTCACGCCGAGACGCTGCGCGAGCGCGAGCACTGGATTCGCACCATCACCGACGAACTGCCGGCAATGATCGCCTACCTCGATCGCGACCTGCGCTACGTGTTCACCAACCGAGTCTACGAGGAGTGGTACGGCTGGCCGCGCGACCTGCTGCTGGGCGGCGAGCTCGATGCCCTGCACAGCGCCGAGCATTGCGCCCAGTTGCGCCCCTACCTGACCCGCGCCCTGGCCGGCGAGAGCGTCTCCTTCGAATTCCCCGAAGTCAGCGGCAGTGGTGAGAGGCGAGTGCTGCTGCGCGCCTACGTGCCCCACTTTGACGGCGACGGCGAGGTGATCGGGCTGTTCGTGCTGATCCGCGACATCACCGAGCGGCGGCGCACCGCCGAGGCGCTGCATCAGGCGTATCAGAACCTGGAGCAGCGTGTGCGCGAGCGCACCGTCGAGCTGACGCAGGTCAACGGCCAGCTGCGCGAGGAGATCGCGGAGCGTGCCGTGATCGAGCAGCGCCTGCGCGAGGCCAAGGCGGAAGCCGAGGCGGCCAACCTGTCGAAGACCAAGTTCCTTGCCGCGGTCAGCCATGACCTGCTGCAGCCGCTCAATGCGGCCCGGCTGTTCATCGGTGCACTGAGCGAGCAGGACGTGGCACCCGAACATCACGAGCTGATCGAGCAGGCGGGACGCTCGCTCAAGGACGTCGAGAGCCTGCTCGGCACCCTGGTGGATATCTCCAAGCTCGATGCGGGAGTGGTGACCCCCGACCCCGATGCCTTCGCAGTCACGGATCTGCTCGACGGGCTGGCGCGCGAGTACCGCCAGGTCGCGGCCAGCGAAGGGCTCGCGTTTCACTACGTGCCGAGCCGCGCCGTGGTACGCAGCGACATCCAACTGCTGACGCGGGTGCTACGCAACTTCTTGTCCAACGCCATCCGCTATACCGGCGCGGGGCGCATCCTGCTCGGTTGCCGGCGTCGCGAGAAGGGGCTCGAGATCGTCGTGGGCGATACCGGCATGGGCATCGAGACCGATGAGCTAGGGGCGATTTTCCAGGAGTTCCGCCGCTCCCACGCCGCCGGCCGGCGGCAGGACCGCGGCCTCGGGCTGGGCCTGGCAATCGCCGAAAAGATCTCGCGCATGCTCGACCATCCGCTGAGCGTGGCCTCGGTCGCCGGCCGCGGCTCGTGCTTCAGCGTCCTGCTGCCTTACGCGGAGCTGGCGCCCCGCAGCCGGCCAGCCGAGCTTGCAGCGACCACGATCGCCGATGAAGGGGTGCTGGAGGGTAAGCGCATCTGGGTGGTCGACAACGACGCCGACATCTGCGAGGCGATGCGCGTACTGCTGTCGCGCTGGGGATGCGAGGTGTGCGTGGCCGACAGCGAGGCCGCCCTGGCGGCCCAGGTGGAGCCGGGCGAGACGTCGGCCGACGTGCTGATCGTCGACTACCACCTCGACGACGGCGATACCGGCCTGGCCCTGGCCGAACGTATCAATGCCCGCCGCCGCGAGCCGCTGCCGGTCATGGCGATCACCGCCAATCACAGTCATGAACTCAAGCAACAGATGCGTGAACTCGGCTATGTGCTGCTGCACAAGCCGGTCAAGCCGCTCAAGCTGCGTGTGGCGCTCAGTCGCCTGGTCGCGGACCACGCTTGTGGAAGACGCTGAAGTCGACGTCGCTGGCCGAGAGGATGGCCTGTACCCGATTGTGCACACCGAGCTTGCGCAGGATCGCCGAGACATGCGCCTTGACCGTGGTCTCGGCGATGTTCAGGTGGTAGGCGATCATCTTGTTGGATTCGCCCCGGGTCATGTGTTCGAGCACCTGTAGCTGCTTGCGCGTCAGCGTCTCCAGTTCGCGTGCGGTGACGCTCGGCTCGCCGCGGGTGGACCGCGACGCGCCACCACTGGAGCGAATGATGTCCGAGGGCAGGTAGATGTTGCCCTCCAGGATCTGCGCAATGGCCTGGGTCATCTGCTCGCGGGGAGACGACTTGGTGATGAAGCCGACCGCGCCGTAGGTGACCGCCTGCAGGATGACCTGCTTCTCCTGTTCCGCCGAGATGATCACCACCGGGATGGTCGGCGCCTCGTTGCGCAGTTGGATCAGCCCGGACAGGCCGTGCACGCCCGGCATGTTGAGGTCCAGCAGGATCAGGTCGATGTCCTCGTGCTGCTGCGCCAGGACCAGGGTCGACTCGAGGTCCTCGGTCTCGAGGACTTCGGCGTTCTCGAATCCGTCGCGAATCACGCGGCAAATGGCTTCGCGGAAGAGAGGGTGATCGTCGGCGATCAGCAACTTGTACATGGCAGGCCCCGAGAATTGTCGTTGTAGTCGTAGTTAGGCGCCGGACCGCTCGTTACGGCCCGGCATACTCCGCGAGCGCGGGTGTCGGCGCCGCGGGCTCGACCTCTTCCAGCGGTCGTCCCGAGGCTTCCCAGCCATCCACACCGTGCGGATACCATCCAACGCTGATGTAGCCGTGGCTCATTGCTCGCCGCGCTGCGTTCCAGGAAAGCCAGCAATCGCTGCGACACAGGAAGACCAGGGCGCGTTGCCGGTCGCCATCGGTGAGCCGGGCCAGATGATTCAGGAAATATTGCTCCCACGGCGGTGACAACTCACCGAGGCCGGTGTTGGGCAGCCAGGTGGCGCCCGGCAGCGAGGCGTGAGAGCTGGTGGCGATGAAGCGACCGGCCCGCCAGGTCAGATTATATACGTCGACCAGTAGCGGCGCGGCCTGGCTCTCCAACGCTTGGGCCAAGGATTCGGTATCCAGCACCTCGGCGCCTTCGAGATGCGACGGGGTGGGGCTGCGATAGCGATCGATGCGATAGCCGTCGGCGGAGAACAGGAGATCTCTGCCGTTGCGCAGGTCATCGTCCGCCAGACTCGTACCGCCGGTGGCGAAGGTGGCGGTGGCCAGCATCGTCAGGGCGAGGAGGATCCTGAACACCATGGATGCACCTCGTCGTATTGTGATGTTGCGTCCATTGAACGCTACGTATCGCACAACAGGGAATGCCACCATTGTCTCAACGTGGCCGGTACCAAGGTACTATTCTGGCACCGCCAAGCCCTTCGTATCGTGCAGGCATGAAGATACTTGCTCGCGCCTCATGGCCGCACCCGTTGCGTCATGCCCTTTGCCGACTCCTGCTCGCGTTGGGTTTAGGGGTGGGTCTCTTCCCGCTGCTTGGCAGCGTCGCACACGCCGAGGAGCCGCCGACACTCCGGCTCAGCGTACTGCAGTCGGGTACGGCACATTGGGAGCTGGCGCACATGCAGCGGCGGGGCCTGGATCGTCAGGCCGGCTTCGCGCTCGAGGTACGCCTGGTGCCGCACCTGCCGGCCTCGCGCATCGCGCTTGCCAGCGGCGAGGTGGCGGGGGCCGTCGCCGACCTGCTCTGGGTCCAGGCGCGCTTCGAGCAGGGGGAACCCTACCTCTTCCTGCCGTTCTCTTCGCAGATCGGCGACATCCTGGTGGCGCCGGATTCGGACATCGCATCGCTCGAGGACCTGCGCGGCAAGCGCATCGGTGTGGCCGGCGGACCCGACAGCAAGGGCTGGATCCTGCTGCGCCGGGTGGCGGCCGAGCACGACCTCGATCTGGAGCGAGATGCCGAAGTACAGTACGCGGCGCCGCCGCTGCTCAGTGAAGCGCTGCGCCGCGGCCGGGTCGATGCACTGGTCACCTACTGGCACTTCGCCGCGCGGCTCGAGGCGGCGGGGGAGGCCCGCCGGCTGCTGCAAATGGCGGACCTGCTCGACGCCCTGTCGCTCGAGCGCGACTTGCCGGTGCTGGGCTACGTGTTCCACGAAACCTGGGTGCGCGAGAACCGGACGCTGCTGGATCGCTTCGCCAGCGCGCTGGTCGAGACCAAGCGCTCGCTTGCCGAGAACGACGCCCACTGGGACGATCTGCGTCCGTTGATGCGAGTGGCAAGCGAGGCCGAGTTCGAAGCGTTTCGCCAAGGGTTCCTCGACGGCGTGCCCGCGCCGCTCGATGACAGGCGCATCGCCGATCTTCAGAGGCTGCTGCAGCTGGCCGGCACCGATGCGCAGCGGCGGCTGCCGTCGCGGCTGTTCTATCGCTACGCTGCGCCAACGGAGACGCCGTGAGCCTTCGCTCGCTGGCCGCCTGGGTCGGTCTGCCGACGCTGCTGCTCGTCTGGTGGCTGGTCGCCGGCCTGCTGGACAGCGCCCTGTTGCCCACGCCCGGGGTCGTGTTCGATACCCTGGGGGAGGCGCAGCGGGCGGGTGAGCTATGGCATCACCTGGCCGTGACGCTGCGGCGGGTGGCGTTCAGCTTCGTTCTGGCCATGTTGCTGGGCACGCTGCTCGGGGTCTGGATGGGGCGCAGTCGACTCGCCGACGACCTGCTCGACCCGCTGCTGGTGGCGCTGCTCAACTTGCCTGCGCTGGTCACCATCATCCTGCTCTACGTGTGGTTCGGGCTGGTCGAGGCAGCGGCGGTGCTGGCGGTGGTGATCAACAAGGTGCCCAACGTGGCGGTCACGGTACGCGAGGGCGCCCGTAGCCTCGACGTGCGCCTCGAGCAGATGGCGGACGTGTACCGTTTCGGCTGCGGAAGGCGCCTGGTTCACGTATGGCTGCCGCAGCTGGCGCCCTACCTGATGGCGGCGGCCCGCAGCGGCCTGGCGCTAGTGTGGAAGATCGTGCTGGTGGTCGAACTGCTGGGGCGCTCCGACGGGGTCGGGTTCCAACTGCACATGGCCTTCCAGGTCTTCGACGTGGCCACCATCCTGGCCTATAGCCTGGCGTTCGTTGCCGTGGTGCAGTTGATCGAATGGCTCGCTCTGCGCCCGCTGGAGCGCCGCGCATCGCGCTGGCGCAGGGCCGGGGGAACGCAACATGCTTGAGCTGGACGTCGCGCATCACGGCACTCCTCAGCCGATCCTCGGACGCCTCTCCCTGAGGATTGCCGCGGGCGACCGGATCTGCCTGCTGGGGCCTTCGGGCATCGGCAAGACCACGCTGCTCAACCTGATCGCGGGTCTGGGCCAGCCGTCGGCGGGAAGCGGCGCGAAACGCGAGGCATCGCTGCGGATCGGCTACCTGTTCCAGGAGCATCGACTTCTCCCGTGGCGTACGCTGCGTCAGAACCTGATGTTGGTCGGCGCCGCGGCGGATGACGTCGACGCGCTGCTGGCCCGGGTCGGCCTGGCCGGCCACGGCGACTATCTTCCCGACCAGCTGTCGCTGGGCATGGCGCGCAGGGCGGCACTGGCGCGCTGCCTGGCCGTCGAGCCCGACCTGCTGCTGCTCGACGAACCCTTCGCTTCGCTCGATTCGCGTCGCGCGCAGTCGCTGCGCGAATGCCTCGAAGCGCTGCTGGAGCAGTATCCGCACATGGCAATGATCTGCGTGACTCACGATGCGCAGGATGCGGCCCGCCTGGCCAATCGGGTGTGGTATCTCGCCGGTCGGCCGGCGCGGCTGCACTGGGATGCGCGGCTGGCGCATGGATGCGATCGCGTCGACGTGGTGCAGACCCTGACGAGGCTGGCCGATGCCACCTGAAGCAGGTGTCGAGCGGCAGGCCGTTGCGGCAAGATTCCCCCAGCGTTTCGTCTGCTCTTGTATTGTTTTTTCCGCTAAATGGCAGGTGGAAAAGCGGCTAAAGCAAGCCTTCTTGAGGCCCGTCAATAGCGCTTCCCTGTTCCGTGTTTTTCCTTGAAAAACGATAAAAATCAGCACTAAAGGCGTACTTGGTCGCGGCCAAAGTGCCATTCCCTCCGATTGATGATCCTCCTAGCCTCGATCAGGCAACGCTGTCGTTGCAGACAACGAATCGCATCATGGGAGGTGCCTTATGCAATGGGTTGATCCGGCATTCTGCGACTTGCGCCTGGGCTTCGAAGTGACGGCCTATGTCTATGTTCGCTGACTGAGCGTGAGCGGGAATGGCGGCTGTCATTCCCGCTTTATCGAGTGAGAAAGGGCGGTTCCGAGAGAAAAGGTCAGGAGAATTGGCGATGAGTGACCAAGCGAACACCGACATGACGACTCGCTATTCGATACATCCGACTTTCCTCTTTCGCTGGGAAGCGTCCCAGCATGCCCATGTCCTGCTCTACCCCGAAGGCATCGTCAAGTTGAACGAGACCGGCGGTCGCATCCTCGCGCAGTGCGATGGAGACACGACCGTGACCGCCATCGTCGATGAACTCGTCACACGCTACGATGCCGAGCGCGATGCCATCGCCAAGGGGGTCGTCAAATTTCTGGAGGTGGCCCATGCCAAAGGTTGGATCCGTGCCGAGCCTCGACGGTGAAGGCAAGCCCATCTGGGTGCTGCTGGAACTCACTTATCGTTGCCCGCTCAAGTGCGTTTTCTGCAGCAATCCGGTGGATTACGAGCGCTACGGCGAGGATGAGCTGAGCACCGCCGAATGGAAGCGGGTGATTCGCGAGGCCCGCGAACTGGGGGCGATGCAGATCGGCTTCTCCGGCGGCGAACCGACGCTGCGCAAGGATCTGGAGGAACTGGTCGCGGAGGCCAACGACCTGGGCTACTACACCAACCTGATCACCTCGGGGATCGGCCTGACCTCCCGTCGTCTGGCAGCGCTCAAGGAGGCAGGGCTCAAGCACATCCAGTTGGGCTTTCAGTCGAGCGACCGGCATACGGCCAACATGCTGGCCGGGGTGGAAAGCTTCGACCGCAAGCTGGCCATGGCACGCGAGATCAAGGCACACGGCTTTCCCATGGTGCTCAACGTACCGATCACCCGCCACAACATCGCGCAGATTCCCGAGATCATCGAGCTGGCCAGCTCGCTGGGCATGGAATACCTGGAACTGGCCAACGTCCAGTACTACAACTGGGCCTTGCTCAACCGGGACCGGCTGCTGCCCACCCGCGAGGAACTGGCCTGGGCCGAGGCCGAGGTCGCCAAGGCACGCCGCCGGCTGGGTGACTCGATGACCATCTTCTTCGTCATTCCCGACTACTACGAAGGCCGCCCCAAGGCGTGCATGAACGGCTGGGGCGCGATCCACCTGACCATCGCCCCGGACGGCGCGGCGCTGCCCTGCTCGCAGGCACGCACCCTCGAGACGCTGGATTTCCCCAGCGTACGCGAGCATAGCCTCGAGTGGCTGTGGCGGGAGTCACCCACCTTCCGCAAGTACCGGGGCGACGACTGGATGAAGGAGCCCTGCCGCAGTTGCGATGAGCGCGAACTCGACTTCGGCGGTTGCCGCTGCCAGGCGCTGCTGCTCACCGGTGACGCCGCCAATGCCGACCCGGCATGCAGCAAGTCGCCGCATCACGCCGTGATCCGGCAGGCCATCGCCCAATCGCAGGGGGCGGGCGGATGCGGCGAACTCATCGCTCGCCAGGGCGGATTGGCGCCCGAGGAGAGGGGCGCATGAAGCTCCCCCACGACTCGCTGGCCGGCACCATGTCGGCCGGCGTCGCCCTGACGGCCATGCTCTACCTGTGGCTGCGCATGCTGGTCTAGCGCTGCTTGGGCTGCGCAACCCTCACCAGAACGGGAGTTTCTCCATGTTGGCATCATTCCTCGATCTTCTGTTGCGCTGGTCGCACCTGCTGTTTGCCCTCGTCTGGATCGGGCACAACTACGCCAATGTCGTGAAGCAGCCGACGTTCAAGCCGTTCGGTGCGGAGCGCGACGAGCCATCGCGCAGCGCCGATCTTGAGGCGCGGATGCAGCGCGAGCACGGCACCTTCCGCTACGCCTCGATCGTGGTCTGGGCCACCGGCATGGGCATGCTGTGGTATCGCGGCTGGCTGCCGGACGCCCTGCTGCTGCAAGGGCCGCTGGCGGTCATCGGCATGGGCGCCTGGATCGGCACGTTGATGCTGCTCAACCTGTGGCTGGTGCTCTGGCCGCACCAGAAGAAGGTGCTCGGCTTCGTGCCGGCGCCGATGGAGGAGCGGGTACGCTGCTCGCGCATCACCTTCCTGTCGTCGCGTACCAACACCATCCTGTCGCTGCCGCTGCTGTTCCTCATGCTGGCCAGCGGCCATGGCCTGCAGTTCTTCTAGGCGCGCCACGATGCAGGCCCGGTCTGTCTACAACTTCGCCGCCGGCCCCGGCGTGATGCCCCGCGAGGTGCTGCTCGAGGCCCGGCGGGAGCTGCTGGACTGCCGTCGCAGCGGCATGTCGATCCTCGAGATGCCGTTCACCGGGGAGGAGTTCCAGGGTATCGTGCGCCAGGCGCGGTGCGATCTGCGTGAACTGCTCGGCCTGCCGTCGAACTACCATGTACTGTTCCTGCCGGGCGGTGCGTCGACCCAGTTCTCGCTGCTGCCGATGAACCTGCTCCCACCGGATGGTCGGGCGGACTACGCCGATACGGGGCACTGGTCGCGCAAGGCGATCGCCGAGGCCCGGCGCTACGTGCGGGTCAACCTGGCCGCCAGCGGTGCCGTTTACGGCTACCGTCGGTTGCCACGAGGCAGGGATTGGCGGCTCGATCCTCGGGCGGGCTACTGCCACATCACCAGCAACGAGACCGCCGACGGGTTGACGTACCACCGGCTGCCCGACGCGCAGGGCATTCCCCTGATCGCCGACATGACATCCGACTTCCTCTCCCGCCCGATCGACGTCGAGCGCTTCGGCGTGATCTACGCCGGTGCCCAGAAGAACATCGGCCCGGCCGGGATGACGCTCGTCATCGTTCGCGACGACCTTCTGAGACCGGCCTGGCCGGCGTGCCCCTCCACGTTCAGCTATCGAATCCAGGTCGAGAGCGACAACCGTTTCAATACGCCGCCGACCCACGCCATCTATCTCGCCGGGCTGGTCTTCCGCTGGCTACGGGCGCAGGGGGGCCTGGGCGCGATGGCCGCGCGCAACCGCCGCAAGAGCGAGAAGCTCTATACCTTCATCGACGCCAGTGAGTTCTACGCCTGCGAGCAGCAGGTGGCAGACAGGTCGCGGATGAACGTCTGCTTCCAGCTTGCCGTGCCGTCTCTGACCTGCGAGTTCGTCGAGCAAGCACGTCGAGAGGGGCTGCTCAATCTGCAGGGTCATTCCGCCGTGGGCGGGCTGCGCGCCAGCCTCTACAACGCCATGCCCGAAGCGGGGGTCGATGCGCTGATCGCCTTCATGGAGGCGTTCGCATTGCGTCACGGTCGAGCGCTCAGGCGCTTCGGCTAGCCGTCGTGCACCGATCCACCGGCATGTCCCGACGCCTGATGGGCGCCCTGATGCAGCGAACGCCGCGCCTGGGCCGGGGTGTCGCCTGTGCTCGCGCGCATCTGGCCGCTCGAATGCCCGATCCACCGGCGCTGATGGGCGGGGCTGGCGGCGCCGAGAGGCTGGCGCCAGTGCAGGCCATGGGTCTGACATTTCCCAATCCGCTGGGCATTGCGGCCGGCTTCGATCGCGGCGGGTGGCTGGGACGCCGGGCGTCGGCGCTTGGCTTCGGCTGCATCGAGATCGGCTCGTGGTCGCCGCGACCAGGCAGAGCCATGAACCCTCTTCCGCAGGCGGGCGATGCCATCCTGGGCATCAATGTCGGCCTCGATCCACGCACCTCGACGGCACATGCTCCGGAAGAGCTTCTCGCCGGCCTGCGTGCGGCTTGGCGACATGCCGATTATATCGCCGTCAATCTCGGCAGCCCCCAGGCCGTGGCGTTGCAGCACCCCGCACGGCTGGGCGAGCTGCAAAGGCTGCTGAGCGCGTTGAAGCGAGAGCAGCAACGGCTGTCTGCCTGCACTGGCCGCCAGGTACCGCTGACGGTCAAGCTGCGCCTTGAGCGCGAAGCGACGGCGCCACCCGTCATCTTGCCGCATCTGGCGGGGCTGGGCTGCGAGGGGGTGGTCCTGGCGTGCGATGCCGGGCCGCCGGCCACGCCGAAGCGCTACGCCGAATGGCAAAGGCCGGAGTGTCAACGCCAGGCGTGTCGCCAGGTCGCCCAAGCCGTTGAGCTGCTGAAGGGTAGCCTGCCACTGATCTCGGTTGGCGGTGTCGCGACGGCCGAGCACGTCTCGGCGCGACTGGAAGCCGGCGCCGTGCTGGTGCAACTGCACGAAGCGCTGGTCTACGAGGGGCCGTGGATCGCCCATTGGCTATGTCAGCAGAATCGCTGCTAGGTCGCTGAGCCCTGGCGCAGCACGCCCTGGCCGCGCTGCAGGTTGAAGGTGAGCACCGCCACGGTGGCGAAAAGCGCGGTCAGCCCCAGGCACCACAGCAGCGGCTCCAGCGCGAGCCGTCCGTAGAGGGCGAAGCGCACCAGCTCCACGCCATGGGTGAAGGGATTGTTGGCGCACAGCCAGTAGAGCCAGGGCCCCGCCTCCTGCATCTTCCACAGCGGGTAGAGCGCCGAGGAGAGGAAGAACAGCGGGAAAATCACGAAGTTCATCACGCCGGCGAAGTTCTCCAGTTGCCGCACGGCATTGGCCAGTACCAGCCCCAGGCTACCTAGCATCATCGCCACCAGCAGCAAGGCGGGCAGCACCGTGGCCAGGCCGAGCAGCGGCGGGCGAATGCCGTACCACCAGGCGATGGCGAGGAAGGCGTAGACCTGGACCAGCGACACCAGCGAGATCGCCAGTACCTTGCACAGCAGCAGGAAGGGCCGCGACAGCGGGCTCATCAAGAGTACCTTCATGCTGCCCATCTCGCGGTCGTAGACCATCGACAGTGAGCCCTGCATGCCGTTGAACAGCAGGATCATGCAGCACAGCCCCGGGGTGATGTAGACCTCGTAGACGATGTAGGTGCCGTAGGGCTCCATGATCGAGATGCCCAGCACGGCGCGAAAGCCGGCGGCGAAGACCACCAGCCACAGAAGAGGGCGCACCAGGGCACTGAAGAAGCGCGTGCGTTGCTGCACGAAGCGGCGCCACTCGCGGCCGCCGACGCCGAGGAAACAGTACCAGTAGGCGGCAAGATTCATGTGCGCCCCTCCTCGTTGTCGGGGCCCTGCCCGCCGGTCAGGTGGCGGAAGGCATCCTGCAGCGTGGCACTGTGGGTCCGCGCGCACAGCGCTTGGGCCTGGCCGGCGGCCACCACGCTGCCGGCGCACAGCATCACCACGTTGTCGTCGGGGTCGATCTCGTCGAGCAGATGGGTCGTCCACAGCACCGTCATGTCGCGCTCACGGCACAGCGCGCGCACGTGCTCGTTGAGTGCCTGACGGCTGGCGGCATCCAGCCCGACGCTGGCCTCGTCGAGCACCAGCAGTGCCGGCTCGTGCAGCAATGCCCGGGCGATTTCCAGCCGGCGCCGGTGGCCGCCGTTGAGCTGGCGCACCCGTTCGTCGGCGCGCTCCTCGAGCCCTTGGCGGGCGAGTTCTCGGTCGCAGCGCTGGCGAGCCAGGCGTCGCCCCAGCCCGTGCAGCGACGCATGATAGAGCAGGTTCTGGCGTACGCTGAGGTCGAGGTCCAGCGTCAGCTGCTGGAAGACCACGCCGAGCTGGCGTCGCACCCGGCGCGGTTCGCGGGTCAGCGAATGACCGCCGATGCGGATCTCGCCGGCCTGGCTGCGCAGCAGGCCGGTCATCAATCCGATCAGGGTGCTCTTGCCGGCACCGTTGGGGCCGAGCAGGGCATGGAATCCGCCGCGGAGGAGGGTGAAGCTCACCCCGTCGAGGGCGCGGCGAGAGCCGTAGCGATGCTCGATGTCGAGGGCCTCGAACATCGGCGCTTGAACGTCCTGGATCGCGGCGTTCATGGTGCGACGACCACGCCCCAGGGATAGCGGCCGACCTCGATGGAGCGAGTCACGGCCAGCTGCTCGACGTCGATCACCGAAACGTCCCCGCTGATGCCGTTGGTGGTGAAGAGCAGGCTCTCGTCCTCGTTGAAGGCCAGTTGCCAGACGCGCCGACCCACCAGCAGGTAGTCGAGTACTTCGTAAGTCTGGGCGTCGAGGACGGCAACATGGTTGGCGGGGCCGAGCGCGACGAAGGCGTAACGGCCGTCGGAAGTGAGCGCGACCCCCACCGGCTGCACCTTGTCGCTGTTGACTCCGCGGATGGAGAACTCGAGCGTGGCGATCTCCTCCAGCGCCTCGACATCAATGACGTGGACGGTCCCGCCGATCTCGGCCGAGGCCCAGGCCACCTTGCCGTCGCTGCTGAACTCCACGTGGCGGGGACGCTGGCCGACCACCATGTTCTTCTTGATCTCGAAGTCCTCGGTATCGATCCAGTGCAGCATGCTGGTGGTCTCGCTGGTATTGACCGCCCAGCGCCCGTCGGGGCTGACAGCCATGCCCTCCGGTTCGATACCGACCTCGATCTGGGCCAGTACCTCCTTGGTCGGGACGTCCACCACGGTGACGATGGCATCGTCCTCGTTGGCAATGAACAACCAGCGATCGTTGGGGTGCAGCGCGAACTGCTCGGGGTCCTCCCCCGAGGGCAGGGTATCGACGATGCGGCGCGTCGCCAGGTCCATGATCTGCACGGTATCGTCGTCGCTGGCGCAGATATAGAGCTTGGTGTGGTCCTTGGAGAGCAGAATGCCGCGAGGGCGCTTGCCGACCGGGATCGTCTCGATGACCTCCAGAGAGTCGGTATCGATCACCGAAATGCTGTTGTCCTTCTCGTTGGAGACGTAGGCCAGGCCGGCCAGGGCGGGGGAGGCGAGGGCGAGCAGCGTCGCAGCCAGGGCGGTGCGCAGTAGCGGATTCATCGTCGGATTCCTTGTTGTTGGTAAGTTGTGTCGAATCGTCGCCGGGGCGGATGGCCGAGCAGGCATATGGCCTTCAAGGACGGATGCGGCAGTCGCTTTCGGCGGCGTCGTAGCCCAGGGAGTCGAGATCGGTGATCGGGTGCAGGAAGCCTTCGATGGGGGCGGTGATCACCAGCCCTTGGGGATGCACCAGCGGAATCGGCTGACGCAGTTGGCCGTTCCACGGTCGGTAGCCGAGACGGCGACCCTTGAAGGCGGCCAGTTGGAAGTCCTCGGAGAGGATGAAGTCGCGAATTGCCTCGCGGTCGGCCGCGCCGAGTTCGGTGACCGCCGTGCCCAGCGAGCGCACGCCCGCCCAGGCAGCGTAGTCCTCTCCGTTCATGTCGCGCCCGGCCAGTTCGCGGAACCGGTTCTGCAGTTGGGCGGCGCCCCAGCTTTCCACTACCCGATGCCAGGCCACCGGGCTCATGCCCTGGGTGCCCACCACGGGGCGCGGCAGCCAGGTGTTGAAAGGGACGTACTCGCCGAAGTCGCCGCGGGTATCGGCGACCACCACCACGTCATAGTCGTCCGCCTGGGTGAACAGCGGCAGCTCGCGCGACGCCGTGCGCCGCAGGTCGGCGTCGAAGGTCCAGGTCTTGTCGGCGACGAGCTCGATGCCGAAGCGCCCGGCCGAGCGGCGGAAGGCCTCGGCCCAGGCGCGGTCGTCGTCGGTCGGTCCGGCGATCAGGAAGGCCTGCTGCCAGCGCCGCAGGTTGAGCCACTGGGCAAGGGCGTCGGTCAGCATGGCGTAGCTCGGCTGGGTATGCAGGACGTGGGGGCGGCAATCGCCGGTGCGCAGCGAGTCCTCCTTGGCCCCGGCGTTGAAGACCAACGCCCGCTCGGTCGCCGCATCGGCCATGGTCACGAGCGTCTCGGCGGGGACGCGCAGCACGAACAGCTCGATGCCGTCGTCGAGCATCTGCTCGAAGGCCGCGTATGCCTGCTCCTCGCTCTCGGCAACGTGCGACTCCAATGCATAGTGCTGGTCGAGGAAGCGCCCGCTGGCGTTGTTGTCGGCGGCGGCCAGCTCGGCACCGCGCAGACCGGCGTCCTCCGGGTCGGGAGTCACGTTCGACAGCACGGGACCGGCGTCCGGCACCCACTGGACGTAGCCGATGCGTACGTCCAGGGCCATGACCGCAGCAGGGAGTGCCAGCCAGAGGCCGAGGATGGTCGCGACTCTCGTGACGCGGATCGACATGAGTCATTCCCCCGGTTGGTGTCGTGTTCATGACCTTAGGCAAGGCAGGGGGAAGGGAGAATGTTTCCATGGTCGCAATGAGGCAGTACCAAAGCACTATACCCAAGGTCTCACAGTGAAATGGTTACTACCAAGGGAGCGGTTTTCGCGGTCGAAAGTGCCATTCCTCGCGTGCCATCGGCTTCCTAGACTTGAACCAGATTCGCCGAGCTTGACCCCAATAGGCGACGACAAGCGTTCAACAAATCCAAGCCGGAGGCGACCGAAATGAAAGCCACTAGCCTGCTCAAAACCCGCTTTATCAGCACCGGCCTAGCGCTCGGTTTTTTCACTCTATCGGTCGTTGCCATGGGGCACGGCGACGTGACACCGCAGGAGGTCGATACCGGCAGTCTTCCCGAATTGGGGCCGGAGCCGCTGAGCGAGAACCCCTTCCGGCCCGGCAACGAGCATGGCGAATTCCACGACGAAGCCGTCAAGGTCGGGGAGAGCGGTTATGCCGGCAACTGCGCGGTTTGCCACGGCATCCAGGCCCAGTCCGGTGGCCTCACCCCGGACCTTCGCGAACTCGAGGAGTGGGACGACGAGTACTTCATCGGTCGCGTGCGCAACGGCACCGGTAAGGGAATGCCTTCGTTCAAGGACAATCTCGACCAGAACGCCATCTGGGCGATCAAGACCTACGTCGAGTCGGTCAAGGAATAGCCCCGGGACCAGGCGTGAGATTATCGCCAATAAGGGAGGCGACATGAACGCGATCCGCTGGATTTTCATGCTGGCGCTGACCCTTGGCTCGCCCGTCCAGGCGAGCGACTCGGCCCTCGACCGTCCCCCTGAGCGGACCTACGATATCGTCGTCGAGTCGGGTTATCTCAACGTCGGTCTCTACCGCGACTTTCCACCCTATTCCTATCTAGAGGGCAGTGAGCCCGCCGGCGTCGATGTGGCGATCGGCCAACGTATTGCCGAGGAATTAGGGGTGGAGTTCCGCGTGCACTGGATCACCCCGGACGAGACCTTGGAGGACGACCTGCGCAACAACGTCTGGAAGGGCCATTACCTGGCGAAGCGGCGGATCGCCGACGTCATGCTGCGGGTGCCCTATGATCGGCGATTCGCCTACATGCGCGATTCGACCGGCGAAGTGATCAACGATCAGGTGGTGATGTTCGGCCCCTACCAGCAGGAGCGCTGGCAGATTGCCCACGATGCCGAAGCGCTCGATTCGGTATCGACGCTGGGCGTGTTCCAGTACCACCCCATCGGGGTGGAGATCGATACGCTGCCCGATACCTATCTCAGTTCCTCCTTCGGTGGCGCCCTGCGCGACAATACGCATCATTTTCGCGACGTCGGGCGTGCCTTCGAGGCCATGGCCGAGGGGCGGGTGCATGCCGTCATGGGCACCCGGGCCGAGATAGACCATCAGTTGGTGCGCCATGCCGATCGTCCCTTCCGGGCGGCTGACAACGGCTTCCCGGGCCTGGTGAAGCAGACCTGGGACGTCGGCATGGCGGTCAAGCACACCCACCGCGAGCTGGGGCATGTAATCGAGGAGGTCATTGATCGCCTGGTGCGCGAGGGGGAGATCGCCGAGATTTTCGCGCGCCACGGCCTGCGCTACAGCCCGCCGGCCTATTACGACGGTATCCTGGAAGGGGAGGAAGAGCCGTGACCTTGGGGCGCTGGTTATGTCTGGTGCTGGTGTGGGCGAGCGTCCTGGCACACGCCGAGGTGCCGGACGACCCCTTCCACTCTCCCATGTGGCGCTACAATCTTGAGCGCTACCTGGGCAGCGACATCGAGGTGCGGCACGACGAGCGCATCGACCTGCAGGTGCCCGCCTTTGCCGAGGACTCCGCGCAGGTTCCGCTGACGCTGGACCTGTCGCGCTTTCCCCACCGGCCGCGGCGGATCGTCACCTGGGTCGACCTCAACCCTGTGCCGCACTTGTTCTCCTACGACCCCGGCGAGCTCCCGCTGCGGGTCATCTCGTTGAACTTTCGTGTCCAGCAGGCGACCACGGTGCGTGCCGCCGTGCAGGACGAAGCGGGAACCTGGCACGTCGCCAGCGCCCACGTGGACGCCGCGGGCGGCGGCTGCACGGCGCCCAGCCTGACGGCGGCCAATCCCGACTGGGAGCGCAGCTTTGGTACCATCCACGGCCGAGCCTTTCCCCGCGGCGACCATCTCCGTTACAAGACCCACGTCATGCACCCCATGGATTCCGGCATGGTGGGCAACGTTCCGGCCTTCTTCATCGACCGGGTGGAGCTGCGCGGGGCGGGAGAAACCAGCCCCTTGCTGAGTCTGACGCTGTCCGAATCCGCCGCCGAGAACCCGATGTTCGTCTTCGAGTTGCCTCAGCCGCCGTCTGCGCCGCTGCTGTGGATGCGCGACAACAATGGCAACGTCTTCGAGCGGCGCCTGGAAGGGGACGCAGAATGATCCGGAAGCTCATTGCGTACTTTACTGCCGTCCTGCTCAGCTGCTTGTCGATCTCGCCGGTCCAGGCCGAGCCGGATTATGCGCTGGAAGCCGTCGAGATAGAGCAAGGCGTGTGGGTGGTGGAGGGCAGCACGGCGAATTTCTCCCGCGAAAACGGCGGTAATATCGTCAATACCGCCTTTATCGAGACGGGCGAGGGGGTGGTGGTCATCGACACGGGACCGTCGAGGCGATATGGCGAAGCGCTCAGACGACTGATCGAGAAAACCACGCGCGAGCCCATCACGCATGTGTTGCTGACGCATCATCATCCCGACCACGTCTTCGGCAACCAGGCGTTCGATTTCGATTCTCTTTATATGCTCGAGGCATCGCAGGAACTGTTGAGACGAGATGGCGAGGCATTCGCCGATAACATGTACCGCCTCGTCGGCGACTGGATGCGCGGCACCGAGATCGTCATACCCGAAAAGTTGCTGCAACCCGGCGAATGGAAGGTCGGCGAGCGCCGCCTGGAATTGCTGGAGCTTTCCGGTCATACCGGCGCCGACCTGGCCATTTTCGACGAGACGAGCGGTGTGCTTTTTGCCGCTGACCTGGTGTTTCACGACAGAGCCCTGAGCACGCCGCAGAGCCCCGGTCTCGAGGTATGGCTCGCCGATCTCGAGCGCCTGGAGGCGCTGCCGTATCGCTGGCTGGTGCCAGGTCACGGGGCGTCCGGCATGGGCGATGCTGCCCTTCAGCAGACGCGCGACTATCTCCTTTGGCTGGATGGCGCACTGACCCGAGCGGCGTCGCAAGGGCTAAGCATGACGGAAGCCGCCGCCATGGAGATCCCGCCAAGGTTCGACACGCTCGAAGGACGACGCTACGAGCTGACGCGAACGGTGACGCACCTCTATCCCGCCTACGAAAAGGCCGTGCTTGCGCTGCTTGAGTGAACGCTGGGATCGATTCTCTCGAGACAGGAAAGCCGCAGCATCGCTGCGGCTTTTTCGTGGGCTCAGGTCTTACTACCAAGGGACGAAGGAAGTCGTCCGAGAGGTTCATTGTCGATCGAGTTGCCCCCGCCAAGAATGACGAAAGGGTTGGAAAGGCCTTGGGGCCTTCGGCAAAAACGCATGACACAGAAGCGAGAATACAACCATGACATATCGCTCGATAAGCACACGCTTTACCCTTGGCACCCTGACACTGGCCGTCTCCCTTGGCGCCCAGGCGGTGACCGACGAGGATCTCCTCAACGACCACGCCACTGCCGAGGATGTGGTGACCTATGGCATGGGGCTTCAGGGCCAGCGCTATAGCGGCATCGACCTCCTGAATACGGAGAACGTCCGCTCCCTGCAGCCGGCATGGGCCTTCTCCTTCGGCGGCGAGAAGCAGCGCGGCCAGGAGTCCCAGCCGATCGTCAAGGATGGGGTGATGTACGTCACGGCCTCCTATTCGCGCGCCTACGCGATCGATGCCCGCACCGGTGAGGAGATCTGGCAGTACGATGCGCGTCTGCCCGACGGCATCATGCCCTGCTGCGACGTGGTCAATCGTGGCGGTGCGCTCTACGACGACCTGTTCATCTTCGGCACCCTGGACGCCAAGCTCGTCGCTCTGAACAAGGACACCGGCAAGGTGGTGTGGGTCAAGCAGGTGGCCGACTACCAGGAAGGCTACTCGATCACGGCGGCACCGATCATCGTCAACGGCAAGTTGATCACCGGGGTGTCGGGCGGCGAGTTCGGCATCGTCGGCAAGGTCGAGGCCTACGACCCACGTACGGGCGACCTGCTGTGGACGCGGCCGACCGTCGAGGGGCACATGGGCTACGTCTATCGCGATGGCGAAGCCGTCGAGAACGGCATCTCCGGTGGCGAGGCGGGGCTGACCTGGCCCGGCGACATGTGGGAGACCGGCGGGGCCGCCACCTGGCTGGGCGGTACCTACGACCCCGACACCGACACCCTGTTCTTCGGTACCGGCAACCCGGCGCCGTGGAATTCGCACCTGCGCCCCGGCGACAACCTGTTCTCCTCGTCGCGGGTGGCGATCGACCCCAACGATGGCAGCATCAAGTGGCACTTCCAGACCACTCCCAACGATGGCTGGGACTACGACGGGGTCAACGAACTGATTTCGTTCGACTACGAGCAGGACGGCGAACTCGTCAGGGCGGCGGCCACCGCCGACCGTAACGGCTTCTTCTACGTGCTCGACCGCACCGATGGCAGCTTCATTCGCGGCTTTCCCTTCGTCGACGAGATCTCCTGGGCCGAAGGACTCGACGACCAGGGGCGTCCCATCTACACCGAGGGCGGGCGACCGGGCGATCCGTCCGCCACCGAGGAGGACAAGGGCGAGGCAGTGCTCGCGCGCCCGGCCTTCCTTGGGGGCAAGAACTGGATGCCGATGGCCTACAGCCAGGACACCGGCCTGTTCTACGTTCCCTCCAACGAGTGGTCCATGGATATCTGGAACGAGCCGGTCTCCTACAAGCGGGGGGCGGCCTATCTCGGCGCGGGATTCACCATCAAGCCGGCCAACGAGGAGTTCATCGGCGTGCTGCGCGCGATGGATCCGCTCACCGGCGAAGAGGTCTGGCGCCACGAGAACCGCGCGCCGCTGTGGGGTGGCGTGATGACCACCGCCGGCAACCTGGTCTTCACCGGCACGCCCGAAGGCTACTTGAAGGCGTTCGACGCCCGCACCGGCGAGGAGCTGTATCGCTTCAATACCGGTTCGGGCGTGGTCGGCACACCGATCACCTGGACCATGGACGGCGAGCAGTACGTCTCCGTCGCCTCGGGCTGGGGTGGGGCGGTGCCGCTGTGGGGCGGCGAGGTCGCCAAGGTGGTCAAGAACTTCAACCAGGGCGGCATGCTGTGGACCTTCAAGCTGCCGAGCGAGCATGCAGCGCAGTAGCCTGCTTGTCTGCCGGGCTCCACACGGGTCCGGCAGACTACGACCAAAGACCCTCCCCAATGCCACCCAAGGGAGGATGAGGTACACACCCCAAGGTTATCTACACTGCGTACTGGGGCCGGCCAACACCACCTGGCATCACTGGCGCGCCGGATGAGAGAAGCGAGAGAGCCCATGTCGCAGACAGCATGTCGGTGACCGTGAAAGCCGCAGCCATCGCTGCCTTCCGCCATCACCGAGCAAAACAACGCAACCCAGGAGCATCGTCATGATCTACGCCAACCCCGGTCAGTCCGGTTCCGTCATCACCTTCGAATCACGCTACGGCAACTACATCGGTGGCGAATTCGTGCCTCCGGTGAAGGGTCAGTACTTCGACAACGTCAGTCCGGTCAACGGCGAAGTGTTCTGCCAGATCCCGCGCTCCACCGCCGAGGACATCGACAAGGCGCTGGACGCCGCCCATGCCGCCGCCCCCGCCTGGGGCAGGACCTCCGCCACCGAGCGCAGCAACATCCTGCTCAAGATCGCTGACCGCATCGAGCAGAACCTGGAACTGCTCGCCGTGGCCGAGACCTGGGACAATGGCAAGGCGGTGCGTGAAACCCTCAACGCCGACATCCCGCTGGCCGTCGACCACTTCCGCTACTTCGCCGGCTGCATCCGCGCCCAGGAGGGCACCGCGGCCGACATCGACGCCAACACCGTCTCCTATCACTTCCACGAGCCGCTGGGCGTGGTGGGCCAGATCATCCCGTGGAACTTCCCGCTGCTGATGGCGGTGTGGAAACTGGCCCCGGCGCTGGCTGCCGGCAACTGCGTGGTGCTCAAGCCCGCCGAGCAGACCCCGGCCTCGGTCCTCGAGCTGATGAAGCTGGTCGGCGACCTGCTGCCGCCGGGCGTGGTCAACGTGGTCAACGGCTACGGTGCCGAGGCGGGCCAGGCGCTGGCCACCAGCAAGCGCATCGCCAAGATCGCCTTCACCGGCTCGACTCCGGTGGGTTCGCACATCCTCAAGTGCGCCGCCGAGAACATCATTCCCTCCACCGTGGAGCTGGGCGGCAAGTCCCCCAACATCTACTTCGCCGACATCATGGACGCCGAGCCGGCCTTCATCGAGAAGGCCGCCGAAGGGCTGGTGCTGGCCTTCTTCAACCAGGGCGAGGTATGTACCTGCCCGTCGCGGGCGCTGATTCAGGAGAGCATCTACGACGCCTTCATGGCCAAGGTCATGGAGAAGGTGGGACAGATCAAGCGTGGCAACCCGCTGGATACCGACGTCCAGGTGGGCGCCCAGGCCTCCCAGGAGCAGTTCGACAAGATCATGTCCTACATGGACATCGCCCGCGAGGAGGGCGCCGAGTTCCTCTCCGGCGGCGACAAGGAGAGCTTCGACCCGGCCTACGACAAGGGCTACTACATCCAGCCGACGTTGCTCAAGGGCAACAACAAGATGCGCGTGTTCCAGGAGGAGATCTTCGGCCCGGTGGTGGCGGTGACCACCTTCAAGGACGAGGAAGAGGCCCTGGCCATCGCCAACGACACCGAGTTCGGCCTCGGCGCCGGCGTGTGGAGCCGCGACATCAATGTCGCCTTCCGCATGGGCCGCGGCATTCAGGCCGGCCGCGTGTGGACCAACTGCTACCATCAGTACCCGGCGCATGCCGCCTTCGGTGGCTACAAGAAGTCCGGCGTCGGTCGCGAGACCCACAAGGTGGCGCTGGAGCACTACCAGCAGACCAAGAACCTGCTGGTGAGCTATGACATCAATCCGCTCGGCTTCTTCTGAGCCGTCATGTTCTGAACCACCATGCCGCCCGGCCCGTCCGGGCGGCATTCTGCCTCTTTCTAGAGAGTGGCCAACCACTCCAGCTCCTGGCGATTCCGTTGGTCCCGTCGTTCGGCAACCGCCGTCCGACACGACAGGCTAGATAAGGAGAGCAAGGCTATGGACAAGACGATGAAAGCCGCCGTGGTTCGCAAGTTCGGCGAGCCGTTGGCCATCGAGGAGGTCGAGGTACCGCGCCCCGGTCCCGGCGAGGTGCTGGTCAAGATAGCTGCCTCGGGGGTATGTCACACCGACCTGCATGCGGCCCACGGCGACTGGCCGGTCAAGCCCAGTCCGCCTTTCATACCCGGCCATGAGGGCGTGGGCCACGTGGCTGCCGTCGGGGCCGGCGTCAAGCACGTCAAGGAGGGCGATCGCATCGGCGTGCCCTGGCTGCATTCCGCCTGTGGCCACTGCGAGCACTGCCTGGGCGGCTGGGAGACCCTGTGCGAGTCGCAGCAGAACACCGGCTATTCGGTCAATGGTGGCTTCGCCGACTACACCCTGGCGGTGGCCGACTATGCCGGTCATCTGCCGGACAACGTTGGCTTCGTCGAAATCGCCCCGGTGCTGTGCGCTGGCGTCACCGTCTACAAGGGGCTCAAGGTGACCGACACCCGTCCAGGCCAGTGGGTGGTGATTTCCGGCGTCGGCGGACTGGGCCACATGGCAGTGCAGTACGCCAAGGCCATGGGCCTCAACGTCGCCGCCGTGGACATCGACGACGCCAAGCTGGCGCTGGCTGAGCGGCTGGGCGCCAGCGTCACCGTCAACGCGGCCAAGACCGACCCGGTGGCTTACCTCAAGAAAGCGATCGGCGGCGCCCATGGTGTACTGGTTACCGCGGTGTCGCCCAAGGCCTTCGAGCAGGCCCAGGGCATGGTGCGCCGTGGTGGCACCATTTCGCTCAACGGCCTGCCGCCCGGTAACTTCCCGCTGCCGATCTTCGAGACCGTGCTCAACGGCATCACCGTGCGCGGCTCCATCGTCGGCACCCGCCAGGACTTGCAGGAGTCGCTGGACTTCGCTGGCGAGGGCAAGGTCAAGGCCACGGTGAGCACCGATCGCCTGGAGAACATCAACGACGTCTTCCAGCGCATGATCGACGGCAGGATCGAAGGCCGGGTGGTGCTCGATCTGGCCAGTTAGAAAAGTTGCTCTCTCGTCGTCAGCAATGGCGACTTCAAGCGCGGCGGTTGCCGCGCTTTTTTTGTCTGGAAGAACTCCGGTACAGGACGCTGGTGGCGCTGCCGTTTCGCTGTACGACCTGGAGACGACCGTGGACCGGATCGGGGATTAGTCCGACACTGAGGAGACATCAGATGGGTCAAAAGGACGTTGGCTTCGCCGCATTCAGGGAGAGTGGAAATGGAAGAGGTTGCTACGATCGACTGCGTGATCGTCGGTGCCGGTCCCGCCGGGCTGGCGGCCGGTATCTATCTTCGACGTTTCCTGCGTGACATTTGCATCATCGATGAGGGGAAAAGCCGTGCCGCGCTTATTCCGCGCACCTTCAATTACCCAGGTTTCGGGGAAGGCATCAGCGGTCTTGAGCTGTTGGAGCGGCTCCGGGCGCAACTTGGGGCAAATGGTGGGCGAGTGACGCCTGGGCGGGTAGAACGCCTGGAACGCACCGAGGATGGCCTGTTCAACGTCATCACCGAAACGGAAGTCTTCCGCTCACGGACGGTACTGCTGGCGACGGGAGTCGTCGATGTCGAACCCGAGATGGAGGGCTTCCAGGCAGTAAAGGAAGGTGGCTTGATCCGCTATTGTCCCATCTGCGATGGATTCGAGTACACCAAAGAGCGCATCGGCATCATTGCCCGAGACGCGAGTGGCGTTGGGGAGGCTGCGTTCATCAAGCGATTCAGTGCCGATCTGACGCTGATCGATATCGAAGGTGGTGCGTATATGGATAGCGCGTCGACGGAGCTCCTGACTCGCGAGAATATCGCCTTGGTGCAGGTAAAGGTGAGCGACATGTACGGCGATGCAGGTAAAGGCATCCACGTGCGCATGGACGATGGCACCGTGCATTCGTTCGATGCGGTGTATTGTGCCCTGGGAACGAAGGTTCGCAGTGAGCTGGGCACGAATCTGGGAGCGTTGAGGAATCCGCAGGGTTATCTGGTGGTGAACCCCCACATGCAGACGGGAATCGAAGGGCTATATGCAGCGGGGGACATGACCAACCAATTGAGTCAGCTCACGGTGGCCACCGGTCAGGCATCGATTGCTGCCACCGCCATTCACAATCGGCTGCAGAATCGCTGATTGACGATGGTGCGGGAGGAATCTGGCCTGCACCGACTTCATTTCAAACCCAGTACGTTCGTTTCCCACCTTCTACGCAGCACGATGTCCCAGACGACGCTGCCAGCCAGCAGTACGAAACCGCCCAACTCCACCAGCACGGAATAGTCGACGAAGAGTGCATACAGCACGAGAAACGTGCCGGCCAGGCTCACAAGCACGGGCCAGGGGCGGCGATGCAGGCGTAGGCCGCTTGCCACCACCGCCAGGGTGAGCAATACGAAGGCAGCGATGGCGCTGGCCCAGAGCCCTTCGTCCAGGGCCAGGTGTACACCCAGCAGCGGCAGCAGGGCGACCAGTGCCAGGGTGCCGTAGCAGCTCAGCAGGGCCAGCAGGAAAGCCAGCATGCCGAGCAGGCCGCGGCGATGCCATAGCCGCAGCCAGCGTCGTGGATCGAGGCGTCGGCGCCAGCGTTGCATCCAGCTCGGCGTGGTGCCGCCGCGGCGCATGCCGATCTCGACCGAGTGTGCGCCGAAGCCGGCGGCGACCTCGCGGGTCTGGGCGCTGGGGCTCAGGGCGAAGTAGTCATGGCTGCCGAGCACGGTGACCTCCTCGAAGCCGGCCTCCTCGAACAGGGCGATCAGCTCCTCCTTCACCGTGGCCCCGACCACGCACTCGACCCACAGGCGGGGATCCTCGTGGCAATCCACCGACACCGGGCGGTGAATCACCACGTCGGCCAACTGCACGCGCCCGTGAGGCTTGAGCACGCGGAACATCTCGGCCACGGCCCGGCGTTTGTCTGGGATCAGGTTGAGAGCGCCATTGCTGCTGATGCAGTCGATGCTGGCATCGGGCAGCGGCAGTTGCTCGGCGGAAGCCTGTACCACGCCGAGTCGTTCGAAGGAGTGACGGTCGCTGACCTGCTGAAGCCGGCGCGTCATGGCCGCGGTCAGGTCGAGGGCGATGACCCGCCCCTGGGGGCCGGTCAGTTGGCGTGCGATCAGGGCATCGCCACCGGCTCCGGCGCCGATGTCGAGCACCCGGTCGCCGGGGTGTATGGCCTCGGCGCGAAAAGGGTAGCCGACGCCAGCGAAGGCATCGCGGACCTCCGCCGGCAACTGCGCGAGCTGCTCCGGGGGATAGCCCAGGCGGCGGCTGGCTTCGGCCCCGACGGGGAAGTGGAAGGGGGAGCCTGGGGCTTCCGCCACGGCGGTGTACATCTGCTGTACCGCCGCCAGGATCTGCGGGCGCGAATAGCCGAGAATGGCCACCATGAGCGTTCTCCTCACGGGTCAGCGGGTGGAATCGGACTCGTCGAAGCGGTCGAGCAGGGTCCGGATGCGCTGATGCAGCCGTGGCGGTGCCTTTGCCGTACCGGTGGCCGCCACTCTGGCTCGAAGTCGTCGTTCGAATTCGGCGCGTGTGAAACAGTCCCGGCACCGGTGCAGGTGCCATTCGACGTCGCTCGCTTCCTGCGGGTCGAGTTCCCTGTCGAGGTAGTCGAAGAGCCTTTCGATGACCTCCTCGCAGCTCAATGCTCTTGGGCTCATTCCCGTGCACCTCCGTCGCCCTCGCCGGACACCATGCCCGCCTCCCTGGCCTGCTCCCAGAGCATTTTCTGCAGCTGCGAGCGCGCCCGGCTCAGGCGCGAGCGCACGGTGCCCAATGGAATACCGAGCAGGCTCGCAACCTCTTCATACGTATAGCCCTGCACTTCGACCAGCACAATCGTCACCCGGTAGGCATCGGGCAGTGCATCCAGCGCCTGCTCCAGGTCCTCCTGCAGCAGGCCGTTGAAGAACTGTTCCTCGAGGCTACCCCACCACAGCAGGAAGGGCTGGTGCAGTTGCTGGAACAGCGTGAAACAGGCGCTGTCGAGCTCGCCGGGCTCGGTAGTGCCATCTCCGCCCGGCTGAGGTCGGCAACGGCGCCTGCGCCATTCGCTGATGAAGGTGTTGGTGAGGATATGAAACAGCCAGCCCTCGAAGCGCTGGGGATCGCGCAGCCGGTCGAGCTGTGTCCAGGCCTTGGTTACCGCCTCGGCGACGATGTCCTCGGCGTCGGCGGGGTGGCGGGTGAGCCTCAGTGCAGTGCCGTAGAGTCGGTCCATCAGCGGTGCCAGGCGCTGCTCGAACCACTCCCGCCGGCTGGCGGTTTCGTCGAAACGCATGCTGGCCCCCGTGGCGTTCCGGTATCGAGCGTGTGGCTGCGGCCGTGGATGGTCAAGGAGTGAACCTGCCAACGACATGGCGACACCTCTTCGAGCATGGTCCGCTCGCCCTCGCTGGGCAAGTGATCGGACATGGGCAGGGACGCAGCAACGGCGTCTTCGGTTCCCGGCGGGAACCCTTTTCGCGTGGACGGCGTCCTGGCGCACACGGCACCGTTCGGTGTCGTCGTGAGCAGCCAGAGGAGAAAAGACAATGACAATCACGGCAAAGCCCACCACCGCCGGGGTGGACAAGCAGGAGCTCGAGGCGCGCGTCAAGGCGATGTATCGCGAAGTGGCCGAAGCGCCGCAGGGGGAGTTCCATTTCGAGATGGGGCGCGCCCTGGCCGAGCGACTGGGCTACGACCCCCGCGCCCTGGATCGCATACCGACCGCCGCCATCGACTCCTTCGCCGGCGTCGGCCATTTCCTCGATCTGGCCGCCATCCAGCCCGGCGAGACGGTGCTCGACCTAGGCAGCGGTTCCGGCATGGACAGCCTGCTGGCAGCCCTGGCGACGGGGCCCGGCGGCCAGGTGCTGGGGCTCGACATGACCGCGGCCCAGCGCGAGAAGGCCGAGCGGCTGGCGCACGAGGCGGGTTTCGGCCAGGTCACTTTCCACGCCGGTTATACCGAGGCGCCGCCGTTCGCCGATGGCAGCATCGACGTGGTGATCAGCAACGGTGTGATCAATCTCTCGGCCGACAAGCCGAGGGTCTTCGCCGAGGCGGCGCGAGTGCTTCGGCACGGCGGACGCCTGGCGCTGGCCGATATCGTCACCGAAAAGCCCTTGCCGGAGAGCGTTTCCTGCAACGCTACCCTGTGGGCCGCCTGCATCGGGGGCGCCCTGCAGCAGGACGACTATCGCGCGGCCATCGAGGCCGCCGGCCTCGCGATCGAAACCTGGCGCGAACACCCCGAGTACCGCTTCTTGACCGATTCGGCCCAGGGCGCCAGTGCCACCTACGGGGTCAAGAGCATCTCGCTACTGGCGGTCAAGGCCTGAGCGTAGAGGCCTTCACATTTGCAGAGAGGAGTGAAACGTCATGAAAACCATCATCACATCAGCGGCGCTGAGCCTGGGGTTGATCGCGATCCTGCCCATTTGCGCAGCGCTTGCCCAGGACGATGCCCTGCCGGCAGGGTTCGAGACCCAACCGGTGTTGAAGACGACCGATACTCGTGACGGCGATGCCATCGTCTGGCCCGACGGGACGCCGGAAATCGTCTCCGTGATCGGCACCATCGAGCCGGGCGGACGGACGCCCCTGCATCAGCATCCAGTGCCCGTCTACGTCTATGTACTCGAGGGCGAAGTCGAACTGCGCACCGAGGGCGGTGATCCTCATACCTATGCTACGGGGGAGGCCTATGTCGAGGCCCTCAACCGGGATCACCAGCTCTTCAACGTGACCGACAGCGATGCCAGGGTACTGGTGGTATTCGCCGCGGCACAGGGGCAGCCCACCACGGTGGCAAGCGAATAAACCGTATGCCATTCAACCAAGCCGCACGGTTGTTTGCCGTGCGGCCCTTTTCGCCGCCTCTACAAGTGCTGCATCATGCTTACAGCGCAATGGAGGAAAGGGAGGCATAACACTGGAGGACCTCGACCTTCACCAACAGCGATGGTTGCGAGTCGCATCCTTGCTGAAAGGGAGTGGCGCGCGCCGGGTGCTCGATCTCGGCTGTGGTTCCGGGGGGCTGCTGCAGTATCTGCTGCGCGAGCCTCAGTTCGAGCAGGTGGCGGGACTGGAACTGTCGGGGGAATTGCTGGCCCAGGCCAAGATGCGCCTGGAGCGGCTGCCAGCGGCGTGCCGTCAGCGACTCACACTGATCTGTGGCTCCTACGTCGAACCCCACGCTGCGCTGGTCGGCTTCGATGCCGCCGCGATGGTCGAGACCATCGAGCACGTACCTCCAGGCAACCTGTCCCGAATGGAGCGGGCCGTCTTCGGGGCGCTGCGCCCCGGCCTGCTCGTGCTGACGACTCCCAATCACGACTACAACCCACTCTTCGGGCTCGCCCGCGGCGAGTTCCGCGATCCCGACCACCGTTTCGAGTGGACGCGGGACCGCTTCCGCGACTGGGCTCGTGGTGTCGCCCATCGCAACGGCTACCGTGCCTCGCTCTCGGGCCTCGGCGAGTGGGACCCTGATCTCGGCCAGCCAACGCACCTGGCCCTGTTCGAACGCAAGGATTGAACCATCGAGGAGAGTTAAGCCATGTGGCACCAGAAGGAGCTGCGCCTGGCACCGCGTTCGCGAGGTTTTCACCTGATCACCGAGGAGGTGACCTCGGCGCTGATGGAGTTGCGTGAGGTAAAGGTGGGGCTGCTGCATCTGCAACTGCTGCACACCTCGGCCTCGCTGACGCTCAACGAGAACGCCGACCCGGACGTGCGCCACGACCTCGACGCCTTCCTGCGTGAGCGTATCCCGGGCGACCTGCCCTACTTCCGCCATACCCTGGAGGGGCCCGACGACATGCCGGCCCATGTCTGCGCCAGCCTGCTCGGCACCCAGCTCACCCTGGCGGTGCGCGACGGCAAGCTCGCACTGGGTACCTGGCAGGGTGTTTGGCTCGGCGAGCATCGCGAGCGCGGCGGGGCGCGACGGTTGATCGCCACGCTGCAGGGGGAGTAGGGGCCTCAGGTGGCTGGCATTGCCAGCCAACGCTCGGCCAGCCGCCGGGCCCGGGCCGGGTGGCGGACGGCAGACAGGCGTCCCGACAGCCGCCTGACGCCGGCACGCCTGAGCTTGAGCACCATGCGCGCCGGCATGCCGATGAAGATCAGCCCGACCTGGCGTGCGCGCAGCTCCTCGACCAGCGTTTGCAGGGCGACGATGGCCGTGGCATCCAGGCTCGGCACGTCGCGCATGTCGAGCATCACCACTCTCACTTCCGGGTCCACCACCCGCAGAGACGATACGGCCTTCTCGGCCGCACCGAAAAACAGTGGGCCGTTGACGTCGTAGAGCGCCACCTGGCGGGGCAGGTCGCGGCTCTCCTCATCGCTGTCGGGTTCGAGACGGCGGGCGTGGGTCAGGTCGGCCATGCGGCGGATGAACAGCGCCGCCGCCAGGCCGATGCCCACCGCCACCGCCAGCACCATGTCGAACACCACCGTGAGCAGGAAGCAGATCACCAGTATCGCCACGTCACTGCCCGGCGCGCTCTTCAGGATATGGATGAAGTGGCGCGCCTCGCTCATGTTCCAGGCGATGATGAACAGCAGCGCCGCGAGTGCGGCCATCGGCACCAGGGCAAGTACCTCGGCCAATGCCACCACCGCCAGCAGCACCACCAGCGCATGGACGATTGCCGCCAGCGGCGAGAAGGCGCCGCTGCGGATGTTGGTGGCGGTACGCGCCAAGGCCGCAGTGGCGGTGATGCCGCCGAAGAAAGGGACGGCGATATTGCCCAGCCCCTGGCCGATCAGCTCGGCGTTGGGGTCGTGGCGGGTACGGGTCAGCCCGTCGGCCACCACCGCGCAGAGCAGTGACTCGATGGCCGCCAGCATGGCGATGGCCAGCGCCGGGCCGAGCAGCTCGCGAATCAGGGCGAAGTCCACCGTGAGCGGAGCCCCGTCTGCACCCGGCAGGCGCCAGGGCAACAATAGCTCGGGAGCGAAGGGCGGAATGCCGCTGCCCGTCTGGCCCTGGTATTCCCAACTGAAGCGCGAGGCGATGGTCTCGATCTCGACGCCCAGCGGGGCGACGGCGAGTGCCGCCAGCGTGCCCACCGCCAGGCCGACCAGCGGCGCCGGCACCGGTAGCTTCAGCCGTGGCCACAGGATCAGCGCGGCCAGCGTGATCAGTCCGATGCCGAGTTCGGCCGGGGCCAGCGTGGGCACGGCGCGGACGATCTCCGCCAGGTTGTGCAGCGTGCTGTCGCCGAGTGCAACGCCCTCTAGACCGAGGAAATCGGGCAGCTGCAGCAGGGCGATCACCACGGCGATGCCCGCCGTGAAGCCGAGTACCACCGGGTAGGGCACGAACTGGATCAGGTTGCCCAGCCGCGCCAGTCCGAGTGCCACCAGGATCAGCCCCGCCATCAGCGTGGCGATCAGGAGCCCGCCGAGGCCATGGCTGGCGACGATGGGAAACAGGATCACCACGAAGGCGGCGGTGGGGCCGGAGATGTTGAAGCGCGAGCCGCCGGTCAGCGCGATGATGGCCCCGGCCACGATGGCGGTATACAGGCCATGCTGGGGCGGCACCCCGGTGGCGATGGCCAGCGCCATGGAGAGCGGCACCGCGACGATGCCAATGGTCAGGCCGGCGAGCAGGTCGCGCTTGAGCTCGGCCAGGCCATAGCCCTGACGCCAGGCGGCCAGTAGGGCGCTGCCGGGCAGGGGTGGCCGGTAGCGGGAACGGTGACGTGGACGGGGCATGGCGGTACCGGAAGAGGTGCAAGGTAACGCTAACGTTACTCCTGCATATTGCGTTGCCACAAGCCGGCCAAGGTCGATGAGCAAGAAAAACGGCGACACCCGAAGGGTGCCGCCGCGAGCGGAGCAAGAGAGCGGATCAGGCCGGGCTGGCATCCGCCGGGGGTTCGCCCACCGCGCCCGGCATGGCCTGCACGTTGCCGCCCTGGCCGGCCAGGGCCAGGAAGTGCAGGTGGCGCTCGTACTCCGAGAGCACGTCGGCGATCACCTGGCCACGGGTGAAGCCGTTGAGGTCCTTCTCCTGACCGCCTTCGGCCAGGTAGACGTCGAGTCGCACATAATAGTCGTCGTCCGCCGGCAGGAAGCTCGGCGTGCGCATGCGGTGCGGGCATACCTGGTAGACGAAGCTCGCCGCATTCTCCAGGTCCACCTGCAGGGTCAGACAGGCTAGCGATTCACCCTCGAGCTGCTCCTCGGTCACGTTGGCCTCCTGGCCACGGCTCTCCAGTTCCTGGGCGAACTGGGTCAGCGCCGGGCGAATGGCGTGCTCGATGGTAGCCTCGGCACCCGCCCGGTTGGAGATGTCCAAGGCGCGGTCGAGGCGCTCGCGCCAGTCGCCGCCCGGTGCGGTGCCGGCGATGCGACGACGCGCCTCGGCCTTGCTGCCCTCCAGCTTGAGCGCCTTGTACATGCCGAGCATGATGGCGAATATCACCAGCGAGAAGGGCAGGGCGGTAATGACCACCGCGCTCTGCAGCGCCGCCAGGCCACCCGCCATCAGCAGCGCTACGGTGACCAGGCCGATCATTACCGACCAGAAGATGCGCAGCTTGATCGGCGCGTCATGATTGACGTCCGACAGGATCGAGGTGAAGTTCGCCAGCACCAGCGCGCCGGAATCCGCCGAGGTGATGAAGAACACGATACCCAGCACGGTGACCACGGCGGCGGTGACGCCGACCCACGGATAGTACTCGAGCAGCGTGTACATGGTGGTCTGCGGCGTGTTCAGCGCCTGCTCGCCGAGCTCGACAATACCCTGGTTGGCCACCAGCTCGATGCCGCTATTACCGAATACCGACATCCACACCATCATGAATGCCAGCGGAATGCCCAGCGCCCCGGCGACGAACTGGCGTATGGTGCGTCCGCGTGAGATGCGGGCCAGGAACAGGCCGACGAACGGCGTCCAGGCGATCCACCAGCCCCAGAAGAAGATCGTCCACCACATCTTCCACTCGTTGGCCTCGTCGCCGGCGAAGGCGTAGGTATCGAAGCTCTTGGCGACGAAGCTGGAAAAATAATCGCCAGCGTTGTTCACCACCATGTCGAGCAGCTTCAGGGTGTGACCTTGGAACAGCACGAACAGCAGCAAGGCCAGCGCCAGCAGCATGTTGAACTCCGACAGCCGGCGAATGCCCTTCTCCACCCCGCTGACCACCGAGATGGTGGCAAGCACCACCACCAGCATGATCAGGATGACCTGCACCGAGAGGCTCTCGGGCACGTCGAACATGTAGGCTAGCCCGTAGTTGAGCTGCATCACACCAATGCCGAGGCTGGTAGCGATACCGAACACGGTGGAGATCACCGCGGTGATGTCCACCGCGTTACCGATGGGGCCGTGGATGCGCTTGCCGAGCAGCGGATAGAGCGCGCTGCGAATGGCCAGCGGCAGGCGGTGGCGATAGCTGAAGTAGGCCAACGCCATGCCCATCAGCACGTAGAGCCCCCAGCCGGAGAGCCCCCAGTGCATGAAGGTCTGCACCACGGCAGCGCGCATCGCCTCCTGGCTTTCGGGCACCATGTCCGGCGGCGCCAAATAATGGGCCACTGGTTCGGCGACGCTGAAGAACAGCAGGTCGATGCCGATGCCGGCGGCGAACAGCATCGCCGCCCAGGACAGCGTCGAGAACTCCGGCCGCGAATGGTCGGGGCCGAGGCGGATGCGGCCGAACCGCGACATGCCGATGGCGATGACGAAGACGAGATAGGCCACCACGGCGAGCATGTAGTACCAGCCGAAAGTTGCGCTGACCCAGGCCAGGCCGGCGTCGAAGAAGGCGCCAGCCTCTTCGGTGAAGGTCATGGTGAGAATGAGAAACACCAGGATGCCAGCCACCGAGCCGTGGAACACCACGGGGTTGAGCCGGTCGCGTCGTTCGGTAAGGGGTAGGTTACGCGCCATGCAGGCGAACTCCTTTCAGGGGTGAATGGCCCTTCCCGCCGATTCCCTGCCGAGACGCGCTGAGGATTGTTCCTCACAATCGAAAGCACGCCTGAAGATTGCCCAATGTTTCAGACCTGACGTAGCCAATCACGGCCATGAGGATGCGGAAGCCACGTGTGTCTGGGATGGCGTCAGGACTGACGACTCCGGCGGGAAGTCGTTCTTTGTTTTTTTGAATGAACGTTCAAGTAAAATACGCGCTTTGCTCCCACCCTTCAACCCTGCGTTAACAGATTCGGCAAGAACGTTAATGGAACATAGGAAACGATGCTTGCGCCTCCAGTTACCCCAGCTATACCTGATATAACCGACTTCGCCTAAGGGAAGGGAACACGCTGTGCCAGCACTGGCATGGAGGCTTTCGGGACGACTGCGTGATCGGCCTGTGTCGGTTCGCGCAGCCAGAAGTACAACGACAATAGTTTCTGGAGTATCCGATGGTTCATGACAAGAAAATGCCCAAGGCCCAGGCCGACGGGCAAACCGCCAGCGACAGCCAGTCCGCCAACAGCCAGTCCACCAACACGTCGCGTCGCCGTTTCCTCACCGGTTCGGCAGCCGCGGTGGGTGCGGGTGCCGCCGCCGCGGTGGGCTTTCCCAGCATCGCCGTGGCCCAGACCACCACGCTGCGCTTCCAGAGTACCTGGCCCAACCAGGACATCTTCCACGAGTTCGCCGCCGATTACGTGCGCATCGTCAACGAGATGTCAGGCGGCCGGCTGCGCCTGAACCTGCTGCCGGCTGGTGCCGTAGTGGGCGCGCTACAGCTGCAGGACGCGGTGATCTCCGGGGCGCTCGACGGTGGGCACGGGGTCTGTGCCTACTGGTACGGCAAGCACAAGGCCTACTCACTGTTCGGCACACCGCCGCCCTTCGGCTGGGATGCCAACCAGTTCCTCGCCTGGTACTGGACCGGCGGTGGCATGGAGCTGTACACGGAACTGCTCGAGATGCTCGAACTGCCGCTGGTCGGCTATCTCACCGGTCCCATGCCCACCCAGGCGCTGGGCTGGTTCAAGGAGCCCATCAGGGGCGCAGAGGATCTGCAAGGGCTCAAGTATCGCACCGTGGGCCTGGCGGCCGACCTGATGCGCGAATTCGGCGCTGCGGTGACCATCATGGGAGGTGGCGACATCGTACCGGCCATGGATCGCGGCTTGCTCGACGGCGCCGAGTTCAACAATCCCTCCTCGGACCGCCTGCTCGGCTTCCCCGACGTCAGCAAGACCTGGATGCTGCGCAGCTATCATCAGGACTGTGAATCCTTCGAGATCATCTACAACAAGAACAAGCACGACAGCCTGCCGGAGGAGTTCCAGGCAATCCTGCAGTACGCCGCCAAGGCCGCGTCGTCGGAAATGTACTGGAAGGCCATGGAGCGCTATCCACGCGACCTGCAGGCCATGCGCGAGCAACAAGGGGTGCAGACCTACATCACCCCCGACTCGGTGCTCCAGGCCCAGCTCGATGCGTGGAACACGGTGATCGAGGCCGAATCCCAGGATCCCTTCTTCAAGAAGGTCATCGATCATCAGCGCGAGTACTGCGAGCGCGTGGTCGGCTGGCACCTCGAAGGCACGACACCCAAGACGCCGGCGTACCGCCACTTCTTCGGCAAGGAGCCGACCGACACCTCCACCATCCTGTGAGCCGCCGGGCCTGCCGGGCCCGGCCAACCATGTTGCCCCGGTGCAGGATGCTGCCGGGTTTCGTGTCCATCCCTGCGCCCCCGGCGGGTGGCGCAGGGAGGTGAGAGGTGATCATGCGTTTCGTGTTCTTCATCGACCATCTCAGCACGTGGGTGGGCAAGGCCTTCGCCTGGGCGATCCTGATCCTGACCTTCGTGGTGAGCTATGAGGTCTTCATGCGCTATGCCCTCAGGTCGCCGACCACCTGGGCCTATGACACCAGCTACATGCTCTACGGCACGCTGTTCATGATGAGCGGGGCCTATGCACTGGCCCACAACGCTCACGTGCGCGCCGACGTGGTGTCGCGCTACTTCCCCGCCCGTGTGCAGGCGGGGATCGAGCTGGCGCTCTACCTGCTGTTCTTCTATCCCGGCATCCTGGCGCTGGTGTGGAGTGGTTGGGATTTCTTTGCCGTCTCGTTCCGCCAGAACGAGCACAGCTCCTTCACCCCGGGTGGCCCGCCCATCTGGCCCTACAAGTTCGTGATACCCGCCTGTGCTTCCTTTCTGGCAATTCAGGGACTGGCAGAGGTGGCGCGTTGCTTCCTGTGCCTCAAGCACGGCAAGTGGCCGCGACGGCTGGAAGACGTCGAGGAGATCGAGATCCCCGACAACAAGGAGGCCGAGATCAAGGCCGCCCAGCAGGAGCCAGGAGACAAGCAGCCATGAGCGAGCCGGAAATCGGAATCCTGATGCTGGGCATGCTGGTCATCTTGATCATGCTCGGCTTCCCCATCGCCTTTACGCTGATCGCCATGGGGATCGGCTTCGGCTACTTCGCCATCGGCGATATCATCTTCCCGCTGCTGGTGCAGCGGGCCTACGGCGTCATGTCCAATGACGTGCTGATCGCGGTGCCACTGTTCCTGTTCATGGGCTACATGGTCGAGCGAGCCAACATTCTCGATCGGTTGTTCGGCAGCCTGCAGCTCGCCGCGCGTGGCATGCCGGCCTCGCTCGCCGTGGCCAGCCTGATCACCTGTGCGCTATTCGCCACCGCCACCGGCATCGTCGGCGCGGTGGTGACCCTGATGGGACTGCTGGCGCTGCCGGCAATGCTCAACGCCGGCTACGACAAGCGCCTGTCGAGCGGGGTGATATGCGCCGGGGGCTGTCTCGGCATCCTGATCCCGCCGAGCATCATGCTGATCCTCTACGGCGCGATGGCGGGCGTCTCGGTGGTACGCCTGTATGCGGCGGCGCTGATACCGGGACTCCTCTTGGCCGGGCTCTACATTCTCTACGTGATGGGGCGGGCGATGGTCAATCCGAAGGTCGCGCCCAAGCTGTCGGCGGAGAAGCTCGACGTGCCGCTCGGCGAAGTCTACTGGGGGCTGTTGACCTCGTTCGTGCCGCTGTTCGTGCTGATCATGGCGGTGCTCGGTGCCATCCTGTTCGGCCTGGCCACGCCTCACGAGGCGGCCGGTATCGGCGCGCTGGGTGCCATGATACTGGCGGCAGCCTACCGGCAGATGACCTGGCAGCGGCTCAAGGAGGCGGTCTTCCTCACCGCGCGTACCAGTGCGATGGTGTGCTGGCTGTTCGTCGGTTCGTGGATCTTCTCCTCGGTGTTCTCGCTGCTCGACGGCCACTCGCTGATCGAGCACTGGATCAGCGGGCTGTCGCTGACGCCGTTGCAGTTCCTGCTGCTGGCTCAACTGATGATCTTCCTGCTCGGCTGGCCGCTGGAGTGGACCGAGATCATCATCATCTTCGTGCCGATCTTCCTGCCGTTACTGCATATGTTCGGCATCGACCCGCTGTTCTTCGGCGTGCTGGTGGCGCTCAACATCCAGACCTCGTTCCTCACGCCGCCCATGGCGATGTCGGCCTTCTACCTCAAGGGCATCGCACCCAAGAGCATACAGTTGGGCGACATCTTCATCGGTATCGCGCCGTTCCTGCTGATGGTGTTCGTGGCCATGTTCATTCTCTACATGGTGCCGGGCATCGTGTTCTGGCTGCCGGGAGTACTTTACAACTGAGGCCAGAACAACTGAGGCGAGAGATTGAGTGGCGACGAAACGCATCGGGCCCGGCACAATGCCGGACCCGATGCCGTCACGAGGTGCGCAGGATCAACCGCGGTGGTGCGCTCCGTGATGCCCGCCATGCCCCCTGGTGTGGCGGGGCTGCATGAAGGCCTCGAGGGCGGCCATCTGCTCCTCGGTCAGCACCTCGCCGAGGGCCTCCCGATGCTCGTCGCGCAGCGACTGCCACGCCTCGCGGCGCTCCTCGCGGGAGTCGAACTGCTGCCCGCGCAGGGCCTGCATGTCGGCATACAGGGATTCGCGCAGCTCGGTCAGGCGCTCGCGCTCCTCGTCGGAGAGCTCCCAGCTGTCGACCAGGGTGGTCAGACGCTCCTGCATGTCCTGATGACGCACACCGTGCATTTCCTGGCGCATCTCGCGCTTGGCCTCGAGCAGGGCTTCGCGCTGCTCCTCGTCGAGGATCTCGTCCATGCGCTCGCGGTGCTGTTCGTGTAGTTCGCGCAGGGCCTGGTGATGCTCGTCGTGGGCCTCTTCCAAGGCGTTGCGGGTCTCCTCGTCGAGGCCGGCGCGCTCGAACATGGCCTGGCGGCGCTCTTCGAAGCGCTCATGGCGCTGCTCGTGCCAGCCGCCATCGCTCTTGGTCGGGGCGGCGACGGCCGCCAGCGACATGGGTGCGATGGCCACGGCGAGCAGGGCGGGAATCAGCAGGTTGCGGTTGAGGTTTAAATTCATGGGGGCACTCCTTGGCGTTGGGTTGATGCTTGCAGTGTCGTACGCCCCTGTGCAACCAACTTGCAGCAATCGTGAAAGAAGCGAGGTCACTCTTCGGGTTGGTACTTGTACCCCACCCCATAGACAGAACGGATGATCTCGCGTTCGGGCCAGACGTCGGCGATCTTGCGTCTGAGTTTCTTGACGTGGCTATCGACGGTGCGCTCGGAGACGATGCGGTGGTCGCGATACATGCGATCCATCAGCTGGTCGCGGGTAAAGATGCGACCGGGAGCCTGCATCATCACCTTGAGCAACTGGTATTCCACCGCGGTGAGGCCGAGGTCCTGCCCGTCGGCCAGCGCCCGCCAGCCCTCGTCGTCGAGAGCGAGCTGGCTGCCATTGACCGAGGTGGGGTCGCGCAGCGCCTGGCTGCGCCGCAGCACCGCCTTGACCCGGGCCACCACCTCGCGTGGGCTGAACGGTTTACAGATGTAGTCGTCGGCGCCGAGTTCGAGACCCAGCAGGCGGTCCACTTCCTCGACCCGTGCGGTGAGCATGATGATCGCCACGCCCGGCCAGCGCTGGCGAATCTCCCGGCACAGGGTGAGCCCGTCGATGCCGGGCAACATCAGGTCGAGCAGCACCAGCGACGGTAGTTGCTCGTCGACGTGCTGCTTCTGCAGCCAGGGCAGTACCTGATCGCCGTGGTCGATATGCTGGGTGGCGAAGCCGCTGCCCTCGAGGTAGTCGGCGACCAGGCGCGCGATCTTGGGTTCGTCCTCGACGATCAGCAGGGTGTCGCGTGGGGCTTCGGAATCTTGCATGGGCGCCTTTCCTCATGGGGTCCGTTCTTCGGCATCCAGGGCCGGAAACTCGAGGGTCCAGCATAACCCACCCAGGGGGGAGTGGGAGGCTTGCATGGTGCCGCCGTGACTCTTGACCAGGGCACTCGCGATGGAGAGACCCAGACCGCTGCCGCCGCTGGCGCGACTGCGCGAGCCCTCGACCCGGTAGAGCCGTTCGGTGAGCCGGCCAAGCGCGGTTTCGGGCACACCCGGCGGGCTGTCCTGCCAGATCACACGTACCCGGTTCGATTCCTGGACCAGGCGGACCTCGAGCAGCCCCGGCGAGGCGGTGTAGGCGCAGCTGTTGTCGAGCAGGTTGGTCCATAGCTGGCGCAGGCGCCTGGCATCGCCGCGGATCCAGGCCGGTCCCGGTATCGAGGTGGAAAGGGCCATGCCGCAGTCATCGAGCCAGCCGACGGCTTCCTCGAGGCGTGAGGTGAGGCTCGCTGCCAGGTCGAGCGGCGCAAGCTGTACCTCGAGCGCTCCGGCATCGCTCTGGGAGAGCAGGCGCAGGTCGGCCACCAGGCGCTCGAGCTGACCCACCTCCTGCGAGAGAGAGTGCAGATTATCCTGGTTGAGCGGACGAATGCCGTCCTGCATGGCCTCGATCTCGCCGCGCAGCACCGCCAGCGGCGTGCGCAGCTCATGGGCGATGTCGGAAACCCAACGATTGCGGGCCTCGCGGCTGGCCTCCAGGGTGGCGGCCAGCATGTTGAAGTCGCGCGCCAGGCGCGAGAGCTCGTCGCGGCCGCGCTCCGACAGCCTGGCACTGTAGTCGCCTTCGATCAGGCTGCGAGTGGCGAGTGCCATGCTTCGCGTGCGCCGCCCCAGCCACCAGGCCAGGCCCCCGGCCAGCAGCAGCGAGGCCAGGCCCAGGGCGGCGACGATGATGCCCAGGTTGCGCTGCTGGCGGGACAGGAAAATGCGGTCCATGCGAGCCATCAGTTGCTGCGGTGGGCGGTAGCCGAGGGTGCCGACGCGCTGGCCCTGATACTCGATGGGCAGCCAGTGCAGCTCGGCGGCCATTTCACGGTCGTCCGGGGGCAGGCCGATCACCGGCAGGCCTTCGGCATCGTGCAGCACGAAGTCGCGGGCGTCGCCCAGGCGGCGCTCGATGCCGTGGGGCGGCCGTTCGCCGGGCCACAGCTGCTGGCGGACCAGCCGCTCCCAGGCCGGTGGCGAATTGCGCAGCCACTGCCAGCCGTCGCGGCGCGCCCACTCCTGACCCAGCCCTTCGGCCAGCGTCTCGGCGCGGTTGGCCTGGGTGGTCTCGAGGTACTCGAGGAAACCGCGATCGAGGCTGCGCGAGACCGACAGGAACACCAGTCCGGCGATCACCACGTTGACCGACAGGATGATGGCAAACAGCTTGACGCCCAGGTGCGAGAAGGGCGGGCGGGGGAAGCGTGACCTCATCGAGTCGGCTCCTGGGTAGAGTGGGCGTTGGTCAGGTGTCCCCATCGTTCGCGCAGGCCTTCCAGCATCAGATACAGGCAGGGTACCAGCACCAGCAGGATCAGGGTGGCGAACAGCATGCCGAAGCCCAGCGAGATGGCCATGGGGATGATGAAGCGGGCCTGGCGCGAGGTCTCGAAGATCATCGGTGCGAGCCCCAGGAAGGTGGTCAGGGTGGTCATCAGGATCGGCCGCAGACGGCGGGTCGCCGCGGCGATGATCGCCTCGCGGGGGCCGAACCCTTCGCGCCGCCGCCGGTTGGCATAGTCGATCAGCACCAGGGCGTCGTTGATCACCACGCCGGAGAGCGCCAGCATGCCCATCAGGCTGATGACCGAGAGGCCGAAGCCCATGATCGCATGTCCGGCCATGGCGCCGATGATGCCGAAAGGTATCGCAGCCAGTACCAGCAGCGGTTGCAGATAGCTGCGAAACGGGATCGCCAGGAGGGCATATAGCGCGATCAGTGTCAGCCAGGTGGCCTGGCTCAGTGCCGAGACGTTATCGTCGGTCTCCTGCTGACGGCCACCCAAGGTCGGCTCGAGGCCCGGCCAGGCGGCTCGCAGGGCGGGCAAGACCTCCGCCTGAAGGGTAGCCAGCACCTGGTTGATGCGGGCGTCGCTGTCGGTGTCGGCGGTGACGCTGATCTGGCGCCGGCCGTCGAGCCGCTCCAGGGTGGTGGCGGCGCGTCCGAGGTGAATCTCGGCGATCCGCGCGAGCGGTATCTCCAGGCCCTCCGGCGTGCGGATCGGCAACTGGTAGAGATGCTTCAGGCTGTCGCGCTCCTCGCTCGGCAGGCGAACCGCGATACTGATCTCATGGCGGCCGACGAATTGCTCGATGGCCGTGACGCCCTGCAGCGGGCCGCGCAGTTGGGCGGCGAGGTCGGCGCCGGAGAGTCCCAGTGCGCGCCCCTCCGGCGACAGCCGCAGTTCGAGCTGCGGCTTGCCGTCGGCCAGGCCGCTGTCGATATCGGTCAGGCCGTCGAATTCGGCCAGCTCGTCGGCGAGCCGGATGGCGGCAGCCTCCAGCGCGCGGCTGTCGGGGTGCGACAGGCGCAGGGTGAGCCCGGCGCCGGCGCCCGGGCCGCCGAAGTCCGACTCGAAACGCACCGCCTGGGCACCCAGGATGTCGCCGGCTTCCTCGCGCCAGGCCCGTGCCACTCGCGAAGGGGGCCAGGCGTCGAGGCTTTCGCGCGCGAGGGTCAGGCGCACGGTCAGGCGGTCGCCGTCCAACTGGGCGCGGGTGTCGGCGAGGCGCGGGCCGTCGTCGCGCTCTTCGAGCGCCATGGCAGCGTCGAGCAGCCGGTCGCGAATGCGCCGATCTTCGGCAATCGGGCTGCCCACCGGCAGGGTCACGGAGGCCTGGACTCGATCCGACTCCACCCGCGGCATCAGCGAGAAACCCATGCGACCGCTCATGCTCCAGGCAATGGCCAGGGCGAGCACGGCAATGGCCAGGCTCACCGTGAGCAGGCGCAGGTCGAGGGCGCGCTGCAGGAAGGGCTCGAAACGCCGCTGGGTAACGTGGGCAAGGCCGCCCTGCAGGGCACGGCGCAGGCGGTCCAGCGGCCTGAACCAGGGGCTCGGCTCGCGACCGCCGGCGCGGTGGGCCAGGTGTCCGGGCAGGATGAACAGTGCCTCCAGCCACGACACCAGGAACACCGTGACCACCACCAGCGGGACGACGGCGAAGATCATGCCGAGGAAGCCCGGCAGGAACAGCAGCGGTAGAAAGGCGACGATATTTGAAAGAATGGCGAAGCTGATCGGTACCGCCATTTCGCGGGCCCCACGCACCGCGGCTTCGCGCAGCGAATGGCCCTGCTCGCGGTAGCTGTGGATGTTCTCGCCGACCATGATGGCATCGTCGACCACGATGCCCAGCGCAATGATGAAGGCGAACATCGACATCATGTTGATCGACACGCCGAGCCACGGCAGGAACAGCATGGCGCCGAGGAAGGCGGTGGGAATGCCCAGGGTGACCCAGAACGCCAGGCGCGCCTCGAGGAACAGCGCCATCAGCACCAGTACCAGTGCCAGGCCCAGCCAGGCGTTCTTGAGCAGCAGGTCGAGACGGTCGCGGTAGATCTCGGAGCTGTCCTGGGACACGCTCAGGCTGACCCCCTCGGGCAGGCCGGCACGCAACCGCTCGAGCTGGGCGTGCACCGCATCGGAAATGCCGATCGGCGTCTGGTTGCCGACCTGGTAGACCTCCAGGCTCAACGCCGGGGCGCCGTTGAACAGCACTTCGTTATCGCTTTCGGCGAAGCCGTCGACGACCTGGGCGATGTCGCCCAGGCGCAGTTGGCCCCCGTCGGCAGTTCCGACCAATGGCAGCTCGGCGAATTCGCGGGCCTCGTCGCGCCGCCCCTGGTAGCGCACCAGCCACTCGCCTTCTGCTGTTGCCAGCCGGCCACTGGCGAGATCCAGCGCCTCGTCGGCGATTCGCGCGGCCAGGCCGCGGTGATCGAGGCCATGTCGATGCATCGCCTGCGCGTCGAGCAGCACCTGGATCTCACGCTCGCGATTGCCGGAAAGCTCGACTCGCGAGATGCCGGGGGAGGCTTGCAGATCGGCGCGCAGCTCCTCGGCGAGGTCGTGCAGCAGCCGCTCGTCGACCCAGCCGTGCAGCTGCAGGCTCATGACGCTGCGCGAGCGCCCGGCGAGGCTGAAGCGCGGCGGATCGGCGGCGGCGGGCAGGTTGGTGATGGCATTGATCGCCTGCTGGATCTCCTGGTAAGCGCGCATCACGTCGACGCCGTCGATCAGGCTCAGGGAGACACGTCCGGCGCCCTCGTTGGCGGTGGCGGTCATCTCGTCGATGCCGTCGACGTTGGCCAGGGCCGCCTCCATGGGCAGCAACAGGCTGCGCTCGACCTCCTCGGGCGTGGCGCCGGGGTAGCCGACCGCCACGTGAACGATCTCCAGTTCGAACTCGGGGAAGACCTCCTTCTTGATCGCCAGCGACGCCAGCAGGCCCCCGGCGATCAGCAGCACCATCAGCAAATTGGGGGCGACGCCGTGGTGAACCATCCAGGCAATGGGGCCGCGGCGCATCATGAGCGGCTCTCCTCGCGCTCACCGGCCGGTCGCTCGCGGTCGGCGATGCGCGAGCGCAGGCGCATGCCCTCGCGCGGCTGACCGAGCTGGGAAATCACCACCCGCTCGCCATCCTCGAGACCGGCGCCGACCAGCACGCGCGTATCGCCGCGGTGTACCACCTCCACCGTGCGCCGGCGCAGGCGGTCGTCGTCGTCGAGCACCCAGAGCATGTCTCCGGGGCGCAGGGCGGTAGCGGGCAGGAGGAACACTCCTTCGCGGGAGCGAGTATCGAAATCCAGGCGTACTACGTCGCCCAGGCGCAGGGCCGGCGCACCGTTCCCCAGTCCCAGCGGGTCGTCGACCGCAACCAGCAGCTGGGCCTGGAGGCCCTGCTCTTCCAACGCCGGTAGCATGGCGATCACTTCGCCGTGTCGCGCTTCTCCGCCGGGCCAGGTGCGTGTCGACAGGCTCACCGCACTGCCGGGACCTTCGTCGTCGGCGACCTTGAGCCAATCCAGCGCTTCGCCGGGCAGAGAGACGCGCACCCAGAAGCGCGCAACGTCGACCAGATGGAGGATCTCGGTGCCGTTGGCCACCATGCTGCCCGCGCCCAGCAGCCTCGCCTGCACCATGCCGCGCCAGGGTGCCGTGATCGTGGCGCGCTCCAGCTCCAGCCGGGCCCGGTCGCGGGCGGCGCGGGCCCGCTCCACTTCCGCCTCGGCCTGGCGCAGCTGCGGCTCGCGCAATACCAAGGCACGGCGCTCGGCGGTCAGCTCGCGGCCGAAGCTGCGGTACTCGGTCTCGGCGCGCTGCTGCTCGCCGCGCTCCATGGCCAGTGCCGCCTCGGCCTGTGCCAGCGTGGCCTCGGCATCGCGCAGGCCGAGGCGCAGGTCGGCATCGTCGAGCCGCGCCAGGGGGGCGCCGGCTTCCACCACCCTGCCGGGCAGGGCCATTGGAGTGAACTCGATCAGTTCGCCGGCCACGCGGCTGGCGAGGCGCGCCTCGCGCTCGGCGACGACCCGGCCGAAGCCGTACAGCTCCGGGGCGGCGGCCTGACGCTGCGCCTGCACCGTGTCGACCAGCGCTGCCGGCGTCTCCACCGGCGTACGACGCTCGACGCGCGGCGGCTGCGAGAGCAACCACCAGGCGCCGGCCGCCGCTGCGGCCAGGATCAGTGTGGCGAGCAGGGCAGCGACAGTGAAGCGGCCGCGCTGGCGGGAGCAGGCGCCGAGGAGAGTGGGCGTGGAGAAACGAGAGGAGGCAGGCATCGAGGGCTCGTGACGGACTGTGGGCCCAGGCAGCATCGCGCAAGGCGATGCAGCCAATGGTCACGAAGCGTGCAAGCAGTGTGCAAGCGAAGCCGTAGGGTGGATCAGGAGCAGGTTTCGCCCAGGATCAGCTCGGTTCCCAGCAGGCGCGAATGGCCCGGCTCCAGGCCCAGGATCATGCGTGCCGCCAGGCGCCCCTTCTCGCCGCTCTCCTGGCGCACCGTGGTCAGGCGTGGGGCGCGGTACTGGCCCTCGGCGATGCCGTCGAAGCCGATCAGGCAGATATCCTCGGGAATGCGCAGGCCGCGGCTTTCGGCCAGGGTCAGCGCCGTCAGGGCGATGCGGTCGGACATGCACAGCAGCAGATCGGGGCGTTCGTCATCGGGCAGGTCGAGGATCTCCTCGATCACTGGGCCGCAGACCTCGAAGGTGTTCTCCTCCACGTTCCACATCGGCACCCGCTCGGCGGCGAAACCATGCTGGGCCAAGGCGCGATGGAAACCGGACAGGCGCGAGCGGGTAATGGTGAGTTCTGCCGGCAGCAGGGTGTACTCGGGGTCGATGCGGCCGTTGCAAGGTTCGCGCGTGAGGCGCAGGTTGACGATGGCCGGGCGCTGGCGAGGCATGACCGTCAAGGCGTGGTCGGCGATCTCGAAACAGGCCGGTTCGTTGTCGACGTGTACCGAAGGGTGGCCCGACACGTTGAAGTCGACCGCCACCAGCGAAGCGTTGAGCGGCAGTGAGTCGAACAGCTCGTCGGAGGGCATCAGGCCGTAGACGATGAAGCCGTCGGCCATGCTCGCCGAGTCGACCAGTTGACACTTGGTCTGGCGTGCGGAGAGCAGCAGCAGGGTATGGCCCTGGGTGTCGAGCACCTCGGTAACGCCCGAGAGGAACTCGCTGGAGACGGCATCGTTGAGGCTATAGGTGAGGCTTTCGGCCAGGATCACCGCGATGATACGCGAGCGCCCGGTGCGCAGGCTGCGGGCCTTGGCGTCGGGACCGCGGTAGCCCAATCGCTTGGCCTCGGCGAGGATGCGTTCTCGCAGCTTGGGCGAGAGCTGGTCCGGCCGGTTGAAGGCATTGGAGACGGTGGCGGTGGAGACGCCGAGCTCACGGGCCAGGTCCTTGAGTGTGATGCGGCGGGCCGGTGGCGACACGTTTTATTTTCCTGCTAATGAGTACGCTTCCAAGGATACCGCCCCGGCCGTGGCCGGGACAGCCCTGCCACCATTTTAACCATGTTGCCGCTGCGTCAGGCGACGGCGCGTGCCGCCTTGACCGGTAGCGCCCGGTCGTCGGCGTCGAACAGGTGGACGTGCTCGGGATCGGGGGCCAGCACCACGCGCTGGCCGATCGACCACTGGGTAGGAGCCTCGCCGCGCTGGATCAGCAGGGTGTCGCCCTGCTTGGGTTCGAGATAGACGTAGACCTCATTGCCCAGGTACTCCACGTTGACGATCTCGAATCCCTCGTTGCCTTCGGCCGGGGTCAGGCGCAGGTGCTCGGGGCGGATGCCCAGCGTCAGGCCGTCCCCCTGGGCATGGCCCGAAGCGTCCTGGGGCAGTGCCAGCTCGGCCAGCCCGGCGGCGTCGACCCGGCAACCGGTGGCATCGGAGCCGAGCAGTCGTGCGGGCAGGAAATTCATCGTCGGCGAGCCGATGAAGCCGGCAACGAACTTGGTCGCCGGGCGCTGATAGAGCTCCTGGGGGCTGCCCACCTGCTCCACGCGACCGCCGTTGAGCACCACGATCTTGTCGGCCAGGGTCATGGCCTCGACCTGGTCATGGGTGACGTAGACCATGGTCGAGCCGAGCCGCTTGTGCAGGCGGGCGATCTCGTTGCGCATCTGCACCCTCAGCGAGGCGTCGAGGTTGGAGAGCGGCTCGTCGAACAGCAGGATGCTCGGCTCGCGTGCCATGGCGCGGCCCATGGCGACACGCTGACGCTGGCCGCCGGAGAGCGCCTTGGGCTTGCGCTCGAGCAGCTCCTCGAGCTGAAGGATGCGAGCCGTCGACATGACACGCTCATGCACGGTCTCCTTGGCGGTCTTGGCCAGCTTGAGACCGAAAGCCATGTTCTCGTAGACCGTCATGTGCGGGTAGAGGGCATAGGACTGGAACACCATGCCCACGCCGCGCTCCCGCGGTGGCAGCTCATTGACCACCTTGTCGCCGATGGAGAGCTCGCCGTCGCTGATCGACTCGAGCCCCGCAATCAGGCGCAGCAGGGTGGACTTGCCACAGCCCGAGGGGCCGACGAAGACCACGAACTCGCCTGCGCCGATCGCCAGGTCCACGTCCTTGATGATGTGGGTGCTACCGAAGACCTTGTTGATTCTGTCGAGGGTGACGCTTGCCATTTGACCCATCCTCGGCCGTTCGCGGCCGGTCGTTGTTGTGCAGAGTTCTCGAAACGAAGCCTAGAGGCGGAAGTAGGCCGCCTGGTAGGGCGGCAGATGCAGCGTGCCGCCGCTGACCTCGTACTGGAAGCCGTGTTGCTGCAACGCCTCACGTACCTCAGGCAGCCTGGCGGTCTGGGGTTGGCCGGTGAGGTTGAAGACGCACAGCAGCTTGTCGCTGCCCCGTTGGCGGGTAAACGCAACCAGCGCTTCGCCCAGCTCGACCAGGGTCATGTCACCGTCGAACAGCGCCGGATGCTGGTTGCGGAAGCGCAGCAGGCGGCGGGTGGCATTGAGCATCGACTCGGGGTCGTCCTGCTGGCGTGCCACCGACAAAGGCAGATGTGGCTCGGCCACCGGCAACCAGGGCTCGATGGGCGAGAAGCCGGCCAGCGGCGTATCGTCCCAGGGCATCGGCGTGCGACAGCCATCGCGACCCTTGAAGTCGGGCCACAGCGGCAGGCCGTAAGGGTCCTGAATGCGCTCGAAGGGAACGTCCGCTTCGGGCAGGCCGAGCTCCTCGCCCTGATAGAGGCACACGCTGCCGCGCAGGGAGAACAGCAGGGCCAGCGCCACCCGGGGGTAAGCGAAGGCGCACTCCTCGCTGCCCCAGCGCGTGGCGCTGCGCACCACATCGTGATTGGACAGCGCCCAGCACGGCCAGGCATCGCCGGCGAACTGCTGGAAACTCTGCAGCACGCCACGAATGTACGCCGGCGAGCGCGGCGAGTTGAGCAGGTCGAAGGTATAGGCCATGTGCAGCTTGTCGCCGCCGGAGGTGTACTCGGCCATGCGCTCGAGAGGAGTGTCGTCGCCGATCTCGCCCACCGTGGTTGTGCCGGGGTACTCATCCATCAGGGCGCGCAGCTCGCGCAGAAACTCGACGTTCTCGGGTCGGCTGATGTCGTACACATGGCGCTGCCAGGTGTAGGGATTCTCCTTGGGCGCGCCCAGGGTGCGAGTGGCGTCGATGGTCAGTGCCGGATTGCTGCGCAGGTGCTGGTCATGAAAATAGAAGTTGACCGTGTCGAGGCGGAAGCCGTCGACGCCCATCTCAAGCCAGAAGCGCATGTTGTCGAGCTGGGCAGTGCGCACTTCGGGATTATGGAAGTTGAGGTCCGGCTGGCTCGACAGGAAGTTGTGCAGGTAGTACTGCTGGCGCCGGCTGTCGAAAGTCCATGCCGGTCCGCCGAAGATCGACAGCCAGTTGTTGGGCGGCGTGCCGTCCGGGTTGGGGTCGGCCCATACGTACCAGTCGGCCCGTGGATTGCTGCGGTTCATGCGGCTCTCCTGGAACCAGGGATGCTGGTCCGAGGTATGGCTGATCACCTGGTCGATGATCACCTTGAGGCCGAGCGCATGGGCCCGCTCCAGCAGTGTCTTGAAGTCGCCGAGGGTGCCGAACAGCGGGTCGACGTCGCGGTAGTCGCTGATGTCATAGCCGAAGTCACGCATCGGCGAGGTGAAGAAGGGCGATAGCCAGATACCGTCCACGCCCAGCGAGGCGACATAGTCGAGCCGTTCGGTGACGCCCGGCAGGTCACCGACGCCGTCGCCGCTGCTGTCCATGAAGCTGCGCGGATAGATCTGGTAGATGACGCCGCCGCGCCACCAGAAAGTGTTGTCTTGCATGAGTTTCCCTTGGTCAAGCCTCGATGGGCGCATGGTTCGTCAGGTGCGTGGTCGTCAGGTGCGAGCCGTCGTGGACAGTGCTGCTCGCACCGGGTTCAACCTGCCAGGTTCATCCCTTCACCGCGCCGGCCGTCAGTCCCGAGACGATGCGTCGCTGGAAGATGATCACCAGCACCACCAGCGGCACCGTGACCACCACCGAGGCGGCCATGATCGGCCCCCAGGGCAGCTCGTAAGCGCTGCCCCCGGAGAGCAGGGCGATGGCCACCGGCACCGTGCGCTGGCTGTCGGTCAGGGTGAAGGTAAGAGCGAAGAGGAATTCGTTCCAGGCGGCGATGAAGGCGAGCAGTCCGGTGGTGGCCATGGCGGGCCACATCAGCGGCAGGAACACCTTGGTGATGGTGACCCAGGGCGTGGCGCCATCCATGATGGCGGCCTCTTCGAGCTCCATGGGCAACTGGCGCATGAAGGTGGTCAGCACCCATACGGTGAAGGGCAGGGTGAAGATGGTATAGCTCAGGATCAGCCCGCCCGGGTTGTTGTAGAGGTTGAGCGCCCGGATCACCTCGAACAGCCCCGACAGGACCGCCACCTGGGGGAACATGGAGACGCCGAGGATCACCAGCAGCACCGTGGCGCGACCGCGGAAACGTACCCGGCCCAGAGCGTATGACGCGGTGATGCCGAGCAGCAGGGCGATGAACACCACGCTGGTGGCGACTACCACCGAATTGAAGATCGCCTGCAGGAAGCTGCGCTGGGAGAAGATCTGCAGATAGTTGGCGAGCGTCGCCTGCGTTGGCCAAAGCTCGACCCGGAACAGCTCGCTCGACGGGGTGAATGAGGTCTTGATGGCGTAATAGAACGGGAATACCGCCACTACCACTACGAAGGCCACCAGTAGCCAGAAGCCGAGGCGCGCGGTGAGCTTGGAGAGTTGGCGCGAGGTCATCACTCACCTCCCAGTTGCAGTTGTTTGCGGCCGAGGTAGAGGTAGGCGATGGTGGCCAGGGCAATGACGAGGAACAGCAGGGTCGAGGCGGCGCTGCCGTAGCCCACGTCCTGAAACTCCACCAGCTGCTGACGCGCATAGATCGACATCGACATGGTGCTGGTCGAGTTGGAGGTCAACACGTAGATGACGTCGAACACGCGCAGGGCATCGAGCAGGCGGAAGATCACCGCCACCATCAGCGCAGGGGTGATCAGCGGCAGGGTGACGCGGAAGAACACCTTGAGTGGATGGATGCCATCTACCTCGGCGGCTTCATAGCAGTCCTTGGGGAGCATCTGCAGTGCGGCCAGCACCAGCAAGGCGACGAACGGCGTGGTCTTCCACACGTCGACCATGATCACCGCCCACATCGAGTAGCTGGCGTCGGCGGTCCAGGCAATGGGGCTGTCGATGAGGCCGATCCCCATCAGCAGGTGATTGATGATGCCGAACTGGTCGTTGAGCATCCATGCCCACATCTGTGCCGAGACGATGGTGGGAATCGCCCAGGGAATCAGCATGGCGGCGCGCACCAGGGTGCGGCCCTTGAACTCGGCGTTGAGGATCAGCGCCACGATGACGCCGAACACCACTTCAAGCGATACCGAAACCACCGAGAAGTAGACGGTGTTCCATACCGCCCGCCACCAGATGGGGTCGGCCAGCACGCCGAACCAGCGCCCGTCGTCGTAGACCAGGTAGTTCTCCAGCCCGATGAACAGGGTATTGCCCATGTCCGACAGCGAGGCGTCGGTGAAGCTGAAGTAGAAGGTGCGCAGCAGCGGCCAACCGGCCACCATGGCCAGGGTCACCAGCATCGGCGCCAGGAAGGTCCAGGCGGCGCGCACCCGCTGTCGACGCACCTTGGTGCTGCGATAGGTCGGCGGCAGGGGGCGCGCCGGGATCGGCGCGCTTTCGGTCACGGGAGTCGACATCTCGGGCTCCTGAGGGGTTACCAGTTGCGGCGCTTGAGGCGGGCCAGCTCACGGTCGAGGTCGCTGACCGCCTGCTCGCCGCTCCTGCTGCCTGAAAGCACGTCGTGGGTGGCGCTGAAGAAGGCGTTGCTGACGCGGCCGTAGGCGTCACCCGTAGGGGCAGACGGGCGTGCCACGGCGTTGACGAAGGTCTCGTAGAGTTCGCCGAAGAAGGGCACCGCCTCGAGTACCTCGTCGTCCTGGTAGAGCGACTCGAGGGTCGGATTGTAGGCACCCTCGATGGCGCGACGCTTCTGCTCCTCCTCGCCGGCGAGGAAGGCCACCAGTTCGGCGGCGAGCTCGGCGTTCTCGCTGTAGCGCGATACCGCCAGGTTCCAGCCGCCCAGCGTGGCGGCGCTGCTGCCTTCGCCGCTGTGGGGCAACTGGGTCACGCCCACCTTGCCGCGCACTTCGCTGCCTTCGCTCTGGGCCAGCGCCCAGGCATAGGGCCAGTTGCGCATGAACACGGCATTGCCGCCCTGGAACACGCCACGGGCCTCTTCCTCGGTGTAGTTGAGCACGCCGTCGGGAGAAATATCGCCGATCCAGGAAGCGGCGCGGTCGAGTGCGGCGGCTGCCTGCGGGTTGTCGATGGTGATCTCGCCGTCGGCGTCGACGAGGGTGCCGCCGCCATGGCTCGCCACCCACTCCAGGGCGTTGCAGGTCAGCCCTTCATAGGCGCGGCCCTGAAACACGAAGCCGTGCATGCGGTCGTTGCCCGCCTCACGCTCGGCGATCTGGATCTCGCGAGCGATCTCGGTCAGCTCTTCCCAGGTCTGGGGCGGTTCGTGGCCGTACTGCTCGAGCAGGTCGGCACGGTAGTAGAGTACACCGGCGTCGGTGAACCAGGGCATCGCCACCAGGCGGCCGTCGATGGTGTTGTTCTCGACGATGGCCGAGAAGTGGCCTTCGCCGACGTCGTCGCCCAATACCTCACGCAAGTCGAGCAGATGGTTGGCAAGCAAACCGGGCCATACCACGTCGATCTGCATGACGTCGATATCGGTGGAGTTGGCGGAGAGGATCTGCTGGTAGAGCGACAGGCGCTCGGTGGAGGAGTTGGGAGTCGAGACCACGTCGACGCTGTGGCCGGTCTTCTCCTCCCATGCCTGAACGCCTTGCTGACAGAGCTGAAGCTCGGCGCCAACCGCGCCGCAGGAGATGGTCAGGTCGGCGGCCTGGGCGTGGCCGATGCTGGTGGCTGCGACGACGAGAGTAGGGATCAACGACTTCTTTAACATTAGGAAATCCTTGTCGACTTGTTGTTATCGAGACCGAGTGTGAGATGACGTCAGTATGAACTTAAACGATTAAGAACATACGGCGCTCAGTTAGCCGTTTCTTTGATACGAGTTCAACCTAGACTTTCGGCTAAGAGGAGGCGTCGCAGCTGTCTCATGAGCATCGCCGAGGCTCTGGCTGTGTCTTACAGCGACAGGAAGAACAGGATCAGCGGCGGTGACAGTAGCGAGAGGATGAAGCCGCTGACCACGGCGATGGGCACGCAGGCCACTCCGCCGTGCTGCTGGATCACCGGCAGGGTGAAGTCCATCGAGGTGGCGCCGCCATAGCCGATGGCCAGCGGGGCATGGCGGCGAATGGTCAGCGGAATCAGGATGAAGGCCAGCAGCTCGCGGGTGAGGTCGTTGAAGAAGGCCACGCCGCCGAGCAATGGGCCGAGGCGGTCGCCGACCAGGATCGCCGAGAGCGAATACCAGCCGAAGCCGGATGCCAGTGCCAGGCCCTCGTTCCAGCGCAGGGCGAGCAGGGGAGCGGCGAGCAGTCCGCCGGCCAGCGAGCTGAGCGCCAGGGCCGTAGCGATGGCCAGGCCGTGGCGGTTGAGCAGGATCTGCTTCAGCGGCATGCCCGAGTTGCGCAGCTGGCAGCCGATCAGCGCCAGGAGCACGTAGAGTACCCACTCGGCAAGGCGTTCGGCATGCTGAAAGATGACGTCGCCGCCCAACCAGGCAAGTGCCAGACCGAGCAGGACGCCGCCTACCACCACAGCCACCAGCGACAGCGAGCCGAGCAGCGCGGCCAGCTTGGTCGTGGGGGCATTCGCCACCACCGGCGAGGGACCCATGTTCAGGCCCAGCCGGCGCGACAGCCACCAGAGTGCTAGCAGGTTGGCGGCGGTGACCACCGCGAACAGTGTGAAGGCCTGAGCGCCCATGCGCGCCAGCTCGTGGCCGAGTTCGTCGAGACCCGCCAGGCCAATACCCATCAGCAGCAGGATGGCATAGACCGAGGCGTTGACGCCGCGGTTGATGCCGGCCATGAGGCCCGCATGGCGAACCGGTACCAGATAGCCGAGCACCAGCGGCAGCAGCACGATCAAAAGCCCCGACAGCATTGTGATTCCCTTCACCGAGGCCGCCCATGGCGGCGAAAGCCGCCAACTTTATCAGGCTTTCACTCGCTGCGCCCGGGAGGTGTCTCTGGAAGAGTTCAAGGCGCCTCGGTTGTCAGCGAGGTGAGTGTGAGACGACTCCTGCGCTCGCCGTCGCGGCGGTAGTCCACCGCCAGCAGCAAGCCGGGGTATCGGGGATGAAAATGGAACAGCATCGTCTTCTCAGGCGTTTCCGGGTCGTTCACTTCGACCCTGACAGCCTCGAACTCGCCGGCGGGTAGGCTAAGCGTCTCCACTCCCAGCAGCCGATAGTCGAGGATCTCTTCGCGGCCGCGATGATCCTGATAGACCAGACGGCAGGCGTCGTTCTCGCAGCTGCCATTCAGAGCACGTCGCGAGAGTTCGACCAGGGCTGCCTGACGGTCGGGCAGGCTGGCCAGCTCGTTGCCGGCCAGCCGGTAATTGCCACCCACGCCCAGCAGCGAATAAGCACTCGAATAGTTCACCGAGCGTACGCCCTGCGGCGTGACGATGAAACGGCTGCGTTCGTTGCCGCGGGCCACGGCGATGGCGGCCTGCATGCGGCTCTGCCAGTGGCCGCTCTCACGGGTCAGCCGATGCTGGATGGTGGCGTTGGGCCAGCCTTTCACCTCCAGGCGATAGCTGGCGCTGAAAGGCTGCATGAGGATTTCGGGCTCCGGCACGGCGGCCGCGGCCGCACCGTGAACCCAGGCCAGCAGCATGGCGAGTAGCGGCAGACGGGCAAGCCTTCGTAGGGGATGGTTCATGTCGAGGCACCGCTTGGCTGAAAGACGACAGTAGCTGTGAACCCGGACAGCCGCATGGGTTCCACGCTGCACGGTTGTTCCTCGGTTGCGGCGGGCTGCAGCAGCAGATTGCCCCAGCCACGGCAACCGCTATCGCGGGTCGAGGGCGCGTAGGGGGCGAAAGCGTGACGTCGATCAAGGATAGGCTCAAAGCCGCAGGGGAGGGCTCAAGCCTGGCGGCTTGCGGCCGAAACTATTCGCGTGATTGCTGATATAACGCATTCGCCACTAGGCCGACGGATATCACAACAACAACGGCTCAGCCACGCCAGCCATGTCCCGACACTCCGATATCACTGAGCTCGGCAGGATCATTGAACATGAAAAATTTTCTTCACCGTATTCCGGTGTCACGCAAGTTCATGCTGGCGCTGGCATTCCCCCTTTGCATCATCGTCTGGCTAGCCGGTAGCGGCGTCATGGACCGCCAGCGGCTGGCCAGCGACATGCAGCAAGTCGACCGTTTCACCGGGCTGTCGGCACAGCTGGGCGGTCTGATGCACGAACTGCAGGTTGAACGCGGCCTCTCTGTCGGCTTTATCGGCAGCCGTGGCGAGAGTTTCGGCAATCGCCTCGGGGCGCAGCGCGAGCGGGTCGACGAACAATTGACCGAATACCGCACTGTCCGGGAGGGGCTCGCTGCCAGCGGGGACCTCGACATCGAGCAGCGTCAGCAGGAGATCGTGGCAATGCTGGCCGATATCTCCGGTACGCGTCGCAAGGTCGATGCGCTGGAGATGGACGGCCTGGATGCGCTCGACTACTACACCGAGATCAATTCGCGCCTGGCCGAGGTGGCCGGCAGGCTGAGTGCCCTCGGTAACGCCGGGGAGCTGACTCGCAGCCTGGGCGCCTACTACGCCCTGCTCGAGATCAAGGAGAGCGCCGGCATCGAACGGGCGCTGCTCGCCAGCGCCTTCGCCGCCAACCGCATGTCACCGGAGGTCTATTATCGCTTCCTGCGTCTGCTGGGTCAGGAGGAGGCCTTCGAGGAGAATTTCACCGTTCTGGCGAATTCGGACATCACAGTGCGCTACCGTGCCGCCACCACGGAGCACGAGGAGAACGGCCGCCTTTACATGATGCGCCAGATTGCCATGCGCCAGGGAATCGATGGAGGCTATGGCATTCAACCCGAGCGCTGGTTCGAAGCCCAGACCGGCAAACTCGAGCGTTTGCGCGAGGTCGAGCTCGCCATGGCCGGTGACGTGCAGGAGCGTGCCGCTGCGCTGGCGGCTGAGGCGCGCCTGGGACTGGTGACCTTTGCCGGGCTGGCGGCTTTGGCCATTCTCGTTGCCGTGCTGCTCTCCATCGCGCTGGTGCGCAGTATGGTGAGGCCATTGCGTCTCGCGCTCGCCCAGATCGAGGTGCGCGGAGGCGATCTGACCCAGCGCCTGGCCGAGCCCGGCAGCGATGAACTCTCTCAGCTCTACCGCGCCTTCAACGCTTCCACCGCCAGCATGGAGGCGCTGGTGGCATCGATCCAGCAGGGTGCACGCGGCGTCGGTTCGGCCAGTGGCGAGATCGCCCAAGGCAACGAGGACCTGGCGAGCCGCACCGAGGAGCAGTCCGCCTCGCTGGTGGAAACCGCCACCAGCATGGAACAGATGACCTCCACCGTGCGTCAATCGGCGGACAACGCGCACCAGGCCAGCGCCATGAGCGAGCAGGCCGTGGCGCAGGCGGAGCAAGCCAGTCGGGTCGCCGAGGAGGCGCGCCAGGCCATGCAACAGATCTTCGAGGCCAACCGCCAGGTCACGGATATCGTTGAGGCCATCGACGGCATCGCCTTCCAGACCAACCTGCTGGCGCTCAACGCCTCGGTGGAGGCGGCGAGAGCCGGCGAACACGGTCGCGGCTTCGCCGTGGTGGCCGGTGAAGTACGCAAGCTGGCCAGCCGTAGCGCCGAGGAGGCAGAGCGCATTCGCCATCTGATCGGCGACACCTCCCGGCGCGTGGAAGTGGGCAACGGGCTGGTGGGTCAGACCTTCGAGGCGCTGACAACGATTTCCCAAGACGTGCGGCGGGTCGCCGACCTGGTCGCGGAAATCTCCTCGGCCAGCGGTGAGCAGTCGACGGGAATCGAGCAGATCAACCAGGCCGTGGCTCAGCTGGAAGCCACCACGCAGCAGAACGCGGCGCTGGTGGAGCAGGTGGCCACCGCCAGCCGCTCGCTGGATGACCAGGCTGGCGAGATGGCCAGGTTGATTGCGCGCTTCCGTGTGAGTGACAGCCTCGGGCAGCATGACCTGATCGAACTCGCGAGTGTGCCCGAGTTCGGTGGGCGGGAAGTCCGGCGGCTACCGCAGCCGGCATGAGGCGATGACGAGATGGCAACGCGGCGGGCTCTGGCCCGCCGCTTGTGTTGCGCTGTTGAACCGAGCCGCTCAGTAACCCGCTTCGGGATCGACGGTGTCGAGCTCGTCGCCGGCCTCGAAGGCGCGGATCGCCTCGGCTACCTGGTCGACGGCCTCTCCCAGCGGCGTGGGGCCGGCCATGTGCGGGGTCACCCAGATGCGCGGGTGCGCCCACAGCGGGCTCTCTTCGGGCAGCGGCTCATCGGGAAAGGCGTCGAGCAGCGCACCCCGCAATCTGCCTTCGCTTTCTCCTTCGCCCAGCGCCTCTAGCAGCGCCGCCTCATCGATCAGGCTGCCACGGCCGGGATTGATCAGGCTGGCCCCCTCGGGCAGCTTGGCCAGCGTCCCGGCGTTGATTATGTGGCGGGTCGAGTCCGTGCCCGGCAGCAGCAGCACCAGGGTGCGCACCCGGCCGAGCAGCTCGGCAAGGCCGGCGTCGCCGTGGTGACAGGTAATACCGTCGAGCGACTTCGGTGAGCGGCTCCAGCCGTGCACGGGAAAGCCATCGGCGGCGACCATGGCGGCTACCTTGCTTCCGATGGCGCCGAGGCCCAATACGCCCACCGGCCAATCGCGCTTGTCCACGAGGGTATGCTCGCGCCACTCGTGGCGGGCCTGTTGGCGCCGATAGCGGTCGAAGTCGCGCTGGAAGTGCAGTACCCCGTAGCGTACGTAGTCGCCGATCAGCTCGCTCATGCCGGCATCGCGCAGCTTGACGATGGGCACGCCCTCTGGGCGAGCGGGGTTGCTCAGAAGGGCGTCGACGCCGGCTCCCAGGTTGACGATGCCGCGGGCGCGGGTCTGCTCGCGCAGCAATGCTTCCGATGGTTTCCACACCGCCAGGTAGTCGGCATCGCGGCGACGCTCGGCGGGGTCGTCGGCGGTGACTATCTCGGCATCGGGCAGGCGTTCGGCCAGCGCGTCGCGCCAGGCCTCGATGTCGTCGATATGCAGGAGTATGCGCATAACGGTTCCTTTCTCTCGGTAGACGGTCTCAGTAGACGATCTGCATCATTGGCGGCGGTGCCTCGTCGAGCAGTACTCCCAGGCGCTTGAGCCCCTCCTCGAGACGGGCAATGTCCTGCTCGGCGCCAAGGCTCACGCGGATGCGCCGCGGCGGCGGTGTCTGTTCCACCATGAACGGTACTGCGGTGGTGATCGCCAAGCCCTCCTGTTCGGCCTGCTGCTGCAGCTCCTCGGCGCGCCAGGCGTCGGGCAGAGATATCCACACGTGCAGGCTGGTGGGGCGCGACTCCAGGGCATGATGCCCCAGCAGCCGATGGGTAAGCTGCTGGCGTTCGCCGAGCAGGGTGCGCTGCTCGGCGGCCATGGCCTCGACGGTACCGTCGGCCAGCCAATGGTCGGCGATCTCGAACACCAGCGAGGTGGCCATCCATGTCGTGGCGCGCATGCGCGGCAGCACATGGTGCAACTGCCCGCGTGGCACGGTGAGGTAGCCGGCGCGCAGGCCCGGTACGGTCACCTTGGTCAGGCTGGTGACGTGGAAACTCAACTGTGGGATACGCGCCGTCACCGGCGTGAAGCCGGGCGCTTCCAGCAGGGCATGCACGTCGTCCTCGATCAACCATACCCGATGGCGCGCCAGCACCTCGGCCACCGCGTCGCGGCGAGCCTCGCTCATCGTCGCCCCGGTGGGATTGAGCTGGGTCGGCGTGAGGTAGAGCGCGCGCGGCTTGAAGCGCTGACAGGCTAGCTCCAGAGCTTCGGGCACGATGCCTTCGTGGTCGATGGCGATGCCACGTAGCTGGAAGCCCAGCGTGCGCGACAGGGCGATCAGGCCGTGGTCGGTCAGCGCCTCGGTCAGTACCAGGTCGCCATGCTGGACCACGCTCGAGATCGCCAGCATCAGGCCATGGGCGGCACCGTTGCAGAGGATCCGGTCATCCATCTCGCCGGGCACGTGCAGGCGCGACTGGAGCCAGACGCTGGCGCGTTCGCGCTGATGGGCGAGACCGGCAATCGGCCGGCAGGCGGTGATCACCTCGGGGCTGGCGTGTTCGGCCAGCTCCGCCAAGGCCTGCCGGAAGCGCAGGTGATGACCCGGTGGGCACACCGGATGGGCGATCGACAGATCGATGAGCGGGCTTTCCTGACGGGCCTCGTGAGCGCGCAGGTAGGCCGATTCGCGGGCATCGTCCAGGGCATTGATCCAGGTGCCGCTGCCGACCCGGGCCTGCACCAGCCCCATCTTCTCGGCCTGGGCGTAAGCCCGTGACACGGTCTGCACGCTCACCCCGAGATTCTCGGCGAGCTGACGGTGAGGCGGTAGCCGGGTACCGGGCGAAAGCTCGCCTTGACGCACCGCTTCCGAGAGGGCACGGGCAATGGCCAGGTACTTGGGGCCCGTATCCGTCAGGTACGGGGTTAGATCAATTGTCATGATTCAATAAAGCCTTTGACCGCCTGCCAAGGGTGAGTGCTACTATCAGCTTAGCGGCATTGGCTTGGTATTGTCATGCTTTTGGCTTGCATGAATCATGACAATTCTGGCCGCGGTCCCCTTTCACGACCGATGAATGGCCGACTACCCTTTGGCCCGGCCCTCTCGCTGTGTAGGTGGCTGGCTCTTGGTGATGCAATTGGCGAGTGGCCCAATGACTCAGGTATCCCTGCCCTTCACTCGTGAAGAATATGCAAGCCGGCTCTGGAAGGTGCGCGCCGAAATGGCCAGCCGCGGGATCGACGTGCTGGTGATCAGCGATCCCTCCAACATGGCCTGGCTGACCGGCTACGACGGCTGGTCCTTTTACGTCCACCAGTGCGTGCTGGTGGGGCTTGAAGGGGAGCCCGTGTGGTATGGGCGCCGCATGGACGCCAACGGGGCGCTGCGCACCTGCTGGATCGACCCCGACAACATCACTTACTACCCTGACTACTATGTCCAGAACCCGGACATGCACCCCATGGACTACCTGGCCCAGTCGATCATGCCCGACCGCGGTTGGCACGAGGGGGTGGTGGGGCTGGAGATGGACAACTACTACTTCTCGGCCAAGGCCTACCAGAGCCTGCTGCGCGAGCTGCCCCATGCGCGTTTCATGGATGCCAACTCGCTGGTCAACTGGTGCCGGGCGATCAAGTCCCCCCAGGAGATCGCCTACATGCGCATCGCCGGCAAGATCGTCGAGGGCATGCACTCGCGCATCCTCGAAGTGATCGAGCCAGGGCTGCCCAAGAGCAAGCTGGTCTCCGAGATCTACCGCGTGGGCATCGAGGGCTGGGTCGACGAACACGGCAAGGTCCATGGTGGCGACTATCCGGCCATCGTGCCGATGCTGCCCACCGGCAAGGATGCCGCCGCACCGCACCTGACCTGGGACGACACCCCGTTTCGCGAGGGGGAAGGCACCTTCTTCGAGATCGCTGGGGTCTACAAGCGCTACCATGCGCCCATGTCGCGCACCGTGTTCCTGGGCCGGCCGCCGCAGGATTTCGTGCGCGCCGAATCGGCATTGCTCGAGGGCATCGAGAACGGGTTGGCGATGGCCAAGCCCGGCAACCGTACCGCCGATATTGCCATGGCGCTGGGCGCGGCGATGGACAAATACGGCTTCGACCGCGGCGGTGCCCGCTGCGGCTACCCCATCGGCATCAGCTATCCGCCGGACTGGGGCGAGCGCACCATGAGCCTGCGTCCTTCCGATGAGACCATTCTCGAACCCGGCATGACCTTCCACTTCATGCCGGGCATGTGGCAGGACGAATGGGGGCTCGAGATTACCGAGAGCATTCTGATCACCGACACCGGCTGCGAATCGCTGGCCAGTTTCCCGCGCCAGCTGTTCGTGAAATGAAGAGAGAACCAAGATGAGCAAGCGACCCAGCCCGATCAGCGCCACCGTGGACTTCGATGCCGACGGCGTCCAGCACGGCTTCCTCAAGCTGCCGATCTCCACCGACGAATCGGCCTGGGGGGCGGTAATGATTCCGGTCACCGTGGTCAGGAACGGCGAGGGACCCACGGCGCTGCTGGCCGGCGGCAACCATGGCGACGAGTACGAAGGCATCACCGCACTGCTCAAGCTCGCCAGCGAGCTGCGCGCCGAGGACGTGCGCGGGCGGGTGATCATCGTGCCGATGATGAACATGCCGGCCGCCATGGCCGGCAAGCGTACCTCGCCGATGGATGGCGGCAACCTCAACCGCAGTTTCCCCGGCGACCCCGACGGCACGGTGACCGAGAAGATCGCCGACTACTTCACCCGGGTAATGGTGCCGATGTGCGACGTGGTGCTCGACCTGCACTCCGGCGGGCGCACCCTGGACATCATCCCCTTCGGCGCCTCCCACGTGCTCGACAACCCCGAGCAGCAGCGCCAGGCGCTGGAGGGCGCCAAGGCGTTCGGTGCGCCCTACGCCATGATGATGTTCGAACTCGATGCCGCGGCGTTGTTCGATACCGCCGTGGAAAGCCAGGGCAAGGTCTTCGTTGCCACCGAGCTTGGCGGTGGCGGCACCTCGACCCCCGAGAGCCTGGCCATTACCGAGCGTGGCGTGCGCAACTTCCTGATCCATTTCGGCCTGGTCGAGGGCGAGGTGGTGATGCCCGACGAGCCGCAGGTCTATCTCGACATGCCCGATGCCAGCTGCTACGTGCAGAGCGAGCACACCGGGCTGCTCGAGCTGACGCTGGGGCTGGGCGACAAGGTCGAGAAGGGGCAGGTCATTGCCCGGATCTACGACTTGACCCGCAGCGGCAGTGCACCGGTGGAGTATCGCGCGGGCCGCGACGGTATCCTGGCGGCGCGGCGCTTCCCGGCACTGGTCAACATGGGAGACACCATCGCGGTAATCGCCGAGGTGGTGGATTCGCTGGGCTGACGGCGATCTTCCGGCTGCGCCCGACTGAAGAAAGAGAGAACGATGAAGCTTGATCGCTATGACCTGAAGATACTCGAGATCCTGTCCCGCGACGGGCGCATCACCAAGTCGAAGCTGGCCGAGGCGATCAATCTCTCGGTCAGCCCGTGCTGGGAGCGGGTCCGGCGGCTGGAGAAAGCCGGCATCATCGAGGGCTACAGTGCCCGTATCAATCCCCATGCGCTGGTCAAGCGCACCCCGGTGTGGGTGCAGATCGAACTCAAGCAGCACAACGCCGAAAGCTTCGCCCGCTTCGAGGCGCTGATACACGAGAACCCGGAGGTCACCGAGTGTGTGGCCGTGGGGGGCGGAGTGGACTACCTGATGAAAGTCGAGGCCGACTCCGTGGATGCCTACCAGCGTTTGATCGACGAGTGGCTGACCTCCGATGTCGGTATCGAGCGTTACTTCACCTATATCGTGACCAAGACGGTCAAGCGCCCTGCCCCAGGCCTGGGGCAGGGCGACATTCGGGCCTACTGACGCTAGGCCCATTCAACTTCGATAGCCTATTTTTTCGTCTTCCAGGTATCCAGCCAGGCCTGGAGGCGAGTCCGCCTTGCAGAGATGGCGCTGCCGGCGGCATTCAGGCCATCCTCTACGCCTTCCAGCACGGGGTCGAGCCGGTTGCGCCGGAACCGACGCCAGCGCCAGTAGACGTACCCCACGCTCATCGCCAGAGTGGCCAGGAAGAGCGTGGTGAACCAGTTGAAGGGTTTGTCCTCGGGGCCCTCCACCGGTGTGATGGAGATGGCGTTGGGGAAGATCGAGAAGAACATGTTGCGCCAGCCGAAGTGCATGATTGCCACCCACTTCGGGTCGGCCTTGGTGGAGACGAGATCGCTGGCCTCGGTGTAGAGGTTCGCGGTGTCGAACTTGAAGTAGGGCGGCCAGCCCCAGCCAGTGTCCTCATTGCGGTAGACGATGGTGCGGCCATTGGGTCGTACCGCCTGGATGAACTGCACATCGCGGTTGACCAATCTCCGGGATTGCTCGTCCGGATCCGCCCAGAACATGCGTGTCCAGTCGTCGAGGTCCTGACGCTTCTCGTAGGTGTTGACGATGCGGACGACATCGTACTGGGGCAGGCTGTAATGCAGGAAGGCGCCAAGGAAGGCCCAGAGCATGATCCAGAACAGCCATTTCACGTAGATCATTTACCGATCCTCACATGAAGTTGATGACATAGATGATGAGCAGGATGACGCTCGGAGGAAGGACATAGACCAGGCGGACCAGCTTGCGCTGCCAGGAACGGTCATAGCGCTTCATGCCTTCCCGGAACAGCGCGGTCCGGTCGCCGTCTGCCTGCTGTGTGTCCAGGTGCCGCCCGAGTTCGGCGCGGTAGCGCAGGCGCAGGTACAGCGAGAGGGCGTTGTAGAGCAGCGCCAGGATGACGACGAAGGTCAGGGCGAGCCGCAGGAAAGCCAGCATCTACCGCTCTCCTCGCGTGGCTCGCTCGTGGCATCGACCAGGCCTGCGTATCATGCGAGCAGTGTGTCCTGGTCCAAGGCAATGTCAGGAGCCTCGAGTCCCATATCGCGCCCGGCTCCAGGGACGTCGCCGCTCATGTCGGGCTCGTTGCCGAACAGGTACGCACGAGCGCCGGCCTTGTCCACGGCGTATTCCCGCGCCAGCAAGTCCGCCACGTAGGCTTTCTTGGCGTGAGGCCAGGTGCGGTAGTGGCGGTAGAACGCCTCCTTGTGGCAGATGAACAGCTGGCGAACGTCCAACACGGTCAGCTCGGCCAGAAGCATGTTGACCAGGTCCCTGTCGGGAGTATCCGTCGCGCGCAGTAGGTAAAAATAGCTCGGGTGCTCCAGGCCGATGCTGGGCCTTGCGCCTCTCGTCTCGGCCCAGCGAACCATGGCGGCGAGGCCTTCGTACTCCTTGGGCAGGGTGTCGGCATGTCGGGCGGCAAGGCGGCGCATATCGGCGCGCGACAGGTTGGCAAGCTCCAGCCCCTCGTTGGCCAGGGCGCCGGCGATGATGAAGTCCATCTTCTGGCGCAGGATCGCCACTTCCTCGGCCCCGTGGCGCTTGACGATGGGTTCGGCGAGCCGGTTGTCCCTGAGAAATTTCGCGACTTGCTTGCGGTCGCCGAGGCTGAGGGTGGCGCTGATGGGCAGTCTTGCCTCCGGCTTGCTGGTGCTGGCGATCAGGGCCGGATGCTGTACGTTCTGGAACAGGTAGATGCCGCCGAAATGCGCCGTCCAGAAATTCTTCTGCTCGAACACCGCATGCTGCAGGCGCACCGGGTTGCGCGTGATGTCGCCGGTGAGCTTGGCCGTTTCCACCATCTCGCCGATCAGGGCATCGTCGAACCAGGCGTCTTCCTCGCCGAGGAAGCGCTCGATCAGCGTCTCCAGATGATCCGCGTGGGCAATGGTGCCGATGGTCGTATCGGCTTCGACGACGATACGCCGGATGTCGAACAGGTGTTCCGGGGACGAGGCCGTGAGCACCGAGTTCTCCAGTTCACCGGCCACGGCGTCCGTGGCCGTGAGGGCGAAGAGCTGTTGCTCGTTGGCATCGATGAAGCGGCGCAGAATGTCGCGGCTGGTAGAGAACTCCGCATTGAGCAGAGGGCAGCGTTTCTGCTCGGTCGAGAGCAGGATGAACTGTCGGTTCACGCCGCCGTGATTCAGGTAGTAATGATCGTCGAGCTCATCGCCGATCTCCGGGGAGTATCCGGAAATGTCGATATGGAACTCGGCCAGCTCGGTGGACATGCCCGTCAGGTGATGCAGGGCGCGGTTGTAACGCTCGACCAGGGCCGGCGAGTCGACGGCAAAGAGATTACCGAACATCAAGCCCTTCTCGATCAGGCGTTTCATGCCGTGTGCTCCTCCAGGTAGCGGCGCTTGGCCTCCTCCTGGCGTCCGAGGTCGCGCACCATGGCGTCGATCGCCGCCTCGTCCGACTTGCCGGCATAGCGGAACTCGCTGTCGGCATAGCGGTTGATCTCCTGGAGCACCATCTCCGTGGTGATGGGAACTCTCAGTTCGGCGATCATCGAGGCTTTGGTGTCGTAATCCTTGAACAGGAACAGTTCGGGGTTCTCCATCCACTCGTCCGGCAGTTCGAAATCCATCGAGCGTACTTTCACCGCATCGGTGATGTTCTTGATCGCGCGACCGGTGAAGCGCTCATCGGTTTCCTGGATCGCCTTCAGGTAGGTGCCGAGCTTGGCAATGGTGTCGAGCTCGCCGATTCGGGAATGCACGCGGTCGAACACCGCCAGCAGGGCGTCCTCCTGGGGGCGATTGTGGGATTCGAAGGAGCGCGCCACGGCTTTCCTGATTTCCTGGGCGGCATACAGATCGTGCTCGCCCAGGGCAATCTGGTGATTGCTGCCCAGCAGAAGATGCAGGACGTCGATATAGTCCTCCCGCGTCTGGGGCCCGTCGACCAGGAAGCGGGCGCCGGAGCGCTGTCGCAGTGCATCGTCGACGTTTTCGGGGTAGTTGGAGAACATGCCGAAGGTACAGTTGCCGCGAACCAGGGTATTGGCGCCGGCGAAGGCGTCCATGAGCACGGCGGTGACCTCCTGCTGGCCGGCAGACGATTGGCGGTCGCCGCGCTTGCCTGCGATCTGGTCGATGTCGTCCACGGTGCCGAAGCCGATCACGCCGGGGTCCATCACGGTGTCGATGAAGGCCCTGGCGTTCTGACCCGACTTGCCCTGGTAGCTGTCGATGTTGTCGATGCCGAAGTTCTGGTAGCGAAAGGGGTAGCCTGCCACCTGGCAATAGTCGTGCAGCAGCCCCGCCATCATCTGGATCAGGGTGGTCTTGCCCGTTCCCGGCTTGCCGTCGCCCATGAAGGTGAAGATGAACCCGCCCATTTCAGCGAAGGGGTTCAGGCGCCGGTCGAAGTCATAGGCCATCAGCATCTTGGCCAGGCGCAGGGACTGGTACTTGGCGATGTGGTTGCCGACCACCTCGTGGGGTTTCTTGAACGCCATGACGAGAGAGGTGGACCTCGCCTTGGTCGCCGGCTCGAAACCGCGCAGGGTCAGGTCGTCGGCCTCGACGCGCCACACGGCATCGGTGAAGGGTGCCAGCCGCGGCGCGTTCTGGGCTCGCAGGGCGACCTTCTCCATGGTCTGCTCGGCAAAGGCGGAAAGGGTGGCCACCAGCCTGGCATCGTCATCGGCATAGGCGGCCAGCTTCTGGTCCAGCTCCCACAGCAACCCATGCAGCGCAAGCTGGGCGTTGTCGGTCAGCACCTCCTCGACCTCGCCGATCTCGACCTGGACTTCGCTGGCATGGGGTGCCAGCAGAAAGGCGGTAGCGTTGGCGAAGACATGCAGCACGGCCAAGGCCTCGGCAGCCAGCAGCTGCGTGAATTCGGCCTTGCGGGCGGCATCCAGGGTGCCGGCCAGGTTGGCGCGCTTCAGCTCGGCCAGGCCCGAGGAGGTGGAGTAGCTTTCGCCGACGGCCAGGCCGATGGCCAGCGCCCGGCGCAACTGATGCAGCGCGGTGGCTTGCTGAGGAGACATCAGCGGGTCGTCATCGACCGCCGCCTCGATCCGGGCACGCAGGTGAACGCCCTCGGGGCGGGCCGTGGAGCGAGTCACCAGCCCCGGCGTGGTGGAGCGGAAGCGGCGTGTACGGGCGATTCCCGGTGAGCGTTCCGGCTCCGCTGCCTCGGCCTGTGGCTTGGCGAGACGCGGCGTATGGTCGATCCCTTCCAGCATGGCCGTGGCGGCGCTGTAGTGCTTGCGGATCTCCTCTTCTCGAAGCTCCATCTGATCGCTGGTAAAGCTCATGGCATCCTCACTTCGGGGCGATCCTGCCCCCATGACGTAAACCGGCCTGCTCCGTCTTCACGCAAGCCTCAATAGCTCAATACCTGCCCACTGGGGCTGACCACGAACTTGCGCACGTCGGAGAAGCCGGGCGGTGCGAGTTCGGCCAGCGCCTGAAAGGGGCGCTGCGGCAGGATGATCGCTCGTTCGGTGCGGGTGGCGCCGGTGTCGGCGCCGCGCCCGCCGAAGGGGTCGAGGGCGAAGACCTCGCGCTCCACCTTGTTGAACCAGCCGACTCGCTCGGCGCGGACGTCTTCGCTCTCCAGTGCCTCCATGGTCCAGGCCAGCACCCAATCCTGCCCCTCGCCGCCGCCGGCTTCTTCCAGCACGCGGCGCAATGGACCGGACTGCTCGGTATAGGCCGAGGAGTACATGGGCCCGATGTGGAAGCGCAGCAGGCGCTTGGGGTGCAGGTGATGAAAGTCCTCGTCGAAGCCGCGGGCAATGGTCAGCAGCTTGAGGCCGGCCAGGGACTGGGCCATCAGGTGCTCCTGCACGTCCAGCCAGCGGATGAGATCCTGGGGCAGGGCGGTCTTGTCGTTGTCCTCGACTTCGGCCAGGTAGATCACCGGCAGGTTGATCTGGCTGTCGTAGGCGGCCCAGTGGAGCATGAACCGGCGCCGGCCCGTGTCGGTATTGCCGAGCCATTCGCACTCGGGGTGGTTCTGCGCCCAGAACAATTCGCCCTTGATCAGTTCTTCGTAATAGAGCCGCTGAGACAGGACATGCTGCAGCCGGGTCGGTGTCTTGCGCTCGCTGAGAATGGCGCGAACCATCTGCTCCTTGAGCTGGCTGGCGGAGGGCAGGTGGGACAGGTGCTTCTGGGCTTGCTGGGCATCGTTCGCCATATGCAGCAGCTCCAGCGCCAGCGGAAAACCGCTGTCGCTCCTGTCCACCGTCAGGCTGCTGGACAGGCGTGCATTGCCCTCCTGCCCGGCCAGCAGGTACTTCATGCTCAGCGCCTGGAAGCTGTAGTTGAGCTGTGTCAGGTAGCGAGTCAGTACCTTCACCTCGACCTTGCCGAGCTGCCCCTCCGAATGCATGGTGGCGGCGGTCCGTCTCAGGTGCTGGAGGATATGCTTGAACTTGCGGAAGTAGCGCCGCGAGGAAAAGGGATCTGTCAGGTCGCCATGCTCCAGACTGGGATCCGTCATCGATGTCTCTCTCCGGTTGCAGCGGGCTGCTCTGACGACCCGGACGTCCATGAAGCACAACCACCGGTGAGGGGCTTCACCAGTGGTTGGAGGTACTGTCGTCTGCGGGGGCTCGGTGTGAAACGTAGGTGTTGATCAGTTGCCGTACAGGTTCTTGTCGTGCTTCTCGACGATGGCGGCGAAGCGCCGGGCAAAACGCTCGTCCGCCTTGGCCTTCTTCTCGAGTACGTCGCGGGCGAACACCATGTGGCCTTCATGGGCCTCGAGCATGTCGGACATGCGTTGGTTCGTCGCGGTGCCGATCGCCGCCATGGCAGTCTGCGCCTCCTTGTCGGTTTCGACGCCGATTTCGTTGATGCGGTGGGCGACTTCCTGCTGCTGGGCCGTCTTCAGCGACTTGGTCAGTGCGTCGTAGAGCACTACGCGCTGCTGTGTGTCGGTCTGCAGCTTGTTGATCAGGACCATCTGGGTCGCCGCCTGATTCTGCAGGCTGTCGACCCAGGTCTTGCCCTTCTCGACATAGCGTTCCAGGGTCTGGGACTTGGCGATCTTGACCTGCTCCTCCTGGACCATGGCGTTGTACTTCTCGTTGACCTCGGCGAGCTCGGTTTCCAGCTTGGCTCTGCCGGCGGCGTCCTGCTCGACCGCAATCCGGTTCTCGAGCTCGACGATCCGAGGGTCCAGCGCCATGATGTCGGCGCGTACGGCTTCCAGTTCATGTACCGTCGACTCCCTGTCATCCAGGGTCGCCGCCAGGTTCTGCTGCACTTTCTCGCGCTGTTCCTGAAGCGCTTCGAGCTGCTCCTGCAACAGTTTGACGATCACGTCGGACTTCGAGATCAGGTCCTGCAGCTTGTCATCGATATTGGCGGAGCGAATGCGCTCCTGACGCAGCGACTCCGATTTTCCCTTGCTGAAAATGCTGACGAAACTCTCCCAGCCGGTCTTGCCGCGCATCTCGTCGAAATCTTTCGAGAAGGCGGCCGTGGTGTCATCGAGGCCCATGATGAGCTCGGCGATGTTGGCGTTCATCAACTCGGCATGAGCCTGAACGTCATCGAGGGTCGCGTTCTCGATGTCGATGCTGGCATCCTCGCCCGCCTCGATCTTGTTGCGTGCCGACTCCATGCGGGAGGTAACGGCAGCGGTCCTGGCCTGCGCGTCCTTGACCTTCGCTTCGGATTCCTGAATCAGCTTGTCGAACTGCGAGGAACTCATGCATTCCCTTCCTTTAAAGACGATGGGCGGTCACCGGGGAGCGGCTTATTTATTGTGCTTTTAGATTCGGTGTCAAATCGTAAAGCTGGCGCGGGAATGCCGCTTTTTTGCCGGTTCTCCGTGCCGAGCGAAGCCGCTCAATGCCGATAGTTGCCTGGGAAGAGCGGTATGTAACGAAATTTGGCCTCGCGGTCGTGTCACGGAAATGCGCCTCGATCGAGCCTGATGTTCTCAGGTCGGTTTTTCTTACACGCCTGTAGCTAATGTCTTACAGATTCGTACGTGTTTTGCGTACATGAAAAGCAGACATGTCTCACATGCCGGAGCGGATTGAAGACGGTCAGGACTCAACGCGTCGCGGATCGTTGGCGCCGATCACGACTGTGGTGGCCATGGCCAAGACGCAAGCACCTCGGCTTACGGCTTCCATCGGCACGCCCGGCTCCCGTATGAAGCTTCCCGGAGGCCTGCCCCGCGTGGCGACCAACGAGAACTCAACGTTGATACCCGGGCGGTATCCATGGCATAAGCTAAAAGGTAAGGGTGAGCAGGAGCTCACCCGGCCGGGCGATCCCTCCGGCATGACGCAGCGGTGCCGGACGAGATGGTTGCGCCCTGAAACGAGATCGCCTGACGCAGAGAGATGCCCATGTCCTACTTCACCATCGCTGGGGTACAGATGCAGGCCCTGCATCACGGTGACAACACCGAGGCCATGCGCCACCGGGTCGATGTGCTGATGAGCCGCTTCCCACAGGTGCAGATGGTCCTGTTCAGCGAGCTGATGCCGTTGGGTGCCTCACCACACCATGCCCACCCGCTGCCGAGCCACGTGGAACAATTCTTCTGCCAGCTGGCCGAGCAGTACCGTATCTGGCTGATCCCCGGCTCGATGTTCGAGCAAACCGAGCACGGTATCTACAACACCCTGTCGGTGATCGACCCCCACGGCCAGGTAGTGGCGCGCTACCGCAAGATGTTTCCCTTCCGGCCCTACGAGGCGGGTGTGGAGAGCGGCAGCGAGTTCGTTCTCTTCGATGTGCCCAACGTCGGCCGTTTCGGCGTGTCGATCTGCTACGACATGTGGTTTCCCGAGACCACCCGGACCCTCGCCGCCATGGGCGCCGAGGTGATCCTCCACCCCACCATGACCGATACCATCGACCGCGACATCGAACTCTCCATTGCCCGTACCAACGCCGCGGTCAACCAGTGTTACTTCTTCGATATCAATGGTGCTGGCGCCATCGGCAATGGCCGCTCCATCGTCGTGGGGCCCTCGGGTGACGTCATTCACCAGGCCGGATCCGGCGAAGAGATCATGCCCATCGAGGTGGATTTCAGCCGCGTGAGGCGCGAGCGCGAGACCGGCCTGCGCGGCCTGGGCCAACCGCTCAAGAGCTTCCGCGATCGCCAGGTGGATTTCTCCGTCTACCGCTTCGAGCAGGGGCCCACGCCGTTTCTTGCCAGCCTGGGGGCGCTGGCCAAGCCGCAGCGCACCGATATCGAGGAGTACTGACCGCCACCCACCCCGTCTGCCATCGATGGAGCGAACACAATGAACAAGATCAAGAACATTGCCGATGTGCGTCGCCACTTTCGCAACAACAAGGAGCCTGTCTACTTCATCTCAGCCACCAACTTCAATCTGCTGGGCATCGGCGATTGGGTGGGTGGCTTCCGCCACATCAACTACATCGACTGTTTCGATGGTCAGCAGCGCAACGTCTTCGTACCCAAGGAGAAGTTCCCGCGCGATTTCGAGAGCATCGAGGACATCAACAACTACCTGCTGGAGCACAAGGAGGTGATCGACTTCATCGGTTCACGCGCCGATGGGGAGAGTGCCGGTGTGGCGGCGTTCCTGATGTTCGACGAGCACACCGAGGAAATCTGCAAACAGCTCGGATTGCGGGTCGCCTTCCCTCCGGCGGCGCTGCGCAGCCGGATGGACAACAAGATCGAGACGGTGCGTATCGGCAACGAGGCCGGAGTACCCAGCGTGCCCAACGTGCTGGCCAAGGTCGGCAGCTACCGGGAACTGCTTGAGGTGAGTCGTGAGCTGGGCGACGACCTGGTGGTGCAGACCGCCTACGGTGATTCCGGCCACACCACCTTCTTCATCGCCAGCGAGGACGACTACTACAAGCATGCCGAGGAGATCGAGGCCGAACCCGAGGTCAAGATCATGAAGCGCATCAACTGCCGCGGCTCGGCGATCGAGGCCTGTGCCACCCGCTGCGGTACCGTGGTGGGTCCCTTGATGACCGAACTGGTGGGCTTCAAGTCGCTGACCCCCTACAAGGGCGGCTGGTGCGGCAACGAGATGTTCGCCGGCGCCTTCAGCCAGGAGGTCCGCGACAAGGCGCGCGAGTACACCTTCAAGTTCGGCGAGGCGTTGCGCGAGGAGGGCTATCGCGGCTACTTCGAGCTCGACTTCCTGATCGACATGGACAACGGAGAGGTCTACCTGGGCGAGCTCAACCCGCGCGTCACCGGCGCCAGTTCGCTGACCAACGTGGCGGCCTTCGCCCACTCCGACATCCCGCTGTTCCTCTTCCACCTGCTGGAGTTCTCCGAGGTCGACTTCGAGCTGGACATCGAGGAGATCAACGAGCGCTGGTCGCATCCGGACAGCGTCGACAGCTGGAGCCAACTGGTGATCAAGCACACCGACGAGAGCGTCGACCTGCTGACCCAGGCGCCGCGCACCGGGGTCTGGAGGATGGCCGAGGATGGCAAGGTCGGCTACGACCACTACAGCTACCATCCCCATGCCGCCGAGAACGAGCACGAAGCCTTCTTCCTGCGCATCAGCGGGGCGGGAGACTTCCGCTACGAAGGTGCCGACCTGGGTATCCTGATCACCCGCGGACGCCTGATGGACGATGACTTCCAGCTTACCGAACGGGCTCGTGCCTGGATCGAGGGCATTCGTGGCGAATACGCCGGCCAGCCGCTGCAGGACCCGGCAGTGGAGGAGGTTGCCGTGACCCACGCCATCGGCGGCGGCAACTTCAAGATATTGTGAACGTCGAGGTCGAAGGGCATCACGAGGCGCGGCAGGTGGAAATGGAGAAATCGCTGGTGTTCCGTACCCTGCATGAGGAGATGCCGGGACCCAAGTGGCAGTCGCTCTTCGACTACCACTGGCCGGCCTACGAGGCCTGGTACCTGGCCGAGGGCGAACGTGAGCGACCGGCCTACCTGAGCTGCTACAACGCCCTGCGCCAGCACATGCCGGAACTGCTGGAGACCTACCGTGCGCTCTGCGAGCTGGCCGGCGGCGGCGACCTGGCGGCGCGCTTCCTCAGCCTCTACCAGCCGCCTCCCTACATCACCGGCTGCTCACAGGCGGTATTGGCTCGGCACGGCTCCAGCGTGCTGGCGCGCAACTACGACTACCCGCCGGAGCTGTGCGAGGGCACCGTGCTGCATACCCGCTGGAACGGGCGCGGCGTGATCGCCATGACCGATTGCCTGTGGGGAGTGCTGGACGGCATGAACGACCGCGGGCTTGCCGTTTCGCTGGCCTTCGGTGGGCGCAAGGCGGTGGGCGAGGGCTTCGGCGCTCCCATCATCCTGCGCTACCTGCTGGAGTTCTGCGACAGCGTTCCCGAGGCGGCCGAGGTGCTGGCGCGGGTGCCCACTCACATGGCCTACAACATCACCCTGACCGATGCCGCCGGGCGCTACGTCACAGCGATGATCGGACCCGATCGTCGTGCCAGCATCCGCCGGGTGCCGGTGGCCACCAATCACCAGAAGAAGATCGAGTGGTATGCCCATGCACTGGCCTCGGAGACCCTGATCCGAGAGCGCCAGCTGTCGATCCTGGTGGATGACCCGGCCACCACCGAGGAACGCCTGCTCGAAGCCTTTGCCGCGCCACCGCTGTTTCGGCGCGACTACAGGCGCGGACTCGGCACCATCTACACCGCGGCCTACTGGCCGGGAACGGGTCAGGTGAGCTATCGCTGGCCGGGCGAGACGCTCGACTTGACCTTCGACCGCTTCCAGGAGAGAGAGCTGCAAGTTCGTTACGGCCACAGGTAGCCGGCACAGGCGGCCGTGTGCCGTCACCGGCAGAAAGATAATGAACAACGATGGAAGGGTGTCGCCATGCAAGAGAGCAGCCAAACCGAAACGCCCTACACGGCGCTGGGTTTCTACCACAAGATATCCCAGCTGCGTGCCGATACCTGGAATGCACTCAAGCGCGACCTGGGTCAACTGGTGCGGCTCGGTGACGAGAGCCGGGCGCGCAACCTGATCAAGGCGATCGACGTCAAGCTGACGCGGCTCGAGATCATCGAGGACTACCACGCTTTCCCTTCAAAGGAGGACTTCCGCCATCTCTGGACGCTGTTCGACCGCGAGGAGTACATGCTGCTCGAGAAGGTGGTCAAGCGACTGGTGCGGGCGCTGATCAGCGAATCCTATCGGCGTCGTCACGTGGACCTCTCCGAGACCGATGCCGACGCCGAGGATCTCGAGACCCTCGACGCCCTGGCCCAGCTCCGGCGCGGGCATCCCGCTTCCAACAGTTCGGCGCAGCCCTACTTCGAGCTGCTGATCGTCGACAACCTCTCGCCCCAGGAGGAGGAAGTCGTCCGCGAGGCGTTCCGCAACATGCGCCGTCCCGAGGATCGCTTCGTCTACGACGTGGTCACGGTACGCAGCTTCGAGGACGCGCTGATCGCGGTGCTGGTCAACCCCAACATCCAGGCCTGCCTGATTCGCTACGAGTTTCCCTACAAGTCGAAGTACAACCTGAGCGCCCTGCGCAACTACCTCGAAGGGCTGTCGGAGAAGGAGCTGGAACACCAGACCGAGGCCGAGCGCAGCATCCTGCTGAGCACGATGATCCACGAGCTGCGCCCCGAGATCGACCAGTTCCTGGTCACGAGCGGCGACGTCGAGGCCACGGCGAGCCGCGACATCCGCTACTTCAACCGCATCTTCTATCGCGAAACCGACTATATCGAGCAGCACCACACCATCCTGCGTGCCATCGACAGCCGCTATCGCACGCCGTTCTTCGATGCCCTGCGCGAGTACAGCCGCAAGCCCACTGGGGTCTTCCATGCCATGCCCATCTCGCGCGGCAAGTCGGTGACCCGCTCGCACTGGGCGGGGCACATGATCGACTTCTACGGCATCAACATCTTCCTTGCCGAGACCTCGGCCACTTCCGGTGGGCTCGACTCCCTGCTGCAGCCCTACGGGCCGATCAAGAAGGCCCAGGAGTACGCGGCTCGGGCCTTCGGCGCGCGCCAGAGCTTCTTCGTCACCAACGGCACCTCGACCGCCAACAAGATCGTGGTTCAGGCGCTGGTCAAGCCACGCGACATCGTGTTGATCGACCGCGACTGCCACAAGTCGCACCACTACGGCATGGTGTTGGCCGGTGCCTATGTCAGCTATCTCGACTCCTACCCGCTCAACGACTACTCGATGTACGGCGCGGTGCCGTTGCACGAGATCAAGAAGACCCTGCTCGAGTACAAGCGTGCCGGCGAACTCGACCGGGTCAAGATGCTGCTGCTGACCAACTGTACCTTCGACGGCGTGGTCTACAACGTGCGCCGGGTGATGGAGGAGTGCCTGGCGATCAAGCCCGACCTGGTGTTCCTGTGGGACGAGGCGTGGTTTGCCTTCGCCACCTTCAACCCCACCTATCGGCCGCGCACGGCCATGCATGCTGCGCGTACGCTGCGCGACCGCTATCGCAGCGAGGCCTACCGCGAGGAGTACGCGGCGTGGAAGGAGGAGTTCGACAAGCTCGACCCCGACGACGACGCCACCTGGCTCGAACGGCGGCTGATGCCCGACCCCGAGGCGGTGCGCATCCGCGCCTACGCCACCCACTCCACCCACAAGACCCTGACCTCGCTGCGCCAGGGCTCGATGATCCACGTTTACGACCAGGACTTCCGCCAGCGCGTGGAGGCCCCGTTCCACGAGGCCTACATGACGCATACCTCCACCTCACCCAACTACCAGATCCTCGCTTCGCTCGACGTGGGTCGCATGCAGGCGGAGATGGAGGGCTTCGAGCTGGTTCACGCCCAGGTGGAGACGGCGCTGTCGCTGCGTGAGCAGCTCTATACCCATCCGCTGCTGCAGAAGTATTTCCGTGTGCTCAAGAACAGCGACATGGTGCCCGCCGAATATCGCGAGTCGGGAGTCGAGTCATACTACGACCCGGTCACCGGCTGGAACCAGATGGAGGAGGCCTGGGCGCGGGACGAGTTCGTGGTCGACCCCACCCGGGTGACCATTGCCATCGGCAATACCGGGGTGGACGGCGATGCCTTCAAGAACGAGTACCTGATGAACAAGTACGGTATTCAGATCAACAAGACCTCGCGTAACACGGTGCTGTTCATGACCAATATCGGCACGACTCGCGGCTCCATCGCCTACCTGCTCGACGTGCTGATCAAGCTGGCCAAGGAGTTCGAGTACCGCTGGGAGGAGAGCAGCCGTCCCGAGCGCAAGATCATCGAGCGCCGGGTGCACTCGCTGACACAGGAACTGCCGCCGCTGCCCGATTTCAGCCGCTTCCACGATGCCTTCCGCCAGTGCAGCGAGACGCCCCAGGGCGACATCCGCCGCGCCTATTTCCTGAGCTATGACGAGGAGAACACCGAGTACTTGCGCTTCGACAATGGCGAACTCCAGGTCGAGATGCGTGGCGGTCGCGACGTGGTCTCGGCGAGCTTCGTGATTCCCTATCCGCCGGGCTTCCCGGTGCTGGTGCCGGGGCAGGTGATCAGCGAGGAGATCCTGGTCTTCCTGCAGGCGCTGGATGTCACTGAGATCCACGGCTACCGGCCGGAGCTCGGCCTGCTGGTATTCACCGAGGAGGCATTGGCCGCCCCGCCGGAGACCTGAGCACCGCGCGCAGAAAAAAACGCAACTTCCCCCGGGAGGACAAAAAAAAGCACATGCCTCCCGCGGGCTAACGAAAAGTCCCGCCCCGGGTTTCCCCTTACCCTGTATCCATCGAGCAGCCGCCGGCTGCTCTGTCGTTTTTGCAACAGTCGGCCCCGCAAGTGAGCCGATGTCAGGGGAGGTGCCCATGAAACTGTCCAAGACGCTGACCGCTCAGCTCGACGATCCACGCCTGTTCCGCGAACATGCCTATGTGAACGGCAAGTGGACCCACGGCGAAGGCGGCCGTGAGGAGACGGTGATCGACCCTGCCACCGGCGAGGCCATCGGCTACATTCCCTGGCTCGAGGCGCACCAGATCCGCGAAGCCGTGGACGCCGCCGACGCGGCTTTCGGCCACTGGCGCGCACTGCGCGCCGACGAGCGCTGCGAGCGCCTGCTGGCGTGGCACGATCTGCTGCAGGCCCACCGCGAGGATCTCGCCACCATCATGACCCTGGAGCAGGGCAAGCCGCTGCCCGACGCCCGCGGCGAAGTTGAGTACGGTGCCAGCTTCGTGCGCTGGTTCGCCGAGGAGGGCAAGCGCACCTTCGGCGAGACCATTCCCAGCCACATCCCCAACGCCGCGCTGGGCACGATCAAGGAGCCGGTGGGGATCGCCGCGCTGATCACGCCGTGGAACTTCCCGCTGGCGATGATCACCCGCAAGGCTGCCGCCGCCATGGCCGCCGGTTGCCCGGTGATCGTCAAGCCGGCCGGCGAGACGCCGTTCTCGGCGCTGGCACTGGCCGAGCTGGCCGAGCGTGCCGGCATCCCGGCGGGCGTATTCAACGTGGTACTGGGCGAGCCGGCGGAAGTCTCGAAGATTCTGTGTGCCGAGGAGCGCGTCAAGGCGTTATCCTTCACCGGTTCCACTCGCGTCGGCCGGCTGTTGCTGGAACAGAGCGCCCAGACGGTCAAGCGCGTGTCGCTGGAGCTGGGCGGCAATGCACCCTTTATCGTCGGCCCGGATATGGATCCCAAGGAGGCGGCTTTTGCGGCGGTGGCGGCCAAGTTCCAGACCGCCGGCCAGGACTGCCTGGCGGCCAACCGCATCCTGGTGCACGAGTCGATCCACGACGAGTTCGTCGAGCACTTCGCCGAGCGCATGGCGGCTTTGACCGTGGGCAACGGCATGGAGAGTGAGGTCGACCTGGGGCCGCTGATTCACCGCCAGGCGGTGGACAAGGCCGCCGCCATCGTCGATGACGCCATCTCGCGTGGCGCCACGCTGGTGGCCGGCGACCAGACCCAGGCGCCGGGCGAGAACTTCTTCATGCCCGTGCTGCTCACCGGGGTGACGCCGCAGATGAAGGTGTGGCGCGAGGAGAACTTCGCCCCGGTGGCGGGCGTGACCGCCTACCGCGACGATGATGAAGTGATCGCCATGGCTAACGATACCGAGTACGGCCTGGCGGCGTACGTGTATACCCACGACATCCGCCGCATCTGGAAGCTGCTGCGGGCGCTGGAGTACGGCATGGTCAGCGTCAACTCGGTGAAGATGACCGGCCCGCCCGTGCCCTTCGGTGGCGTCAAGCAGTCGGGGCTGGGTCGCGAGGGTGGCATCACCGGGATCGATGAATACCTGGAGACGAAATATTACTGTTTGGGAGCTCTAGGTTCAGTTTCCGGGAGCTAGCCGAGCAAGTGGCCGGGATGGACCGTCGAGCGATATTTACCCAAGGGCGCTGGGGCAAGCGCAGCGGCGCGCGGCGATCGACAGGGATGTCGATCGAGGACCGGCAAGAGGGACCTTGTTCCGGTCCGACGCGCAAGCCGCAAGCGTAGCCCCAGGGTTTCGTCCTTGGGCATCGCGAGAGGGCGCATCCCGGCCCTAACTGCGACATACGAATTTGAACATCTCCCCGCCGAGGCGGGGACCTGAAGAGAAGAGAGAACACAATGAGCCAGCAGCACCGCGATCTGATCGAGCGCGACCGCAAGGTCACCTTCCACGCCTCCACCCACCTGCGTGACTTCGCCCATGGCGATGCGCCGGGCCGCGTGATCACTGGCGGCAAGGGCATCCATATCGTCGACAAGGATGGCCGCGAGTTCATCGACGGCTTCGCCGGCCTGTACTGCGTCAACATCGGCTACGGCCGCACCGAGGTGGCCGAGGCGATCTACCAGCAGGCGCTGGAGCTCTCCTACTATCACACCTACGTGGGCCACTCCAACGAGCCGCAGATCGCGCTGTCCGAGAAGATCATCGAACTCGCTGGCCCCGGCATGTCCAAGGTCTATTACGGCCTCGGCGGCAGCGACGCCAACGAGACCCAGCTCAAGATCGTGCGCTACTACAACAACGTGCTCGGTCGTCCGCTGAAGAAGAAGGTGATCTCGCGCCAGCGCGGCTACCACGGCTCCGGCCTGGCCACCGGCTCGCTGACCGGCCTCAAGGCGTTCCACGATCAGTTCGACCTGCCGCTGGCCGGTATCCTGCACACCGAGGCGCCTTACTATTACCACCGTGCCGCCGAGCAGGAGGGCATGAGCGAGCGCGAGTTCTCCCAGTTCTGCGCACGCAAGCTCGAGGAGATGATCCTGGCCGAAGGTCCCGACACCGTGGCCGCCTTCATCGGCGAGCCGGTGCTCGGCACCGGCGGCATCGTGCCGCCCCCGGAAGGCTACTGGGAAGCGATCCAGGCGGTGCTGGCCAAGTACGACGTGCTGCTGATCGCCGACGAGGTGGTGTGTGGCTTCGGCCGTATCGGCGCCGACTTCGGCAGCCACTACTATGGCATCAAGCCCGACCTGATCACCGTCGCCAAGGGCCTGACCAGCGCCTATCAGCCGCTCTCCGGCGTGATCGTCGGCGACCGCGTATGGAGCGTGCTGGAGCAGGGCACCGCCGAGTACGGCCCCATCGGCCACGGCTGGACCTATTCCGGCCACGCCCTGGGCTGCGCCGCGGCGCTGGCCAACCTGGCGATCATCGAGCGCGAGGGGCTGACGCAAAACGCCGCCGAGACCGGCGCCTACCTGCAGCAGCAGATGCAGGCCGCCTTCGGCGACCATCCCATCGTCGGCAACGTGCGCGGCGTGGGCATGCTGGCGGCGCTGGAGTTCTCCGTCAACCCGGCCAGGCGCCAGCACTTCGATGCCGCGCACAAGGTCGGTGCGCGCATCGCCGCGGCGACGCTGGACGAGAATCTGATCGCCCGCGCCATGCCCCAGGGCGACATCCTCGGCTTCGCCCCGCCACTGGTGGCCACCCGCGCCGAGGTCGACGAGATCGTTGCCCGCGCCGAGCGCGCGGTGAACAAGGTCACCGACCAGTTGGTCCGCGAAGGTGCCGTCAAGGCCACCATGTCGGTCGGCTAATCCAGCCAAGCTGAACCCAAAGGCCGCGGGGATCGAACCCGCGGCCTTTTTCTTGGCCCTTCCCGGTAACCTTTTCTAGTCTGGAAAAACTTCATCCCTGCAACGAGCCGCTGAGTCTGCATCACCATGTCGCAATTCCCGCACGGTATTTCCCTCGCTTCCGTGTACCAAGCGCGTCGTCGCATCGGCGGACAGGCGGTGCGTACGCCGCTGATCCGTTCCCATGCGCTCTCTCAGCGTTTCGATGCCGAGATCCTGCTCAAGCTGGAAACCCAGCAGCCGACCGGCGCCTTCAAGCTGCGCGGCGCCGCCAACATGATCGCCGCGCTGATCGAGCACCACGGCCGCGACATCCTGGCCGCCGGGGTCGTCACCGCCTCCACCGGCAACCATGGGCGCGCGGTGGCATATGCCGCGGCACGTCTCGGCGTGCCGGCGACGATCTGTCTGTCGCGACTGGTGCCGGCCAACAAGGCGGCGGCCATCGAGGCGCTGGGCGCCGAGGTTAGACGCGTGGGTGAGAGCCAGGACGAGGCCTTCGGAGAGGTCGAACGGTTGGTGCGCGAGCGCGGCATGACCCTGATCCCGCCCTTCGACGACCCGCTGATAGCGGCCGGGCAGGGCACCATCGGCCTGGAGCTGATGGAGGACGCGCCGGATCTCGATCGCGTCATCGTCGGGCTTTCCGGCGGCGGGCTTCTGGGTGGTATCGGCGCGGCGGTAAAGGCCATTCGCCCCGAGACGAGGGTGACGGGGGTGAGCCTCGCGCGCGGGGCAGCGATGTGGGAGAGCCTGCGGGCGGGCCGGCCCGTACAGGTAGAGGAGGTCGAAAGCCTGGCCGATTCGCTGGGCGGCGGCATCGGCCTCGACAATCGCTGTACCTTCGCCCTGGTACGCGAAGTGATGGACGACCATTTCCAGGTCTCGGAGAAAGCCATCGCTCACGCCATGATCGATATCCTCGAAAGCGAGAAGCTGCTGGTGGAAGGCGCCGCCGCGGTGGGGCTGGCCGCGCTCGCCGAGCATGGCATCGACGTGAGCGGCCAGCGGGTGGCGTTGATCCTCTCCGGCAACGGCGTGGCGCTGGAGACGCTGGATCGGGCGCGCCAGCTTGCCGGTCGTTGAGTCCCTTATTCGTTTCCAAGGAGGAGAGATGAAGCTCTATCAACGTGACGAGATCGAAGCCGTGGTCGGCATCGACGAGGAGGCCCTGCGCCAGGTCGAGGCGGGCTTCGCCGCCTTGGGCCGCGGCGAGGCAGTGCAGCCGCCGATCCTCTCCATGGCGATGGAGGAATACAATAGCGAGGTCGACGTCAAGACGGCGCACATCAAGGGCTGGGAGCGCTTCGCCATCAAAGTCAGTACCGGCTCCTTCGACAACCCCAAGCGCGGCTTGCCGAGCCTCAGCGGCTTGATGATGCTGTTCTCCGCCGAAACCGGACGGGTCGAGGCGGTGCTGTTCGACGAGGGCTACCTGACCATGGTGCGTACCGCCGTGGCGGGTGCCATCGCCGCCAAGCACCTCTCGCGTGTGGACAGCCGGCGGGTGGCGGTGATCGGTGCTGGCGAGCAGGCCCAGCGCCAGGTCGAGGCACTGCGTCTGGTACGCAACGTCGATACCCTGGACGTCTGGGCGCGCCGCCCCGAAGGCGCCGAGGATTACGCCGATCGCATGCGCAGCCGGGGGCTCACCGTCAGCATGCACGACAGCATCCATGCCGCCTGCGCGCAGGCCGACATCATCATCACTGCCACGCCCTCACGGGAGCCGCTGCTGCAGGCCAGCGATCTGCCCGAGGGCGTCCACGTCACCGCCATGGGCTCGGACAGTCCCGACAAGCGTGAGCTAGACGAGTCGGTGCTGACCCGGGCCGATGCCTTTGTCTGCGACAGCCGTGCCCAGAGCGAGCACAACGGCGAACTCAAGATCTTCGCCAATGAAGGGCGCGAGCCGCCGTTCAAGGTCCATGAATTGGGGCGGTTGATAGAGCGCGGCGAACGCCTGCGGGTATCGAACGCCGCGATCACGGTGTGCGACCTGACCGGTACCGGGGTGCAGGACACCGCCATTGCCAGCTTCGCGCTGTCGCGGCTAGCCCGGTAGGGCCGCCGCGTCCCTTGAGCCCGGGAGCGACAGCGCCCATGCTGAGGACTGGTCTAGTGAGACAAGGAGCTCAACAGATGGCAACGGTACTGGCCTTCGATGTCTACGGTACCCTGATCGATACCCACGGCGTGGTCACCGAACTGGAAGAGCGGCTCGGCAGGGGTGGCAAGGATTCGCTCGCTACCGAGTTCTCGCGTCGCTGGCGTGACAAGCAGTTGGAGTACAGCTTCCGTCGCAGCCTGATGGGGGCCTACGTGCCTTTCGGCCAGTGCACACGCGAAGCGCTGGACTTCACCGATCGTGCGCTGCAGGCCCAGCTGTCCGACGTCGACAAGGGCCACCTGATGGCAGTCTATGCCCGCCTGCCGGCCTTTCCCGAGGCTGCAGGTGCCCTCGAAAGGCTGGCTGCTACCGGTATGCGCTGTGTGGCCTTTTCCAATGGCACTCGGGAGGCGGTCGAGGGCCTGCTCGAACAGGCCGGTATTCGCGAGCGCTTCGAAGACGTGATCAGCGTCGACGAGATCAAGCGCTTCAAGCCCGATCCCGCCGTCTACGCGCATCTGCGCAACCGTCTGGAGGTGCCCCCCGGCGATACCTGGCTGATTTCGAGCAACCCTTTCGACGTGATCGGGGCTCGCCACGCTGGGCTGCACGCCGCCTGGGTACGGCGCAGCCTCGATGCTCCCTTCGACCCCTGGGGTATCGAGCCGGACCTGACCGTCACCGACCTTGAAGCGCTCGCAGAAAGGCTGAGTTAGGAGTCATGCGCCTTGGGAACGTCTGGATGAGTCGCTTTGCCCGTGCCCCACTGGGGTCAATCCGTCGTCAGGTGACCCGACAGGCGTTATCGCCGAGCAAGCCAGCTCAGGCTGGCTCGGCAGGTTTCAATATCACCACTGCCAGCGGCGGTAGTGTCATCGACAGGCTGGCGGTCTGGCCGTGAAGTGGCGCGTCCTCGGCTTCCAACTGGCCCATATTGCCCAGGTTCGAGCCGCCGTAACACTCGGCATCGCTGTTGAGGATTTCCTCCCAGCGTCCTGGCCGTGGCACGCCCAGGTGATACCCTTCGCGAGGAATCGGCGTCATGTTGGCGACGACCAGCAGCGGTGCTCCTGTAGCACTCCACCGCAGCCAGGCGAAGACGCTATTGGTGTCGTCGTTGCTCACCACCCAGGTGAAACCGTGAGGGTCGAAGTCGCATTCGTGCAGTGCAGGTTGTGCAATGTAGAGATGGTTGAGGTCGGTGAGCAGTCGATGAACACCGCTATGGCGTGGTTCGCCGAGCAGGAACCAGTCGAGTTCGCGGTCATGGCTCCACTCGCGCCACTGGCCGATCTCGCAGCCCATGAACAGCAGCTTCTTGCCGGGCTGTGTCCACATGGTGGCGAGATAGGCACGCAGGTTGGCGAACTGCTGCCACTCGTCGCCGGGCATCTTGCCGATCAATGACCCCTTGCCATGAACCACCTCGTCGTGGGAGATCGGCAGCACGTAGCGCTCCGAGAAGGCGTAGACCATGGGAAAGGTCATGTTGTGGTGATGATAGCGGCGATGGATGGGGTCCTCGCCGATGTAGCTCAGGGTGTCGTGCATCCAGCCCATGTTCCACTTGTAGGCGAAGCCCAGCCCGCCCTTGGCGGTGGGCTGGGTGACGCCGGGCCAGGCCGTGGACTCCTCGGCGATCACCACCGCGCCTGGGGCTTCCTCGCCGACGACATCGTTGAGATGGCGCAGGAAGTCGATCGCCTCCAGGTTTTCATGGCCGCCGTGCTTGTTGGGGATCCACTCCCCCTCGTTGCGCGAATAGTTGCGGTAGAGCATCGAGGCGACGGCATCGACACGCAGCGCATCGACGTGAAAGTGTCGCAGCCAGTGCAGTGCCGAAGCCAGCAGGAAGCCGTGCACCTCACGCCTGCCCCAGTTGTAGATGAAGGTATCCCAATCCTGATGGAAGCCCTCGAAGGGGTGCTCGTACTCGTATAGCGCGGTACCGTCGAAGCGTGCCAAGCCATGGGGGTCGGTGGGGAAGTGAGCCGGCACCCAGTCGAGTATTACGCCGAGGCCCGCCCGATGGCATTGGTCGACGAAATAGGCGAAGTCGGCGGGTGTGCCGAAGCGACCGCTGGGGGCGAACTGGCTCAAGGGTTGGTAGCCCCATGATCCGCCGAACGGGTGCTCCATGATGGGCAGCAGTTCGACGTGGGTGAAGCCCATTTCCAGCACGTAGGGGATCAGGTGCTCGGCCATCTCGCGCCAACTGTAGAGCTCGCCGTTGTCGCCACCATGCTTGCGCCACGAGGCGGCGTGTACCTCGTAGATGCTGATAGGTCGGTTCGGTGCATGCCTTTCGCCCCGATGGGCGAGCCATTCTTCGTCATGCCAGGTGAAAGGCCGGGTGTCGGCCACCACTGAGGCGGTATTCGGTGGGGTCTCGGTGGAAAGCGCCACGGGATCGGCGCGCAGGCCGAGGGCGCCCTGCGCATCGAGGATCTCGTACTTGTACGATTCTCCGGGCCAGAGGCGCGGCACGAACAGCTCCCACACACCTGAAGGATGACGCAGGCGCATCACGTGGCGGCGCCCGTCCCAACTGTTGAAGTTGCCCACTACCGAGACCCGTCGGGCATTGGGCGCCCAGACGGCGAAGCGCACGCCCTCCACGCCATCCACTTCCATGGGCTGGGCTCCTAGACACTGGCCCAGGCGGCGGTGAGTTCCCTCGCCGATCAGGTAGAGATCCATTTCACCGAGCAGCAGGCCAAAGCCGTAGGGATCTTCGGTCAGCTGCTCCCCGGAGGGCCAGCGGATACGCAAGGTGTAGGGAGCCGCATACGGCAGCCGGCCGGCAAACAGGCCGGGAATCTGCATGCCCGTCAGGCAGCAGCGAAAGCTACCGTCCTGGCGGTCGAGCACGTCGACGCCCAGTGCGCCGGGCAGGAAAACCCTCAGCAAGGGGCCGTCAACGCTCTCATGGACGCCGAGCACCGAGAACGGATTGCCATGGGTGCCGCACGCGAGGGCATCCGCTTCTTCCTCGGGCAGCCACAGGCTCGGGTCTGGCACAAGCCTGGCGGTGAGATCAGACATCGGGTTCTCCTTCATCCAACTGTTCGACTAGCGCCGCCAGGCCACGCAGCGGCACGCTCAGCCAGGCAGGACGATTGGATATTTCGTAGGCGATTTCGTAGGCGGTCTTCTCGAGGACGAACAGGTCGACCGCTGCGGCCGGACCGGCGTGATGCTTCCATTCGTGCGGCAGTGTCTGCGTGGCCTGCCAGTAGGCGTTGAGGAAGGCCTGGCGAGCACGAAGCAGGCAGCGCTCCGCCACTTCATGGCCGCTGTCGTCCTGCATCTCCTCGCTCTCGCCACCCGGAAGTACCTCATCCACCCTGGCAAAGGCATAGTCGAAGGAGCGCAACATCCCCGCGACGTCCCGCAGCGGGCTGTCCTTGGCGCGACGCTCCTCCAGCGGCCGGTCGGGCTCGCCCTCGAAATCGATGATGTAGGCATCGTGGTGTGCTACCAGCACCTGGCCCAGATGCAGGTCGCCATGGATACGCGTCAGCAGGCTGCCCTGGGCCAGCCCTGCGATGGAGTCGATGGCGGCCGTGAGCGAGTCGCGACTTGCCATGATTTGTCCGATCAACTGTCGCTCGGCCTCGTTGCAGCGCTTCGCATGCTGCTCGAGCAGCGCCAGGGCTTCCTCGATGCGCTCGCGCACCCGGTGCGTCCATTGTTCGACATGGGCGTCTGAAGCGATTTGCGGGCGGAAGGCCGGGTCATCGCTGGGCGAGGCCAGGACGGCATGCATCTCGCCCAGGCGTTTGCCCAGAGTGGTGGCAAACGTCTCCAGCTCCTCGCAGGCGCCGTAACCCGTCTCTTCGAGGACTCCTTCATGACCCTGATCCTGATCGAGCATGGCCTCGCGAACCGCACGTCCCAGCGTGGCACGGAACCATGCCCAGGCATCGCCCTGGTTGTCGATGAAGCTTTGCAGGACCATCAGCGTCTGGGGCGCTCCCTGCTCATCGTAACGGGCCGCTTCGCCTTGCAGCGCTGCGATATGGGGGAAGCCGAGCTCGGTGAGATAACGGCCGATCTCTGCCTCCGGGTGGACCCCCGCCTCCACCCTGCGAAATAGCTTGAGCACCAGCTGTCGGCCGATGATGACCGAGCTGTTGGACTGCTCAGCGCTCTGCTGCTCCACTTCGAGGGCTTCGGGCAGTTCCAGTTCGGTGAGTACGGCAGTGGGCAGGAAGCGGATCTCACCGCTGCCGCAGGGCAACTTTGCGCCTTGTCGCATGGCATCGAGAACCGCCAGGGCAAAGGCATCCAGCGTCAGTGCATCGGTCAGCAACCCCACTTCGTGGAAGCGGCGAACGCGAGCCATGGCGAGCTGCTGGGGCAGGGCGCTGGTCTGCTCCTCCTCGCCGAGAAACGCCAGCGGCAGCTGGTAGCGTTCGACGCCCTCGGCGTGGTGGACCTCGAGCTCGGAAATCAGCATGACGTGCTGGCTATGCTCGAGTCGGGCCACGTAGAGCATGCGTACCTGGTCGATATGGGCCTGCTTGGAGGCAAACCAGCGTCGCTTGGGCAGATAGCTTGGCAGGGTTTCGCGCTCGAGCAGCTGCCGCGCCGGGGCCTGGAAGATCTCCTCGAGACGTTTCTTGATGATCAGCGTGACGTATTCCGGCATGGGCTCGGGCGGCGGCACGTGCCATTCCGGCATGGCGGATTCCGGCGCCAGCAGGAACCAGAAGAAGCCATAGGGGGGCAGGGTGAGCAGGTATGGCGTCCGTCCGATCGGCGGAAAGGCACTGCCGCCGACCATCTCCACCGGCACCTGGCCGGCGAAGGCGGAGAGGTCGAGTTCCACTGCCTGGGCGGTGCGGGCCATGTTGGCCACGCACAGCAGCGTCTCCGTGTCGCCATCGTCGAGCGTCATTTCGCGAAGGTAGGCGAGAATGTGGCGATTGGCCGGATAGAGGGGCCGCATGGTGCCGCGGCTGAAGGCCCGGTGCTGGCCGCGCACCGCGAGCAGGCGGCGCATGGTGTTCAACAGCGAGTGCGGGTCGCGCAGCTGGGCTTCGACGTTCACGGCCTGGTAGCCGTAGAGCGGGTCCATGATCGCCGGTAGCACGAGGCTTGCCGGATCGGCACGGGAGAAGCCGCCGTTGCGGTCCACCGACCACTGCATCGGTGTGCGCACCCCGTCGCGGTCGCCGAGATAGATGTTGTCGCCCATGCCGATTTCGTCGCCGTAGTAGAGCACCGGCGTGCCTGGCATCGACAGCAGCAGGCTGTTGAGTAGCTCGACACGTCTGCGGTCGCGCTCCAGGAGCGGTGCCAGGCGCCGGCGTATCCCCAGGTTGATGCGTGCCCGGCGATCGGCAGCGTAGTGGTTCCAGAGGTAGTCGCGCTCCTTGTCGGTAACCATCTCCAGCGTCAGCTCGTCGTGGTTGCGCAGGAAGATGGCCCACTGGCAGTTGGGGGGGATTTCGGGGGTCTGGCGCAGGATATCGGTGATCGGAAAGCGATCCTCCTGGGCCAGTGCCATGTACATGCGCGGCATCAACGGGAAATGGAAGGCCATGTGGCACTCGTCGCCGTCGCCGAAATAGGGGCGGGTATCCTCCGGCCACTGGTTGGCCTCGGCGAGCAGCATGCGATCGGGGTAGCGCTCGTCGATCACCGCGCGAATCTTCTTGAGCACCTCGTGGGTCTCGGGCAGGTTCTCGTTGTTGGTACCCTCGCGCTCGACCAGGTAGGGAATGGCGTCCAGGCGCAGGCCGTCGACGCCCAGGTCGAGCCAGTACTCCATGACCATCAACAGCTCGTCCAGCACCTGAGGATTGTCGAAGTTCAGGTCGGGCTGGTGCGAATAGAAGCGGTGCCAGTAGTAGGCGCCGGCCAGAGGGTCCCACGTCCAGTTGGACGCTTCGGTATCGAGAAAGATGATGCGAGTGCCGGGATACTTCAGGTCGGTGTCCGACCATACGTAGAAGTCCCGTTCCGGTGAGCCGGGCGGTGCCCGCCGGGCGCGCTGGAACCATTCATGCTGGTCGGATGTGTGGTTGATGACCAGCTCGGTCAGCACCCGCAGCCCACGGCGGTGTGCTTCGTCAATGAAGTGCCTGGCGTCCTCCAAGGTGCCATAGTCCGGGCTGACGCCGGTGTATTCGGCAATGTCGTAGCCATCGTCGCGGCGTGGCGAGGGGTAGAACGGCAGAACCCAGATGGTATTCACACCCAGACTGACGATGTAATCGAGCTTCTGGATCAGCCCCTTGAAATCGCCGATACCGTCGTCGTTGGCATCGAAGAACGACTTGACGTGCACCTGATAGATGACGGCGTCCTTGTACCAGAGGGGATCATCGAGAAAGTCGAGGGTCTCGACGGCGTGCGATTCGCTGCTGGCGTCCATCATGGCCTTGCCCTCTTTGCTTGTGGGTACGCGTACTGTGGCTAATGAACCGGGCGGATGCGCCAGATGGCGAACGGCAGGTGCGCGGGATCGAGGCGCATCGACTGCCACTTGCCATGCCATGTCCAGCGATGTCCGCTCATGAGATCCTCTCCATGCAGTGCCGCATCGTCGGGCAGTCCGAACTCCCACAGCGGCAGCTCGAACGTGCCTTCCTGGGGTTCGAACGGGTCGAGGTTGACGGCGATGAGAATGAAGTTGTCGCGCGTCTCGTTGCGCTTGCCGAAGAACAGCAGGCGGTCGTTGTGCACCGGATAGAAGGCGACGCCCAGGTGGGTCTGGAGCGCCGGGTTTTCGCGGCGAATGCGGTTGAGCTGGGCGATCTCGTAGGTGATGTTGCCGGGCGCGGTATAGTCACGCGGCCGAATTTCGTACTTCTCCGAATCGAGATATTCCTCCTTGCCCGGCACCGGTTCGCCCTCGCACAACTCGAAGCCGGAATACACTCCCCAGGAGCCCGACCCCAAGGCAGCGAGAGCTGCTCGCTGGAGGAAGCCAGGCCGTCCCGAGGACTGCAGGAAGTAGGGATTGATGTCCGGTGTATTGACGAAGAAATTGGGCCGGTAGCCCTCGCGCAGCGGTGATTCGTTGAGCTGGGTGAAGTACTCGGTCAGTTCCTGCTTGGTGTGGCGCCAGGTGAAGTAGGTGTAGCTTTGGTTGAAGCCCAGCTTGCCGAGTCGCAGCATCATCGCTGGTCGGGTAAAGGCCTCGGCCAGAAAGATCACCGACGAGTCGCGGCGGCGAATGTCGCCAATCAGCCATTCCCAGAAGGGCAGTGGCTTGGTATGGGGATTGTCGACGCGAAATATCCTCACGCCTTCGTCGACCCAGCCTTGCACGATGTCGCGCAGCTCGATCCAGAGCGAAGGGATTGCATCATCGGCATAGAAATCGACGTTGACGATGTCCTGATATTTCTTGGGCGGGTTCTCCGCGTAGCGGATAGACCCATCGGGACGCCATGAGAACCAACCGGGGTGCTCCTCGAGCCAGGGATGGTCGGGCGAGCACTGGATGGCGAAGTCCAACGCGACTTCCAGGCCATGATCGGCTGCAGCGCGTACCAGATCACGGAAATCGTCTCGCGTGCCAAGTTCCGGATGTATCGCTTCATGACCACCCTCCTTGCTACCGATGGCGTAGGGGCTGCCGGGATCGTCCGGCCCTGCTTCAAGTGAGTTGTTGGGTCCTTTCCTGTGCGTGCGCCCCACGGGGTGTATGGGTGGAAAATAGAGGACGTCGAAACCCATGTCGCGGATCAGCGGGAGGCGCCGGTGGACATCGTTGAACGTGCCGTGGCGTTCTGGGCTGTCGGTTTCAGAGCGGGGAAACAGCTCGTACCAGCTCGAGAAACGCGCCTCGAGGCGCTCCACCTCCAGGGGATAGAGGGCATCGCTTCGGGTCAGGTGCGGACGGGCATCTGCTTCGTGCATCAGCTGCGCCGTGTCGGCGTCGAGCAGCAGCGCGACCCGGTCGGCATCGGCTTCGAGCAACTGGAAGCGTTTATGAAGGGCCCCAAGTGCCTCCCGGAGCTCGCCTTCACTGCGCTCGACCGCCCGGGCGATCTCGCGCCTGCCCTCCTCGAGTTCGAGGCCGACCGGCACACCGGCCTGGTGCTTCTTGGACAGTTCGTAGCGGTAGGTGGCGTAGATATCCCACCAAGCTTCGATGAGGAAGCGATGTCGCCCGATGCCACGCGGCGTAAAGCGCCCCTCGAAGATATCCAAGCCTGGAGGCTGTGTCGGATGCATGGGCGCGCGGTGCTGGTTGCCATCGGCGTCGAACCAGCACACCGAGGCTGCCAGGATGTCATGGCCGTCGGCGAAGATCCTGGCCGTGACGGTAACCGGCTCGTCGACGATGACCTTGGCCGCGAATCGCCCATGGTCCAGGGTCGGCTGCACCGATTCGATGGCGATGCGAGGTGCATGGATGGCCGTCAGGACTGGGCTCCGCTCTTGCTCCTGGGCTGAATCGTCGACTGGCGCCGTGTACGGAGTTGAACTCATCGCATGCTCCTCTTGTGTCGCAGATCTCGACCAGCAGCTGAACTCTCAGATGAATCTCATGCCGTGTGATCCAGGGGACCGGTGTCTTGCAACAGCTCGAACAGGACCAGCGTGCGGCCCTCCATCGCGTATTCGTCTCCGAAGTCGGCATGCAGGAGCTCATCGTCGAGGGATCGGCTGGTATCGAGCCGGCATACCCAGCCGATGCCGCGGGGCACCTCGGGCAGGCGGAATGCGATCGGATCGGGGTTGGCATTGAACAGGACGAGCAGTGAGCGATCGTCGCCGGCACGCCGAATGCCCGAGGGTCGAGCACGGCCGTCCAGCAGCACGCCGAGGCTGTCCGACTCGGGGTTCTCCCAGCGCTCGACATCCATCTCGCTGCCGTCGGCAGCGAGCCAGGTCACCTCTTTGAGCCCCATCTCCTCGTTGTACTCGCCGGATAGGAAGCGGCCGCGGCGCAGAATGGGGTAGTGCAGACGCAGGGCAATCAAATGGCGGACGTACTCGATCATGGCGTGGGCATCGCCATCAAGGTTCCAGTCGAGCCAGCTGATCTCGTTGTCCTGACAGTAGGCATTGTTATTGCCCTGCTGGGTGCGCAGCAACTCGTCGCCCGCCAGTAGCATCGGGGTGCCCTGCGAGAGCAACAGGGTGGCGAGAAGGTTTCGAATCTGGCGCAGGCGCAGCGATTGGATGGCCGGATCATCGGTGGGGCCTTCCTCGCCGTGGTTCCACGCCAGGTTGTGGTCGTGGCCGTCCTGGTTGTCCTCGCCGTTGGCCTCGTTGTGCTTGTCGTTGTAGGCCACCAGGTCGTACAGCGTGAACCCGTCGTGGGCGGTGACGAAATTGACCGAGGCGAAGGGGCGCCGGCCGCGCCGATCGAACAGGTCCGCCGAGCCCATCAGGCGCGAGGCCAACTCGGCCAGTTGGCCCTCGTCGCCACGCCAGAAGGCGCGCGTGGTGTCGCGGAAACGGTCGTTCCACTCCGCCCAGCCCGGTGGAAAGCCGCCTACCTGATAGCCACCGGGGCCGCAGTCCCAGGGTTCGGCGATCAGCTTCACCTGGCTCAGGATCGGGTCCTGGCGGCAGGAGTCGAGAAAGCCGCCGCCCTCGTCGAAGCCGTGGGGCTCGCGGCCGAGGATCGTCGCCAGGTCGAAGCGGAAGCCATCGACGCGCATCTCGGTGGCCCAGTAGCGCAGCGAATCAGTGACTATCTGCAGCACCCGGGAGTGGCTCAAGTTCAAGGTATTGCCGGTGCCGGTGTCGTCGATGTAGTAGCGCGGTTCGTCGGGCAGCAATCGGTAGTAGGAGGCGTTGTCGATGCCCTTCAGCGACAGCGTGGGGCCGAGCTCGTTGCCCTCGGCGGTGTGGTTGTAGACCACGTCGAGGATCACTTCGAGTTCGGCGGCGTGGTAACAGGCCACCATCTGCTTGAACTCGTTGATGTTGTCACCCGAGAGATAGCGCGCATCGGGCGCGAAGAAGCCCAGCGTGTTGTAGCCCCAGTAGTTGCGCAGCCCTTGTTCCAGCAGACGCTGATCGTCGAGGAAGGCGTGGATCGGCAGCAGCTCTACCGACGACACGCCCAGCGAACGAATGTAATCCACCACCTCGTTGACCATCAGCCCGGAGAAGGTGCCGCGCAGCGCATCCGGGACCGCCGGATGGCGCATGGTGAAACCGCGTACGTGGGTCTCGTAGAGCACGGTGCGGTTCCAGGGTTGCTGGATGCCGCGCGCCCGACCCCAGGTGAAGGCGGGGTCGATCACACGGCAGCGCGGTATGAAAGGGGCGCTGTCGCGTTCATCGAAGCTGAGGTCGCCGTCGGGGTGCCCGATGGTGTAGCCGAAGAGTGCCTCATCCCAGGCCAGCTCGCCGACGATCTGCTTGGCGTAGGGATCGAGCAGCAGCTTGTTGGGGTTGAAGCGATGCCCTGCCTCGGGCGCGTAGGGACCATGCACCCGGTAGCCATAGAGCTGGCCCGGGCGAGCATCGGGCAGGTAGCCATGCCACACCTCGTCGGTGTATTCGGGCAGCTCGATACGCTCGAGCTCCTGAGTCCCGCTGTCATCGAACAGGCATAGCTCGACCTTGGTGGCGTGGGCCGAGAACAGGGCAAAGTTGACGCCCAGCCCATCCCAGGTCGCGCCCAGTGGGAACGGCCATCCTTCGCGTATTCGGGAGCGGCGGATCACGCCAGGCTGCTCACTCGAGACCACGGCCCGCTCGCTCTCTTTCTCGGCTTCCCTCGTGTTCATTTGCACTCGTCCTTGATGCTTTGGGCGTCTTGCCCCGTGTCACTCAGCTCTTGGGTTTCGTCTTGCTGCTGCGACTCGTTGTCTTTCCGGCCTGGGATGCGGTCGACGATTCCTTCGTCTGCGTCTTGCCGCTGCCTGCCTTGGAGGTGCGCCTGGTGCCGGCGGACTTGGTCGTCTTGCCCGGCACCTGTGAGGTGTCGGTGGCGTCGGGTGCGGTCAGGCCGTCGTCGTCGCGACGTGGCTGGCGCCGTCGCCGCATGGTGGCAGACTCCGCGGGCAGCGGTTCCAGCGGCCCGGATGCGGGTTCGGGCGAGCCTGCCGCCGGCTCCGGGCCGCCGCGGTTGGCGATATCCTGATCCTGGGCCCCGGTGCTCGTTGCCTTCTCGGCCGGCAGGGGGCGGGTCGAGGCCGCCGTGGGCTCGGGCTCATCCGCGGCTGGCCCCGGGCTGGCGCGATCCTGCACCGGCTCGTCCTGGGCCACGTCGCGGTCGTCGCGATAAGGCAACTCGTCGAAGTCGGGCTCTCCGTCGGGGGAATCCAGCGGCAGTCGGCTCTCCTGGATGCCGACTTCGTCATCCTCCAGCGGCAGGTCGTCCTCGAAAATCGGTGGCTCGTTCACCGGTTCGCCGACCTCGTCGAGTTCGGCATCGATGCCTTCCTCCTCCTCGGCGGTGACGATCCTCAGTGCCATGTCCCAGTGACGTTGCTGCTGTCCCTCGGGACGCCCTTCCGATTCCCAGATCTGGTAGGCCAGGTTCCGTACACGCTCTTCGTTAGCCATCCTAGCTCTCCCTTTGCCTGTGCATATTTCGTAGATAGATGCCGACGGGAAGTTCGCCCAGTAGCTCCCCAGCCGCAACGTTCCCGTCCATCACCTTCAGGGTGGTATCGGTCAGCGCGTTTTGCCAAACGGCACCCGTCTCGCCGGGAAGGTTCACTCGGCTATCGCCCCAGCGCGTTGGCGACACCAGGGGCAGTTCTGCGCCTGCCAGCAGGTCGGAGGCCAGGCGCGGTATGACCACCAGCAACTGGCGCTCGCCATGGTGGCGCACAAAAGCGACGAGCTTGTCGCCGTGCTCGCCCTCGATCGGCACGGGACGGTAGTCGCCGTGAACGAACAGGTCGCGCTGAGCGTGGCGCAGCGCCAGCAGACGTTCGATGAGAACCTGCTTGATGCGTCCGTCCCGCCAGGTGGCCAGGGCCGCGACGGGATTTCGCCCCTCGTCGAGCGCCGCCTGTCGAGCGGCGTGATCGACCGGGCGCCGATTGTCGGGGTCGACCAGGCTGTAATCCCAGAATTCGCAGCCCTGGTAGAGGTCCGGTATGCCGGGTATGGTCATGCGCAGCGCTGCCTGCACCAGACCGTTGAGCGCCCCCGGCAGATCCAGCTCACGGGCAGCCGCCTCGATTTCCTGGCACAACCCGGCAGTCCCCAGCAGCCCATGGAGGTAATCGCGGCAGGCGGTCTCGTAGGCCTCGTCGGGCCATAGCCAGTGGCTGCGCAGCTTGGCCTCGCGCAGCGCCTTCTGCTGCCATTGGGCAATGCGTTCGGCGAAGTGCTGCATGGCCTCGCCATCGTGGCGCTCCAGCGTCGGCGGCCAGGCGCCGAGCAGCATCTGGTAGAGGATCAGCTCGTCGCCGGGCGAAGGTGCGGGACCTTCGGGCAGTGCTTGGCGCAGCGGTGAGGCCAGTTCGCGCCAGCGTTCGACCCGCGTGGCGAAGGCGGTGGCGTTCTCGCTGAGCGCGGCCAGGCGAGCGCGCACGTCCTCGCCGCGCTTGTGGTCGTGGGTGGCCGTCGCGACCAGGCCATGAGGAAAATGGCTCACCCGCCAGGCGTTGGCCTCGTGGAACTGGCGCGGCGAGTGGCTGAAGTGCTCGCCATCGAAGCCCACATCGTTGCGCGAGATCAGCGCCGCACAGCGATAGCCGGCGGTATCCTCCACGGCCTTGGCCGCCACCGGCGAGGTGAGCTGCTGAAAGCGCACGATGGCACGCTGGCGCAGCCAGCGCTCCTCCGGGTCTTCAGTGTCGGCAGGCGCCTCGCCGCCCAGCCAACGGTCGAGCCATGCCAGCACGCCGGTATCGGGTGGGCTCAGCTCGCTGCGGGCGCCGGCCATGGCCTGGTCGAAGAAGGGCGCATCGCGCTCGGGGCGGCCGCCGTCGTCGGTGTAGGTACGGTAGACCGGGAAGTGGACGATCAGAACCTTGAGCGTCCGACGTACCGCCGCCAGGCTGATGTCGCGTGTTACCTGCGAGTGGCGGGCAACGGCATGCAGGGTGCGGGCGCAGGCCTCGAATTCGCTGACCAGAAGCGTATCGAGCACCTCGCGCCGGGCCCGGCGCACTTCGCTCGGGAAATCCGCATCGCGACCGCTGACATCGCGCCACAGGTCTCTCAGAGGCTCGGCGCCGGCCGGGTCGTGCTGAAGGGCAGCGATTCCGTTCATCGACTCGTAGCCGGTGGTGCCGTCCACCCCCCAGTCGCGATGCAGGGTCTCGTCGGCAGCCAGGATCTTCTCGACGAAGATCGCCACGTGACGCACGACATCCGACGGTCGACGTTTCTGCAATTCGCCGAGGCGGGCGCGCAGGCGACGGCAGTAGCCGCGCGGGTCGGCCAGACCGTCGATGTGGTCGATGCGCAGGCCGTCGACCCAGCCCTGCTCCACCAGGCGCAGCGGCAGGGCATGCACCGCCTCGAACACTTCGGGCTGCTCGATGCGCAACCCGCCAAGTTCCGCGATATCGAAGAAGCGCCGCCAGTTGATCTCGTCGGCGCCCGTACGCCACCAGGCCAGACGGTAGTGCTGGCGCTCCAGCAGGCTGTGGAGGCGGATCGCGCCGGAAGGGGTCGCACCGTCGAATAGCGTCAGAGCCTGCCCGAGCGCCTGCGAAGCAGCTGGGGTCGCCAGCGCCTGGCGCAGTTCGCGGCGGCACTCGGCCACGGTGGTATAGGCGTCGTCGCGCTGATGCAAGGCATCGAATTGAGGCGCCATTTCCCACAGCGTTGCGTGCTCGGCCAGGCGCAGTATCTCGCCGTAGTGGCGCGGGTCGATGGGGAAGCGATGCTCGTGGTAGGCGACCTGGAAGTCCACCGAGTCCGGCACGTGGCGCAGTGCCAGTTCGCCCGAGTGCAGTGCCTCGCCGTAGGGCGCGCCGAGGAAGGGCAGCAGCAGCTTACCGGCCAGCAGTGGATCGGGCGAGTGCCAGTCGATATCGAAGAAGCCGGCGTAGGGGCTGTCCTGGCCCCAGGCCAGCACGTCCTGCCACCACGGGTTCTGCGAGCCCCCTACCGCCACGTGGTTGGGCACGATGTCCAGTACCAGCCCCATCCCATGTTCACGCAGTCGTGCGATCAGGCGCTCCAGTGCCGCTTCGCCGCCGAGTTCGGGGTCGATGCGGGTGGGGTCGATGCCGTCGTAGCCGTGGGGCGAGTCGGCCCGCGACATCTGCAGCGGCGAGGCATAGACATGGCTGATGCCGAGCCTGGCGTAATAACCCACCCATTCGGCGGCATCGTCGAGGGTGAAGCCGCAGTGGAACTGCAGACGAACGGTGGCGCGAATCTCATTCATCGCCATCCCCTCCCCGGGCGTCGTGGCGTGCTTCGCGTTGTGCTTCGTGGCGCGCTTCCGCCAGGGCAGCCAGACGACCCGCCACCTCGGGTGAGGCGAGCAGACGTTCGGTGTCGTCCGGCAGGCGCCGCCGCCAGTTGGGGTGTTCGTCAAGGGTGCCCGGCAGGTTGGCCTGCTCCTCCAGCCCCAGGGCATCCTCCACCGGCAGCAGCGTGAGCGGCGCCGGTGTGAGCCCCAACTGGCGCACGGCGGCATCGAGCACCTGCGAGGCAGGCAGAGCGGCAGCGTCGAGAGGCGATTCCGGTACGTGGTCATCGATCAGATGCAGCGCACGAGCTAGTCGCGACCGCTCGACACGGCGCTCGGCATGCTCGCCGTGGGCATCCTGGTCGTCGGCCAGCAGGCCGAAGCGGTCGCGCCATTCGATGTCGCGCCCGGCCCACCAGCCGGCCAGCGTCGGCAGGTCGTGGGTCGAACTGGTGGCGATGGCGTGGCTGGACCACTGCTCCGGCGACAGGAAGCCACCCTCGTCGTCGCGCTCGAACCACAGCACGCGCATGCCGAGGATGCCATGGCGTGCCAGGCGCTCACGAAAGCCCGGGGCGACAGTGCCTAGGTCCTCGCCGATGACGATGGCGCGGTGGCGCCAGGATTCCAGCGCCACCAGCCGCAGCAGATCGTCGAGGGGATAGCGCACGTAGCCGCCTTCGGTGGGCGCGGCACCATGGGGGATCAGCCACAGGCGCAACAGGCCGAGAACGTGATCGATGCGCAGCCCCCCGGCGTGGACGAAGCCGGTTCGCAGCATGTCGATGAAGCTGCGAAATCCCGAGTTCACCAGCCCTTGGGGCGAGAAGGGCGCGAGCCCCCAATCCTGGCCGTGGACGTTGAAGGTATCGGGCGGGGCGCCGATCGACAGACCTTCCAGCATCTCGGACTGGCGGCTCCAGGCCTGGCTACCGGCGGCATCGGCCCCCACCGCCAGGTCGGCGATCAGCCCCACCGGCATGCCGGCCTCGCGCGCCGAAGTCTGGGCGCGGGCGAGTCCTTCGCTGGCGAGCCACTGCAGGAAGGCGTGAAAGCCGATTTCCTGCGCATATTCCTCGGCGAAGCGAGCCACCTCGGGGCTTGCCGGGTCGCGCAGCGCCGCCGGCCAGCGATGCCAGTCGCTTTCGCCCCGATGCTGGCTCAGCGCCTCGAAGCGACAGTGATTCTCGAGCATGGCCCCGCGCGCCCCGCGGAAAGCCGAGAGTGCCTGGCGGGTTTGCTGTGCATCGGTGTCTTCGCGCTGCATCAGCTCGTCGTAGAGAGCGCGGAGCCAGGCGAGCTTGATCTCTGCCGCGCGGGGCCAGTCGATCAGTTCCTGCGCTTCCAGCTGTGCCTTGACCTCGCCCAGCCCACAGCGTTCGACGGCCGCTGCGACCGCGGCTTCGCCGAGCAGCGCTTCGGGGGCGGCGTGCAGCGCGTGGTAAAGCAGGCGGCTCGATGGGGAATAGGGGCTGTAGCGCGTTACGTCGGCGCTGAACATGGCATGCGTCGGGCTCACGGCCAGCGCCGAGGCGCCGGCCTGAGCGGCGTGACGCACCAACTGCTCCAGCGCCAAGGTATCGCCGATACCGCCGTCGCCGGGGCGGCGCAGGGCGTAGAGTTGCACCGCCAGGCCCCACAGGCGTGGCGCTTCGCTACCCTCGGCATCGGCTGGAGTGAAGCAGCGCGGCGGGGCCACGGCCAGGGTCACCGCGTGGCCGGCGATCTGCAAGCGGTGGTAGCCGGCCACTCCGACCGGGGGGAGGCGACCCCGCTTGTCGAGTCGATCGTGCAGCAGGTCGCCCTGTTCGAGGTGCAGGGTGAACTCGGTGTCGGCAGGAAGCGGTGACGGCAGGTCGGTAGCGATGCCTCGCTCGGCGGTGATCAAGGGTGGCCACTGGGGTGGTGAGGTAGGGCCGCGCAGCCGCTCCAGGCTCGCCTCGATCGCCTCGCTGCTATCTGCGGGGTAGCCGAGCCGTGTCAGCAGTTCGCGTTGGGTGGCGCTCGAGAGACGCTGCGGGCGCTCCTCACTGTCTTCCCACTCCACTATCAGGCCGGCGGCCTCGGCGAGCTGCAACAAGCCTCGTTCGTTCATGCGCTCAGCTCCTCGTCGCCTGGCTCGCACTTCAACCAGGCCGCGGCGCAGTGCGCCGGTAGGTTGCCGCTCTCGGTGGCTACCGCCACACCCTCGCGGGTTTCGTACAGGTTCCGTCCGACGCCGAAGGCACGGGTGGCGACGGGCTGCTCGCTCAGGTTCATGGCGATGACCAGTTGGGTATCGTCGTTCATCTGCCAGCGGGCCACGACTGCGTGATCACCCAGCGCCTCGGCGCCCAGGGCACGGGCGCCGTCGAGGCGCGGTACGATTTCGGCATGACGGATCGCCAGCAGGTGGCGTACGAATACCAGCCATTCGGCATGGGGGGAGCTATTGCGGGTCTCGAAGTCGGGCCGCGACGCCTCGAAAGTGGCAGCGGCATTGGGGTCGGGAATGGCGGCGCGAGAGTCTGGGTCCTGGAAAGCGCTGAATTCGGCGAACTCCGCCCGGCGGCCTTCGCGCACCGCCTCGGCCAACTCGGCGCGGTGATCGGTGAAGAACAGGAAGGGCTGCTCGCTGGCCCACTCCTCGCCCATGAAGAGCAGCGGCACCATGGGCGAGAGCAGCAGCAGCAGCGTAGCCGCCTCCAGTGCTTGTGGCTCGGCGAGCAGGGTCAGGCGCTCGCCCAGAGCGCGGTTGCCGACCTGGTCGTGGTTCTGCAGGAAAGTGACGAAGGCGGTAGGCGGCAGATGTGCGCTTGGCTTACCGCGCGGCTGTCCGTCTCGGGTGGGCTGGCCCTGGAAGATGAAGCCCTCGCCGAGGCAGCGCACCAGCTTGTCGATAGGGGAGTCGGCGAAGTCGGCATAATAGCCTTCGTGCTCCCCGGTGAGCAGCACGTGCATGACGTTGTGCCAATCGTCGTTCCACTGGGCGGTGAAGTGCCCATCCTCGAGCAGCTCGGCGTCGTTGTGCTCGTTCTCCAGCACCAAGTGCACGTGACGGCGCGGGTCGAGGTGGCTGCGTAGCGTCTCGGCCAGTTCGACTAGGAAGTCGCGCTCGGCAATGGCATGTACCGCATCGAGGCGCAGGCCATCGAAGCGGTACTCATCGAGCCACATCAGGGCGTTTTCGATGAAGAACCGGCGCACCATGGGCTGGCGGAAGTCGATGGCCGGCCCCCAGGGTGTCTGCCGGTCATCGCGGAAGAAGGTCCCGGCATAGCGTGGCAGGTAGTTGCCGTCCGGGCCGAAGTGGTTGTAGACCACATCGAGGAAAACCATCAGGCCCAGGCCGTGGGCGTCGTCGATGAACGACTTGAGGGCTTCAGGTTCGCCGTAGGTGTCGTCCACGGCGTAGGGTAGCACCCCGTCGTAGCCCCAGTTGCGCTTGCCGGGAAAAGCCGCCACCGGCATCAGCTCGATTGCCGTGACGCCGAGTTCGGCCAGATAGGGCAGCCACTGGTGCGCTGCCGCCAGGCCGCCCAGTGTGCCCAGGTGGAGTTCGTAGAGCACCGTCTCGTGCCAGGGCCGGCCCCGCCAGTCGGCATGGCGCCAGGCATGGCGGTAGGGGTCGATGACCAGACTCGGCCCCTCGATGCCTCCTGCCTGGGCACGGGAGGCGGGGTCGGAAACCGCGATGCCTTCGGAGGCGACATCGGGAAAGACACGGTAGCGGTAGCGGGCACCATGATCGCAAGCCGCCTCACCGACGAAGCGTCCTTCGCCGGCGTGCGTCATGACGATGGCAGCCAGTCCCTCGACTTCGAGGTCGACGCGGCTGGCGCTCGGCGCCCAGAGCGAGAAGCGGGTCCAGTTCGGACCGATGACCTGGGCGCCGAAGCCGTACTCGAAACGCTGAGCTTCGTTCATCCTGATGCCTTGACCTCCAAACCAGCCTCTTCACTAATGCGCTGGTAGAGCTGCGTATAGGGCCCGATCGACTGGCGCCAGTGGTAGCGTCCGGTCATGGCCGCTCGCCGCATGGCGTAGAACAGCTCCGTCGAGTGGTAGACCGAGAACGCCTGCTGAATCGCCTGCATGAAGCTGGTCAGATTGACGTCGTTGAACAGGAAGCCGGTCACCCCATCCTCGATGGTGTCGGCCAACCCTCCGGTGCGGTGGGCAATGGGCAGCGAGCCGAAGCGCTGGGCATACATCTGGCTGAGGCCGCAAGGCTCGAAGCGCGACGGCATCAGCAGGAAGTCACTGCCTGCGTAGATGCAGCGTGCCTCCTCCTCATCGAAGCCGACGTAGACCCCGACGGCGCCGGGATAACGCCCCGCCAGCCGGCCCAACTGTGTCTCCACATTGCGTTCGCCGTTACCGATGAAGACCAACTGGCCGCCGGCCTGGACGATGCTCGCGGCAGCCTCGATGACCAGGTCCACACCCTTCTGATGCACCATGCGCGACACCATGGCGAACAGCGGGCCGGCGCTGGGGGCCAGGCCGAAGCGATGGCGCACGTACTCGGCGTTGGCGCGCTTGCCACGCCAGTCATTGGCCGAGAAAGCCTGGACCAAGTGGGCATCGGTACGCGGATCCCAGGAGTCGTCGATACCGTTGGGAATACCGCTGAGCCGGCCCTGCTCCGCCTTGCAGCGCAGCAGGCCATCGAGTCCGCAGCCGAACTCAGGCGTGGTGATCTCCTGGGCATAGGTTGCGCTGACCGTGGTGACATGGGAGGCGTAGACGATGCCCGCTTTCATGAAGGAGAGCTTGCCGTAGTATTCGACCCCGTCGATATGGAACTCCTCGTCGGGAATGCCCAGTGCAGTGCAGCGCGAGGCCTCGAACAAGCCCTGGTAGGCCAGGTTGTGGATGGTGAACACGGTGGGCACCATGTGCCCCTGCCAGCGCAGGTAGGCGGGCGCCAGCCCGCATGCCCAGTCGTTGAGATGCAGCAACTGAGGCTGCCAGTCGAGCCCGGCATGGCCGGCGGCGATCTCGGCAGCGGCCAACGACAGCCGGGCGAAGCGGATGTCGTTGTCCTCCCAGCCGTCGCTGCCATAGCCACCGGGACCGGTGCCGTAGGGGCCGCCTGCACGCTCGTAGAGTTCGGGGCAGAGCAGTACGTAGATGATCAAGCCATCGGCGCAGGTCATCTCGCCAACCTCGCAGGCTGGCAGGTCGGCATAGGCGGGCAGGCGGCCGACGCGGCGTATGGTCAGTCCCGAGTTGAGTACTTCCCGGTAGGCAGGAATGAGGATGCGAATGTCATGATGGGCCGCCAACGCCCGGGGGAGTGCCGAGGAGACGTCGCCCAGCCCCCCGACTTTGACGAAATCAGCGATCTCGGGAGTCACGAAGAGGACATGTTGCGATGGATGACTCGGCGTGGCGAGTACGGACGGTTCATCACGGTTCCTCTGAGTGTCGTGAGGAACGTCAAGCGTCAAGTCGCTGGCCGTGATGGTCATCGTGCGGCCCAGACTGTCATTTTTTGTTTCAGAACCGATGCCCTTCAGTGCCACATTGCCCATGTTGACAGACCTCCCTGTAGTGGCATGGTCAAGATGCCTTGACTGCTCTTCTGTCAGTGTAACGCGCTCCCTTCTGGCTGATCCTGGCCTGAAGTGAAGCTGGACAAAAGGTGGTATTGCATAGGTATAGACGATGAATCCTACTGCGGTGAAGTGAAATGCTCACATAACTTAGGTAAAGAAATTTTGAAGAGAAGAGGACCTGTTTCAGCCGGATTGCCCCCAGAAAAGCATCGTCGTGCTGTTTTCTCGGTATAGATGATGCGCTTAACTCAACGTTACAATTAAGTAGAATTTTTGTGCCAGGTTAGCAACATGTAAGGCTGGATTCCTATGAGAGTTTTGGAAAAATAATTCAGGATATTGGAGGAGATTCATGGAGTAATTTCTAATGCTCTTTTTAAGAAATTGCCATGGTCTCTGTAGGATTTTCCTGAGGAAGGTTGATGAAAAATAAGGAAACAGAACTGACTATCCTCCCGCTATTGGATTATGACCCTGCCGGCATACGTGCCAATCAGGCCCACCTGCCAAGTGCTAGGAAGAATGTTTTTCCTGAGGCTTCGGATCGAAGCGGTGGCCGGCACGATGCAGCAGCTCGAACTGCCGGCTGCAGTGGCTGCAGGTAGCACATGGCGAGAGAAAACGCGGTGCAGGGTGATCCCGCAGTGCATCCTGCACGGCATCCTCCGCAGCGGCACTCGACGCTTCGCTTTTGGCAGCGAAGCAGAATCGCGCCTCAGGCATCCGGTTTCCTTGCCAGTTAGAGTCACGCTCGGCTTGTACCTCAATGACTCAATTCGACCACCTGGCCTCCGGCATCGTCGGCGTCCTCCGTGTCGTGGGTCACCAGCAGGCTGGGCAGCCCCGCTTCTCGTAGCCGACCGAACACCAGCCGGCGCATCTCCTGGCGCAAATGAGTGTCGAGGTTGGAGAAGGGCTCGTCCAGCAACACGGCCCGGGGCGCCGATAGCAGCAGGCGCATCAATGCCACCCGCGACTGCTGGCCGCCGGAGAGGGTGGCCGGGTCGCGTTCACCGAAGCACGTCAGGCCGATCTCCGCGAGTGCCGTCTCGACCCTGGCAGCCTTGTCGGGCGTGGCGCGGGGCAGGCCGAAGCGCAGGTTGCCCGCTACCGAAAGATGCGGGAAGAGCAGCGGGTCCTGGAACAGCAGACCGATACCGCGTTGCTCCGCCGGCAGCGCCGTGATGTCTTTTCCCCCCAGCAGGATACGTCCCGAGGCTGCGAACGTCGGCGCCAGAAAACCGGCAGCGAAGGCCAGCAGAGTCGACTTTCCCGAGCCGGAGGGGCCCATCACCGTGAGCACCTCGCCGGGGCCGATGCGCGCATCGAGATGCAGCAGTGTCTGGCCGTGCAGGGTGATGTGGACCTTGTCGAACTCGAGGCAATCGTCGGTCATGGGGCTCCTCGCATTCCGCGGCGGTTGGACCAGAGCAGGCGGGGAACGCCCACGGCGATGATAAAGCCCACCAGTGGCAGGCTGGCTTGAACCAGTGCCCAGACACCGATCAGGCGGCGGTTGCCTCCGCCGGCCAGGGCCACCGCCTCGGTGGTCACGGTGGAGACTCGCCCAGCCCCCAGTAGCAGGGTGGGCAGATATTGACCGATGCTGACTGCCAGGCCTACCGCCATGGCAGTCAGCAGTGGTGCCAGCAGCATCGGCAGGCGCACTCGCCAGAAGGCGCCGTTGGGCGTGGCACCGAGTGTCAGCGCCACCCTCGACCAGCGCGGGTCGAAGCGCCGATAGGCCTCCGAGAGTGAAAGGAACACGTAGGGCAGCACGAACAGCAGATGCCCGAACGTCACCAACCAGAGGGTGGGGCGGGTTCCCACCGCTTCCATCACCACCACCAGGCCGAACAGGAAGGCAATTTGCGGCACGATCAACGGCAGATAGAGCAGGGTCAAAGCAGAGACGAGCCGGCCCTGGGCCGGGTGGCGGCCACTGCGCTGCTCGTTTTCCAGGGCGGCCAGGGCCAGCCCCAGGGCGAGGAGCGTTGCCAGCGTGGCAATCACCAGCGTGGCGGCGACCGGCCCGGCCAGCGAGGGCAGGGCCCGCTGCCAGTGCTGCAGCGTGAAGGTGGCAGGCAAGTTGTCGGGAAAGCGCCAGAAACCGGCCAGGGAGTTGATGGCGAGGCCGGCGATACCGACCAGGGCGGTAATAGCGGCCAACAGGATCAGTGTCTTTCCGGCCACGTGCAAGGCCAGCTCACCGCGGCGCCGCTGGCCACCTTCCACCCAGCACCGGCCCAGGCGCCGGGCCAGACACTCCAGCCCCCACCACAAGAGCAGCGCCATCAGCGTCACGCCCAACTGCAGCAGGGCGCCGGCCGAGGCCATGAAGCGTCGCGACAGGTCCGGGTCGTTGAACCAGGTGAGGATCAACACTGCCAGCGTGGGTGGCAGGGTCGGGCCGAGAATCATCGCCACGTCCACCACCGAGGAGGCGAAGGCGATGACCGCGAAGACCGGCAGTCGTATCAGAGGGTATAACGACGGCGCCACCACCTTCAGCCAGGCGATGGCCGGGCGATAGCCCAGCGAGCGGGCCATGGCCACACGCCGCTCGACGTCGAGCTGGTGCAGGGCGGCCAGGCTCATCAGCAGCAGGAAGGGAATCTCCTTGATGATGAGGCCCGCCATCAGCGAGAGCCCCCACGGGTCCTGGACGATCAGCGCATCCGGCGGGCGTTCCCAGCCGGTCAGCCCGGGCGAGGCCAGCCGTGCCAATAGCCCAGAGGGGGCAATGAGGAAGGCCAACCCGAAGGCGGCTGCTGCGTGTGGAATCGACAGCAGCGGCGAGACCAGGCGGCGAATCCAGTGGTCCAGGCGGCTGCCGGAGGTGCCGGCCAGAAACAGCAGCACCACCGCCAGCGACACCGCGGTGGTCACCAGGCCGCTGGCGAGGCTGATACCCACCGAACGAGCAAGGCCCGGCTGGGCGAACAACTCCCGCCAGGGGGTCAGGCTCAGTGTCTCTCCGCCCAGTGCCGGCAGATAGCCGAAGGCGGGCAAGGCGGCCATGACCAGGCCTGCCAGAATCGGGCCGACCAACAGGGTGACGATAACCACCGGAGCAAGGCGCAGCATCAGGGCCGGTCACCTCTATCTACCGGGTGCCACTGGAAATTGCGGGGCATCTCACGAGTTTTCCTAGCGGCCGACATAGCGCGCCTGCCATGCCTCCTGCAATGCTGTCATCCAGCTTGGGTGAGGTTCCGGCAGGGTCTGGGCCAGCGCTTCCGGTGCCAGCAGGGCAGGATTGTCCGATGCCTGGGCGAAGCGTGCGCGATCATCGTCGTCGAGACGTGCTACGTCGAGTACGGTGGGGTCGCCCCATACCGAGAGATCCTGCTTGCGTGCCTGGGCCTCGGGTGAGAGCAGGAAGTTCGCTACCGCCATGGCGCCTGCCTGGTGGGGCGAATTGAAGGGTATGGCGACGAAGTGGACGTTGCCCAAAGTACCGCCTTCGAGGATGTAGCTGCGGGTCGATTCGGGCAGTTCGTGATCGGCCACGGCGGCGGCCGGTTCCGCCGGGTTGAAAGTGAAGGCAAGAGCCAACTCGCCGTCTCCCATCAGGCGACGCAGTCCGGGGCCATTGGCGGGGAACTGTCGGCCGCTGCGCCACAGATGAGGATGCAACGCATCGAGGTAATCCCATAGCGGCGCGGTAACGGCCTCGAAGTCGCTCTGCTTCACCGGGGCATAGAGTGCCTCGGTCTCTTCTGTCACGGCGATCAGCGCCTGCTTGAGGAAGGTGCTTCCGAGGAAATCGGGGATGCGCGGGTAGGTGAAGCGCCCCGGGTTGGCCTCGGCCCAGGCGAGAAGCTCTGACATGCTGCGTGGGGGGGCTTCCGCGAACTCCTCGGCATCGTAGTAGAAGGTGATTTGTGCCTTGCCCCAAGGTGACTCGAAGCCCTCGGTGGGCAGCGTGAAGTCGGTGACCACCTCGGGGTTATGCTCGGGATGGGTCAGCGCGAAGTTCGGCAAGCGTTCGGCGAAGGGGCCGAACAACAGCTCGTTCTCCTTCATGGTGGCGAAGTTCTCGCCGTTGATCCAGATCAGGTCCACGTGGCCGCCTTCGTGGTTACCGGCCTGCTTCTCGGCCAGCACCCGGGAGACGGCCGAACCGGTGTCGTCGATCTTGACGTGCACGAGCTCGATGTCGTGCTCGTCCCGTACCCGGCGCTTCACCCAGTCGAGATAGTCGTTGATCCGCGTGTCGCCGGCCCAGGCGTGCCAGTAAACGGCCTGCCCGCGAGCTTCGTCCAGGATTGCTTCCCAGTCGCTGGCTAGAGCAAGACAAGGGGAGGAAAACGTCAGCACCAGAAGGGCGGCAAGGGAACGGGGCATCGTCATCGTCGTCTTCCTTCGAAGCCTTGCGGTGGGTTCGGCTTTCTGTGTACGGCCTGCTAACCTGATTTCAGTAGAAACTGAAACACCAAGAGTGGGGTCTCAACAAGCATACCCGTATCACGACGCGAGGAAAGTTTGTCATGAGCGTGCGCCGTGTCGTCTGGTTTCACCGTCTTGTGCTGTGGGCAAGCTTCCTGTGTCTGGTTCTTGGAGGTGGCCTGTTGACATGGCAGAGCCAGGCCCAGGAGGACGAGCGCATCGCCCTGGTCGTCACGGTGGAGGGTGCCATCGGGCCTGCCACCGGCGACTATTTCGCGCGCGGCCTGCGCCTCGCCGCCGAACGCAATGCCGAAATCGTGATCGTGCAGATGGACACGCCGGGCGGGCTCGATGCCGCCATGCGCAGCATGATCCGCGCCATGCTGACATCAGAAGTCCCCGTTGCCATCTACGTTTCTCCCAGTGGCGCTCGCGCCGCCAGCGCCGGCACCTACCTGCTCTACGGTAGCCATGTGGCCGCCATGGCCCCCTCGACCCACCTGGGCTCGGCCACTCCCGTGCAGATGGGCGGTGGCGGGCTGCCTGGCATGGACCCTCCCGAGGAAGAGCCGCCTGGCGATGACGAGGCCAACGGAGAAGAGGCGGGAAATGGCGCCGAGGAGGAGGCGGCGGATGCCGGGGATGAGCAGCCGGCCGATACCCGACGGCGCGGCGAGACCGCCATGGAGCGCAAGGTGCTCGAGGATGCCGTCTACTACATTCGCGGCCTGGCCGAGCGTCACGGGCGCAACGCCGACTGGGCCGAGGAGGCGGTGCGCGAGGCGGTCAACCTGACCTCGCGCGAAGCGCTCGAACAGGGTGTGATAGACGTGGTGGCGCGCGACATCGATGACCTGCTGGCTCAGATCGACGGTCGTGACGTAGTGATGGAGCGCGGCGAGCGCACCCTTGATACGGCCGATCTTGTCATTGAGCGCTTCGATCCCGACTGGCGCACCGAGCTGCTGCAGGTGATCACCAACCCCAATGTCGCCTACTTCCTGATGATCATCGGTTTCTACGGGCTGATCTTCGAGCTCTCCAACCCCGGGAGTCTGGTGCCGGGCACCATCGGCATCATCTCGCTGCTGCTGGCGCTTTTTGCCTTCCAACTGTTGCCGATCAACTATGCCGGCCTGGCGCTGATTCTGGTAGGGCTCGGCCTGATCGTGGGCGAGGCGCTGATGCCGAGCTTCGGCATTCTCGGCATGGGGGGGATCGTGGCCTTCGTGATTGGCTCGGTGATGCTGATGGATTCCGATCAGATAGCCGTGTCGCTTCCCTTGATCGGCGGTATTGCCCTGCTGGCGGCAGGGGTCATGCTGTGGATCATGGTGCGTTTCGTCGGTCTACGCCGACAGCCGGCCCGCACCGGCCAGGAACAGCTCGTCGGCAGTCAGGCGGTAGTGCTGGAGGATTTCGAGCATGAGGGGCACGTGCGGCTGCGTGGTGAGCGCTGGAACGCGCGCAGCAGCGCTGCCTTGAAGCGTGGCCAGGAGGTCCGAGTGGTGGCGGTCGAGGGGCTGACGCTCGAGGTCGAGCCCGCCGAACGGTCGGAGCAGTGAACGTGACGGATTCGCGACAGGTGCAACCCAGCCGATGACATATCGAGGCCCGAAATATCAAGGAGTGTGCTCATGATGATTTCCTATCTCGTGCCGGTAGTGCTGCTGTTCATGTTGATCGCCGCGTCGATCCGCATCCTGCCGGAGTACAAGCGCGGCGTGATCTTCTTTCTCGGTCGCTTCCAGGCGGTGAAGGGGCCCGGGCTGCTCATCGTGATCCCCGGCATTCAGAAGATGGAAGTCGTCGACCTGCGGGTGGTGACGATGGACGTGCCGGAGCAGGACGTTATTTCCCAGGATAACGTCACGGTCAAGGTCAACGCGGTGCTCTACTTCCGCGTGGTCGACCCCGAGAAGGCGATCATCCAGGTCGAGAACTTCACCATCGCCACCAGCCAACTGGCTCAGACCACGCTGCGCTCGGTACTGGGCAAGCACGACCTCGACGAGATGCTCTCGGAACGCGACAAGCTCAACGACGACATCCAGGAGATCATCGATACCCAGACCGAGGAGTGGGGCATCAAGGTGGCCAACGTCGAGATCAAGCATGTCGACCTGGACGAGAGCATGATCCGCGCCATCGCCCGCCAGGCCGAGGCCGAGCGCGAGCGGCGGGCCAAGGTGATCCACGCCGAGGGCGAGCTGCAGGCATCGAAGAAGCTGGTCGAGGCGGCCAACGTCATGGCCGAGAACTCCGCCGCGCTGCAGCTGCGTTACCTGCAGACCATGAGCGACATGAGCAACAAGAACGCCTCGACCATCGTCTTTCCGCTACCGATGGACATCATGGAGGCGTTCCGGCACATGAAGGCCTCGCCGGCCGCCCAGGCCAGAAACGCGGGAACGAGCAGGCCGGAGGACCTGGGCGAAGGCTGAGTTCGACGTGCCACGTCGATGCAGGCGTGGCATCCTGAGGCGACCTTACGGATGCCGAGGTCGCCTTGACTCATTCCCTCTCGCACCGTCAGCAGGGGCTACTGCTGACTGGCGGCGGTGCGCTGATCATTTCTCCCGACGCCCTGCTGATCAAGCTGATCGGGCTACCCGACAGCGAGATCCTGCTGTGGCGCGGGCTGCTTACCGCGCTGGGCTTCGTGGTCATAATGCTGGCACGGCATGGAGCCGGTACCCTCGCAGCCTACCGGCGATGCGGCTGGACCGGTATCGGCGTGGCGCTGCTGTTCAGTGGCTCCACCTTCGGCTTCGTGCTCGGCAACCAGTACACCAAGGGCGGTAACGTGCTGATGATCCTGGCCGGGGCGCCGCTGATTGCCGCGCTGCTCTCACGGCTGTTCCTCGGTGAACGCTTGCCGCGGCGTACCTGGCTCGCCATCTGGCTGTGCCTGCTCGGTACCTCGCTGATCGTGCTCGACGATGCCGGCGCCGGCTCGTGGATCGGCAACGGCTTCGCGCTACTGGCGGCGACGGCACTGGCCGCCAACTTCACGCTCTGCCGTACCCGACCCGGGGTCGACATGAGCCCCATGCTCACGCTCTCGGGGCTGATCGTCGCGGCCACGGCGGCGCTGTTCGGCCTGGCCGGTGGTGGCATTGCGCTGCCACCGGCCGACAGCTTGCTGCTGCTGGTACTGTTGTGCCTGGTGCTGCTGCCGCTGGGGTTCACCTTGATCCAGCGCGGGCCCCTCTACCTGCCGGCCGCCGAGGTGGGGTTGCTGATGCTGCTCGAAGTGGTAGTGGGCACCCTGTGGGTATGGTGGATTCTCGGCGAGCGTCCGGCGCCGGTGGCGCTGGTCGGCGGTGCCCTGGTGCTCGGCACGCTGCTGGCCAAGGGGCTTTACGAGCGTCGGATCGAGCGGCGCCTGCGGGGCCGAGGTGCAGCAAGCCGAGAGCTTTGTTAATATTCGGCCTTCAATTGGGTTTGAGCATTAGACGAAAGTCGATGACGCCCATGTTCTGGCCATGGATGCGACGCAACGTGCTGACTTCTCTTACCGGGCTGGCCACGCCGCCCTAGCGCTCCCTCTCCCCGGACGCTGCCTTTCATTGGCACGTCAACGCTCGACATCATGCTGATGTTCCGGGCTGTCTGACTGAATCCGAAGCTCCATTCGCGCTTCTCCAACGTTGCGTTGTCGTCGACGCGTGGCCGGAAGAGTGCTTGAACGATCCTTGGCGCCATCTGGCATAACAACCTACCCCACTGGACCGAAGAATGTTCCGATCCATCAAGCAAGACTGGTTCTCCAATATCAAGGGCGACTCCCTCGCCGGCATCGTGGTCGCTTTGGCCCTGATTCCCGAGGCCATCGCCTTCTCCATCATTGCCGGCGTCGATCCCAAGGTGGGGCTCTACGCCTCCTTCTGTATCGCGGTGGTAATCGCTTTCACCGGTGGGCGTCCGGGAATGATTTCGGCCGCCACCGGCGCCATGGCGCTGCTGATGGTCACCCTGGTGCGCGACCACGGCCTCGAGTACCTGCTGGCTGCCACCCTGCTCACCGGGGTGCTGCAGATCGTTGCCGGCTACCTGAAGCTGGCCGAGCTGATGCGCTTCGTCTCGCGCTCGGTGGTGACGGGCTTCGTCAACGCCCTGGCGATCCTGATCTTCATGGCACAGCTGCCCGAGCTCACCGGTGTGACCTGGCATGTGTATGCCATGACCCTGGCCGGGCTCGGCATCATCTATCTGTTTCCCTACGTACCCAAGATCGGCAAGACGATACCTTCCCCGCTGGTCTGCATCGTGGTGCTGACTGCCGTCTACATGATCAGCGGCATGGACATTCGCAGCGTGGGCGACATGGGCGAGCTGCCCGACACCCTGCCCGTATTCCTGTGGCCCGACGTGCCGCTGACCCTCGAGACCCTGTGGATCATCCTGCCGACCTCCGTCATGCTCGCCGTGGTGGGCCTGCTGGAGTCGATGATGACGGCTACCATCGTCGACGACCTGACCGATACCCCGAGCGACAAGAACCGTGAGTGCAAGGGGCAGGGCATCGCCAACATCGGCTCCGGCCTGTTGGGCGGCATGGCCGGCTGCGCGATGATCGGCCAGTCGGTAATCAACGTGAAGTCGGGTGGCCGTGGGCGGCTCTCCACCTTCGTCGCCGGCGTGGTGCTGCTGATCATGGTGGTGTTTCTTGCCGACTGGGTGTCGCAGATCCCCATGGCCGCGCTGGTGGCGGTAATGATCATGGTTTCCATCGGTACCTTCAGTTGGGCCTCGATTCGCGACCTCAAGAAACACCCCATCAGTACCAACATCGTGATGCTGGCGACCGTGGCAGTGACCGTGGGTACCCACAACCTGGCGATCGGCGTGTTCGTCGGCGTGTTGCTGGCGGCGATGTTCTTTGCCAACAAGGTCGGCAACATTCTCTACATCGGCTCCGAAGAGGCTGACGGCGGCAGTCGCCGTATCTACAAGGTGGTGGGTCAGGTGTTCTTCGCCTCCTCCGAGCGCTTCGGCAGTACCTTCGATTTCAAGGAGACCGTGGAGAAGGTCACCATCGACCTGTCGCGTGCGCACTTCTGGGACATCACCGCCGTGCAGACGCTGGATCGGGTAGTGATCAAGTTTCGCCGTGAAGGCACCGAGGTGGAACTGATCGGACTCAACGAAGCCAGTGCCACCATCGTCGACCGTTATGCCATTCATGACGACCCGGCTGCCGTCGAAAAGTTGATGGGTGGTCATTGACGCCGATCGTGGGCCGGTGCTCCTCTTGAAGGAGCCGCGGCCTGCTGGGTCGAATCGGGTCGCAGCGCTCTGAACGCTGCGACGACAAAGCCAGCTTGGGGAACGACACGATGACAGAACAGGTAATGGCCGCCATTGACGGCTCGCAGTTCTCTACCGGGGTGTGCGACTACGCCGCCTGGGCCAGCCTGGCGCTGGATGCGCCGCTGACTTTCCTGCACGTGGTGGACAATCACCCCCAGACCGCCGAGCCGGACCTCTCCGGCAACATCGGGCTTGGCTCCCGCGAGCACCTGCTGGAGGAGCTCGCGCAGCTCGACGAGCAGCGCGCCAAGGTGGCCCAGGAGCAGGGCCGATTGATGCTCCAGGCGGCCAAGGAGCGCGCCATCGAGAATGGCGTGGCAGAGCCTGCCACGCGGCAGCGTAACGGCACGCTGGTCGAGACCCTGGAGGAGTTGCAAGACGAGATTCGCCTGCTGGTGATTGGCAAGCGCGGCGAGAATGCCCATCAGGACGGCGAGCACCTGGGTTCCAACCTGGAGCGGGTAGTGCGCACCCTGCACCGGCCGATCCTGATGGTGCCAGAGACCTTTGTGCAGCCTCAGCGGGTAATGCTTGCCTTCGACGGTAGCAAGACCACCCGCAAGGGGGTCGAGATGTTGGCCAGAAGCCCGCTGTTCAACGGCATTCCGGTGCATGTGGTGATCGTCGGTGCCGAGACCGGCGACAACCGCTCGCAGCTCGACTGGGCGTTGGCCGCGTTGCGTGAGGCCGGCCACGAGGCCGAAGGAGCGATCCGTGCCGGCGAAGTGGAGGAGACCCTGCGGGCCTACAAGGAGGAGTGCGACATCGATCTGCTGGTGATGGGGGCCTATGGCCACTCGCGCATCCGCCACCTGCTGGTAGGCAGCACCACTACTGCCATGCTGCGGCGGGCCAGCGTGCCGGTGCTGCTGCTGCGTTGAGATGATCTCTTGCCAGCGCTGAAATATCCGGCGCTGGCGAGGAGTGGTAGCATCCAGCGGATGTTGTCCAAAGGAGGCCAGCGTGGCAGCCCCGTATCAGTCGACCCTCCGTCTGCGTATTCAGCTGGGGCATGCCATTGCCATTGGCCCGGGCAAGGCACAGCTGCTCGAGACCATTGCCGACACCGGTTCCATCTCCGCGGCGGCCCGCCGGCTGGGCATGAGCTATCGACGTGCCTGGCTATTGGTTGACACCATGAACCAGTGCTTCAAGGAACCCCTCGTAGCGACTGCGACCGGCGGCAAAGGCGGCGGAGGCGCACAGATCACCACTTTCGGGGAGGAGGTGCTCGAGCGCTACCGAAGAATGGAACATACCGCCAGTGAAGCGGTGGTCGAAGAGATGGCCGCCTTCGGCCCGCTCCTCGCTGAGTCGCCACCCGCGCCCGACCGTGAGCACTAAACTCGAGAGTGCGTCAGGACAGAGCCTTCCCAAGCAATTGAGCATATACGTGCTTGCCCGGGCTCAACGCCAGGCGCTCTGAGGCTTCGCGGGGGATGCGGGCGAGCAGCGTCTGGTCCTCGACCGCCAAGCGCACCAGCAGATGGCCGGGGTGGGGATCGTCGCTGGTCTCGACCACCCGCGCCGGCAGGCAATTGAGGGTGCTGGAGTCCCGCGGCGGCGCCAGGCTGATCACCACGTCGCGGGCCTGGATACTGACGCGCAGCCGTTCGCCCGGCGCCGCCGGGCCCCGCGAGACCCAGAGCCGCCCGGCACCGCACTCCAGCTCGACGAGCTGCTGGTCGGCATCGTGTCTCACGACCCGGGTTTCCAGTACTGCGGCGGCATTGTCGGCATGAGACAGCGGCAGGTCGCTGCGGACCAGCAGCTCATGCAAGGGTCCGGCGGCCAGCACACTTCCCGCCTCCAGCAGCACCATGTGATCCGCCAGGCGGGCCACCTCCTCGAGGGCGTGGCTGACATAGACCACTGGCATCTCCAGATGCGCGTGCAACCGCTCCAGGTAGGGGAGGATTTCCGCCTTGCTCGCCACGTCGAGCGATGCCATGGGTTCATCCATCAGCAGCAGGCGGGGGCTGGCGAGCAGGGCCCGGGCGATGGCGACTCGCTGTCGCTGTCCGCCGGAGAGGGCCTGAGGATAGCGCTCCAGCAGCGCCTCGACGCCGAGTAGTTGCACCGTCTCATCGAAGTCGACGTGGCGGCGACTGGCTTCGACCCGACGGTAGCCGTAGCGCAGGTTGTCGCGCACTCGCAGATGGGGGAACAGGCTCGCCTCCTGGAAGACATAGCCCAACGGACGACGATGCACTGGCAGGAAATAATCCCGATCCTGCCAGCGACAGCCATTGACCGTCAGCCAACCATCGCCACGCTCCAGGCCGGCCAGGCAGCGCAACAGCGTGGTCTTGCCCGAACCGGAGCGGCCGAACAGGGCGATGACGCCACGTTCGGGAAGTTCCAGTTCGGCATCCAGTACGAAGTCGCCGCGTTGCAACCGCAGGGCGCCCAGCACGCTCATGGCATGACTCCTGCCACCCTGAAGCGCTTGTTGAGGGCGTAGACGCAGATCAGCAGGGTGAAGGCCATCAGCAGCAGGAACAGCGACAGGCGATGTGCCGATGCATGGTCGAAGGCCTCCACATGGCTGTAGATGGCGATGGAAGCCACCTGGGTCTGGCCCGGTATGCCGCCACCGATCATTAGCAGCACGCCGAACTCGCCCAGTGTATGGGCGAAGGAGAGAACGGCCGCGGTAAGCAGCCCCTGGCGCGACAGGGGCAGCGCCACCGAGACCAGGCGGTCGAGAGGCCCGGCCCGCAAGGTGGCGGCCACTTCCAGGGGGCGACGTCCCATGGCCTGGAAGGCATTCTGCAGCGGTTGCACCACGAAGGGCAGCGAATAGATCATCGAGCCGATCACCAGCCCGGTGAAGGTGAAGGCCAGGTGGTTCGCCCCCAGCCGCTCCAGTGTGCCCCCTACGGCGCCGCGTGGGCCGAGCAGGATCAGCAGATAAAAACCGATCACCGTGGGCGGCAGCACCAGCGGCAAGGCCACCAGGGCCTCCACCACCACCTTGGCGCGCCGCTGGGTATGGGCCAGCCACCAGGCCAGCGGCAGGCAGAGCACCAGCAGAAGGGCGGTACTGATCAGGGCCAGCCTTAGGGTCAGCTGCAGGGCGGCCCAGTCTGCCTCGCTGATGCCAAGGAAGGTCATGGCGTTCTACTCACCCGGCAGCACGAAGCCATAGGCGCGCATGATGTCTCGCGCCTCCGGCGTCTGCATGGTTTCGGCGAACAGCTTCGCGGCGGGATTGTCGCCGCCGTGCCGCGTGATGATGAAGCCCTGCTCGAGCGGTTCGTGGAGCGCATCGTCGATCAAGTAATAGTCCTCCCGGTCGAGCGCTTCCGGCTTGCGGGCCAATGCCAGGGCGATGATACCCACTTCGGCGGCCCCGCTCTGTACCAGCTGCATGGTATGGGCAATGTTCTCGCCGAAGACCAGCCGCGGCTCCAGCGCCTCCCAGAGACCGCTGGCGATCAGTGCCTCCCGGGCTCGGGCGCCATACGGGGCATGGCGAGGGTTGGCGATGGCGATGCGCCGGAAACGTTCATCGCTGAGAGATTCCAAGGTCAGCTCAGAGGCATCGATGCCATCGCTCCAGAGCACGATCCGCCCTTCTGCGTAGGGGATCACCTCACTTGCCGCGTGGCCGGCCTCTTCCAGCGCTCGGGGATAGGCGATATCCGCCGAGAAGTAGAGATCGAAGGGGGCGCCGTTCTCGATCTGGCTGCGGAAACGCCCCGAGGAACCATAGACGACCTCCACCGGATGCTCAGGATGGTCGGCGGTGAAAGTCTCCAGGATCTCTTCCAGGGCGAAGCGAAGATCCGAGGCCGCGGCAAGGCGCATCGGCGCCTCGCTGGCCTGGGCCGCGGCCATTGCCAGGCTCAGGGCGGAGATGGCCATGCCCGCCAGCAAACGTTGGAGAGGATAGGGCACTGTCGATCTCCACTTTTGTGCCTTGGGATTCGTTCGGTGCAGGCAAGGTATCGTCATATATTTTCAGATATAACGATTCGTCGTATCTTGCCATACGCTACGTTGGACGTGCCATACCGCACGAGAGGTATCTCTGCGGTCCCAAGTGCGGAGCGAGGCTCAGCCGTTCTTATCGCTCACCAAGGTTTGCAGTAGACCCTGGGCCAGCCACCAGCCGAAGGCGAGAAAGACCAGCATACCGCCGAGTATCAGCGTGAAGTGCGCACCGAGATCGAGCGCGATGCCCAGCAACGCCGGTGCCAGCCCGGTGGCGAATACCATGCTGGCGCTCAGCGTGGCGCGTACCGTGCCGAGGTGCTCGGCGCCCCAGATGCGCACCAGCAGGCTGGTGGCGATCGATTCCTGCGAGCCCATGGCAAGCCCGCCGCCCACCATCAGCGCCCACACGCCGAGGTGGCCGCCGAAGGCGATGGCGGCCAGCAGGGCCAGCGCGTAGGGCAGCAGGTAGAGGCGCGCCAGGCGGACTGGCCCCAAGCGGTCGACCCAGCGTCCGCCCAGCAGCGCTCCGGGCAGCTTGGCCAGTCCCATGCCGGTCAAGGCCAGGGCGTAGACGGCCAGTGTGCTGCCCAGGTCGCGGGTCATCGCCGCCTGATAGATGAACAGGCCGGTCATGGTGATCGGTAGCGTCATCAACAGCGGCAGCAGACGCCAGAAGCGCGGGTCGCGGAAGGGACGAGGGCCGCTGCGCCGTTGGCCGCGAGCGGGGCGCTGCCCCGGGGCCGGGGGCCAGGGGCCGAGCAGCAGCAGCGGCAACCAGCAGCCTGCCAGCACCAGCACGAAGAGCCACCACAGCTCGCGCCAGCCGAGTAGCACCAGCAGTGTCGCCATCAGCGGCGGCAGCAGCGTCTCGCCGAGCATGATGCCCATGCTGACGACACCCAGGGCACGCCCGCGCATGGCGACGAACTCGCGCCCGGCAAGGGTGTTGCCCAGGTGGGTCATCATGCCTTGGCCACAAAAGCGCACCAATCCCAGGCCCAGCAGCCCCAGGCCCCACCAGGGCGAAAGCGTCAGCAGCAGCACGCCGGCGGCCAGTGCAGCCATTACCATGAGGGCGAAGCGGCGTGGTGGCACCCAGTCGATACTGGGCCCCAGGCGCAGCACGGCAAAGCCGGATAACAGCGTGACCAGGGCATAGGCGCTGCCGAACTGGCCGGGTGTGAACCCGAGTCGCTCGCTGATGGGCGCCTGGAACAGGCCAATGAAGAAACTTTGGCCGAGGCTCGAGGTGAACATGGCCAAAAAGCAGATGCTCAGCAATCCCCGGTGATCCCGCAGCAGCGTGCGATAGCCCATGACGCCCTCCCTGAGCGATGGCAAGATGATTGGCAGAATCGAAAGCCGGCATGATAGCAGCTTCGCCGTATGGCGTTGTCGTCGCCTACGCTCATCAATGCGTTAGAATCGGCTGGTATCGGGCTCATGAATGGCCCTTTTTTGGTCGCTAGAGGCTCAAGGAGAGAAGAAATGACCATCGTTCGTCACGACACCAAGGCGCGCATGAGCCGCGCTGTAATCCACAACGATATCGCCTATCTATGCGGCCAGGTGGCCGGTCCCGAGGCACGCCACGGTGACATCACCGAGCAGACCGAGAGCATGCTGGCGCGTGTGGATGCGCTACTCGCCGAGGTGGGTTCCGACCGCGAGCACCTCCTCACAGCGACCGTCTATCTCAAGGATGGCAGCGATTTCGCCGCCATGAACGCGGTGTGGGATGCCTGGGTACCTACCGGTCACGCCCCGGCACGCACCTGCGTCTGTGCGCCCATGCCCGCCGATGAACTCAAGGTCGAGATCACCGTGACGGCTGCCATCGTGGCCGGCCGCGACTATCCCTACTGAGGAAGCCGTCGAGGTTCTTGGCGAGTGAAGATAGGCAGGTTGCCGCCAGCACGGAGTAACCGGAGTCGACTGCCTGCTCAATGAGGAATACGAGTACTGCCGGCGACCCGGATATCGAGTGCAGCAGAACCTCGTTGGTTTCCTAACGTATGCAGGGATCGTCGAGGGGCGCCTCTCGCGGCCTCAGCCGTCGCGAGAGGGCGTCCACGGCGATGTTCAGCACGGCGGTGACCAGCAGCAGGAAGAAGGCGACATCGAACATCAGGTAGTCGAAGCCTTCTTCGATATAGAAGCCCAGAGTGGCGACGCCCAGCATGCCGAGAATCGCCGTTTCGCGCAGGATCACTTCGGCACGGTAGTAGAGCAGCGCCAGCAGCCCCGGATAGACCCGCGGCAGCAGTTCGTAGGCCAGCCGCCCGCTGGCGGGAAGCCCCGGCATGCCGGGCGTGATGGCGTCGGCATGGCGTGCCACCAGGAAGGCGATCAGGGCACCGTTGTGCAGTGCCAAGGCCAGCCACGCGGGCAGCAGCGAAGGGCCGAGCAGCAGCAGGAAGACGAACGCCAGCATCAATTCCGGCGTCGAGCGCAGGAAGATCAGTACTCCATGGCCGGCCAGGCGAGTGGCACGGTTGCCGAAGTGGCGGCTGGCCAGTGGCCATAGCACGAGCGCTACCAGTAGCGCCCCCACGGTACCGAGCAATCCCAGCAGCAGGGTGTTGCCGATGGCCGGCCCCAGCGCGGGGATTCGCGCCAGCCACTCGATGAACCCCGCCCAGTCACCGGCAAGCAGCGCCGCCGGCCAGATATCCTCGGAGACGAAGCGCCACAGCAGCCCGCCGTCGACGCTCGGCCAGGGGCCCAGCAGCCAGGCGCCGCCCACCAGCAGCAGAGGAATCAGGCGCTTGTGGCCCCACCAGGGCAGGCTTGCGATCAGCAGGTAGAACAACCACAGCAGGGCGCCTGCCTCGTGGTAGCGCCCTTCGCGAAAGGCGGTTTCGAGATGGAAACCCAGGGTCGGCAAGCCGACGAAGCCGAGCAGCACGCTGGCGCGCAAGCCGCACTCGAAGCGGTAGCGGGTATAGGCGGCAAGCTGGGCCCAGGCCAGCGGCAGCTCGGCATAGACGAAGCGCGCCAGCCGTCCACTCCCGGGTGGCAGGGCATCGCGTGGCGCGCGTGGGGTCTGCTCGAGGATTTCGGCGTAGACCTTGGCGAAGATGCCGGCGTAGGGGATCGCCAGTGCCGCCAGGGCAGTGAGCGCCGAGAGCCCGAACACCTGCAGGAACAGCAGCGCCCAGAACAGCTCGTGGATGGCGCGCACGAAGGCGCAGCCGGCACGCACCAGGCGCGAGCGGGCGAACAGCAGCGCCAATGGAAAGCCCAATATCACACCGGCCAAGGTGCCCCACAGCGCCACCGCCACGGTGAGACCCAGCGCCGACAAGGGCGACTCCAGCGCACCCCAGGCGGGCCAGGCCAGGCCCGCTGCCATGCGGCCGAGCTCGCCCCAGGGGTCGCGGGTGTGGATGGCAAGATTGGCTAACGGCACCAGCAGCACGGCCAGTGCCACCAGGCCCAGGGTGTGGCGGGCGAGGCGCAGGCCGGGCGAACCACCGCGCCACCAGCTCGGTGCCAACTCGCCGTGGCGCTGCGTCAGTCCATCCCTCACGGCCGTCCCCGGGCGCAGGGGAGCGCATCGACGTCCGGCAGGGTCTCGGCACCATGGTCTGGCGGCGGGCTGTGGTCAGGCCGGTCGGCATCGGGGTAGAGCGAGTCCAGCTCGGCCAGGGTGAGCTGTTCGGCTGGTGCATCGATCACCAGGCGGCCGTCACGCAGCCCCCACACGCGGTCGAAGTGGGTCAGTGCCAGCTCACGCTGATGCAGCGCAATCACAGAGGTGGTATGGCGACCGTCGATCAGGTCCAGCAGGCGCAGTGCCTGGTGGGGGTCGACGCTGGCTACCGGCTCGTCGCCGAGGAATAGCGGGCGCGCCTGGTAGAGCGCGCGGGCGATGGCCACTCGTTGGCGCTGGCCACCGGAGAGCTCACCCACCGGCCGGCGCAGCAGGCCGGCCAGGCCCAGCTCGTCGCACAGCACGGCCACCTCGCGCCAGGGGACACGCAGGGGGCGCACCAGGTTCCACAGGTTGGCCAGCGCCGAGTGCTCCGGCAACCGACCCATGAAGACGTTGTGGTAAACCGCAAGTTGCGGCACCAGGCCATGATGCTGCGGGCACCAGGCGACCTGGCGGCCGAGCCTGGCACGCAGTTCGCCGAGCAGCGTCGACTTGCCGGCACCGCTCTGGCCGAGCAGGGCAACCCGCTCGCCTTCGTAGAGGGCGAGAGACAGATGCGGCAGGACGATGTGTTCGCCATGTCCCAAGTCCTCGCCATCGAAGCGAACCAGCGGGCGACGTTGCTCTCCCTCCATCAGCGCAGCAGGCCGAGCGCTTCGGCCACCTCCTCGATGGGGGCGTAGAGGTCGTTGTCGGCGGGGATGAACGCCTCGCGGGGGAAGGTGGCGAGCAGCTCCGGGTCGTCCATCTCCAGGAACGCTGCCTGGACCTTGTCAGTGAAGCCCTCGCCGAAGCGCTCGTCGGCGTCGCCACGCAGGGTCCAGTTGTAGTCGGGATAAGACGGCGTGGCCCAGATCACGCTCACCTTGTCGGTATCCACCCGGCCGTCCTCCACGGCGGCTTCCCATACCGTGTAGTTGACCGCACCGATGTCGTAGGTGCCGGCTTCTACCAGGGCGATGGTGCGCGAGTGATCGCCGGAATAGCCCACCCGGGAGAAGAAGTCCTCGGGGTCGGCATTGTCGAAGCGTTGGCGGAAGAAGTGCTCCGGCATCAGCCGGCCGGAGGTCGAGGTGCGCGAGCCGAAGGTCAGGCTCATGCCTTCGAGGTCGTCGGGCAGTTCGTCGGCGCGCGCAAGCCCTGTGGATTCATGGGCGATGAAGTAGCTGACGAAGGCGTTGTCCTCGCTGCCCTGGGCCAGTGCCTGGGAGCCCGGCACCAGGCGGCGTGCCTGAACGCCTGAGAGCCCGCCGAACCAGGCAAGCTGCACCTGGTCGTTGCGAAAGGCGGTGACTGCGGCGCTGTAGGACTTGACCGGTACGTACTCCACCTCGACGCCGAGGCGCTCCTCCAGGTAATCGGCTACCTTGGAGAACCGCTCCACCAGGCGCGCCTGGTCCTCATCGGGAATGGCGGTGAAGCGGAAGGTCTCGGCGACGGCACTCTGCGCTAACAGGGTGAAGGCGATGGCGGACAGGGGAATGGCAGAGAGAGCGATCCGGCGCATGTGGGCTCCTTGCGGGGGGATGAGATGGAGGCGCTATTGTTGTAGGCCGATGCGGCGCTGGCAACCCTAGCGCTGTACCGTCATCACAGTAATAGCTCTGTTCGAGAACGTGTTTGGTAATATTTCGGAATTTATACGACTTGCTTAGACTAAAGGCGCATGTATCAGGCGCTTCGTTTGCCTAGAATGTAGTGAATTCATCAATGTCAGACATTTGCGCTGACGCAACGGATTGCTCGCTGTCCGCAAGGGAGTGTACCTGCATGCATGCCTTGACCCTGTTGTCGTTCCTGTTCTTTACCGGCCTGGTGGCCCTCATCACCTGGCGCCTGACCCGACGCGACGATCATGAGAGTACCAGTGGCTATTTCCTTGCCGGCCGCTCGTTGACCTTTCCTCTGATCGCCGGCTCGCTGTTGATGACCAACCTCTCCACCGAGCAGATGGTGGGGCTCAACGGGGCGGCCTTCAGCGATGGCCTGAGCGTAATGGCCTGGGAGGTGGTGGCGGTCATCGCCCTGGTCGCCCTGGCGCTGTTCTTCCTGCCGCGTTTCTTGCGCAGCGGCATCGCCACTTTGCCGCAAATGTTATTGATCCGCTTCGACGCCGGTACCCAACTGATCTGCAACATCATCTTCCTGATCGCCTATGCGGTGATCCTGCTGCCGATCATTCTCTACTCCGGCGCCATGGGGCTGCAGGGCATGCTCGATCTCTCCGGCCTGACCGGGATCGAATCGTCGACGCTGCTGCTGTGGCTTACTGTCTGGGTGGTGGGAATCATCGGCTCCATCTACGCCCTGTTCGGCGGGCTGCGCACCGTTGCCGTGTCGGACACACTGAACGGTGTCGGGCTATTGGTCGGCGGCTTCGTCATTGTCTACTTCGGCCTGCAGGCGGTCAGCGACGACGGCGGCCTGCTCGAAGGCTGGAATATCCTCAAGGAGAGCGATCCGCAAAAGCTCAACTCGATCGGCGGCTCCGAACAGCAGGTACCGTTCTCCACCCTCTTTACCGGCGTGTTCCTGATCAACCTCTTCTACTGGACCACCAACCAGCAGATCATCCAGCGTACCTTTGCCGCCAAGAACCTCGCCGAGGGCCAGAAGGGCGTCCTGCTGACGGGCTTTTTCAAGCTGCTTGGCCCGCTGTACCTGGTGCTGCCGGGCATCATCGCCTACCACCTCTATGCCGATCAGGGCGTTCAGGCCGACGAGGCCTACGGTCACCTGGTGTTCAACGTGCTGCCGCCCTATCTCACCGGCTTCTTCGCCGCGGTGATGGTGGGCGCCATCCTGTCGTCGTTCAACTCGGCGCTGAACAGTACCACCACTATCTTCAGCCTGGGGCTCTATAAAGGCGTGCTCAACAAGGAGGCCAGCGAAGAGCAGGTGGTCAGGTCGGGCAAGGTGTTCGGCTGGATCATGGCCATCGTCACCATGACCATCGCGCCGCTTCTGGCCGGTCAGGAGAGCCTGTTCGGCTACCTGCAGAAGATGAACGCCATTTATTTCATCCCCATCCTCGCGGTAGTGATCGTCGGCCTGCTCACCAAGCGGGTGCCGCCCATGGCGGCCAAGATTGCCCTGGTTGGCGGCTGCCTGCTGATTGCCGCGGGCTATTTCGTGCCGCCGTTCGATCGGCTTCCGCTGGTCATGCACGAGTTCCACTTCGTGGCCGGCGTGTTTGTGCTGCTGGTCGTCCTGATGCTGGTGATCGGCAAGCTGCGTCCGCGCGAGACCGACTGGGTGCACGAGGACAGCGGCGCCGTCGATCTCACGCCCTGGCGTGGCGCCGTGCCCGTGGGGCTCTTGCTGGTGGTGCTGGTGGTCATCATCTACGCCACCTTCGCCGGCGGTTGAGGCTGCGCGCGTAGAGGCGGGTCGTCAGGCTCGCCTCTTTTTTATTTGTGACGGCAAATGTCTGACATTTGCGGCGGCATTGTTCTATAGTCGCTGCACCACGTCATCATCAGGATCTTTCTCGGGAGGACTGCAATGACACTGGCTTCGCTGCCACGTCATCACGGCGGTGCCGATGGCCTGGCCAGATTGCTGGGTCAGGCGCTGTTGGCGGGTCACTGGCACCCCGGCGAGACGTTTCCCCGCGAACGCGACCTCTGCGAGCATTTCGAGGTCAGCCGCAACCAGGTGCGCAATGCCCTGGCGACCCTGGTTGCCCTCGGTCTGATCGAGCGCACCGCGGGGCGCGGCAGCGTGGTCTGCGAGATTGGCGAATGGCATCTGCTCGATCCGCTGGTCAGCACGTGGATGGCCGATATCGAAGCGCCCGATCCCCAGCTATTGCGCGAGATCTTCGCCTTTCGTTATTCGGCGGAACCGGCCGTCGCCCGCCTGGCTGCCCGCGCTGCCGAAGCGGAGGACCTCGAGCGCCTGGAAACGGCCTACCAGGGCATGCAGCATACCGCCGGCAGGCCGGAAGTCAGCGCGCAGCATGCGGAGCACGACGTGGCCTTTCACGACGCCATCTACCGCGCCAGCCACAACCTGGTGTGGCGCCAGATGGGCCATTTGCTGAGACCCTCGATCGTTGCCCTGATCCAGCGCTCCCAGGCCCATCTACCGCCTCAGCGAGACGGCCTGAAGGACAGCCTGGCGCGCCATGGTCGGCTGCTCGAGGCAATCCGTCACCGCGACGCGGACGCAGCCGAGGTGGCCGCCACTGATGTGCTGCGGCGTACCGCCGTCGACCTGGGTATCGTCGCCGGCGCAGAGGCTGGATCCGCCCCGGCGCCGCTAGCCGAATTCCCTGTTCATGCCAAGGAGCGTTCCGAATGAAGATCACTCGACTCAAGACCTGGCAGGTACCGCCGCGCTGGCTGTTCCTCAAGATCGAGACCGACAGCGGCTGCTACGGCTGGGGCGAGCCGGTCATCGAAGGCCGCGCCGCCACGGTGGAGGCTGCGGTGCACGAGCTTGCTGATTACCTGGTCGGCCAGGACCCGCACCGTATCGAGCACCTGTGGAATACGCTCTACCGTGCCGGTTTCTATCGCGGCGGCCCCATCCTGATGAGCGCCATCGCCGGCATCGACCAGGCGCTGTGGGACCTCAAGGGGCGCGACCTGGGCGTGCCGGTGCATCAACTGCTGGGCGGCGCCGTGCGCGAGCGCATGCGCATGTACGCCTGGACCGGCGGCGATCGCCCCGGCGAGGTGGGGGCCGGGGCCCGGGCGCTGGTCGAACGTGGCTTCACCGCCTTCAAGATGAACGGTACCGCCGAGATGCAGATCGTCGACTCGCACCGCAAGGTCGACGAGGCGGTGGCGCGGGTGGCCGAGGCTCGCGAGGCGGTGGGCCCTGAGGTGGGCATCGGCATCGACTTCCACGGCCGGGTGCATCGCCCCATGGCCAAGGCGCTGTTGCGTGAACTGGAACCGTTCCATCCCATGTTCGTCGAGGAGCCGGTGGCCCCCGAGCATCTGCCGGCGCTCAAGCACATCGCCGGTGGCCTCGGCTATCCGCTGGCCACCGGCGAGCGGCTGCACACCCGCTTCGAGTTCCGCGACCTGCTCGCCGACGGCATGGTCGACATCATTCAGCCCGACCTCTCCCATTGCGGCGGCATCAGCGAGGGGCTGAAGATCGCCGCCTTGGCTTCGGCCCACGACGTGGCCCTGGCGCCGCACTGCCCGCTCGGCCCGTTGACCCTGGCGGCCTCGCTGCAGCTGGATGCGGTGAGCCATAACGCCTTCATCCAGGAGCAGAGCATGGGCATTCACTACAACCAGGACAATGACGTGCTCGACTATCTGGTCGACAAGTCGGCGCTGGCCATCGAGGAGGGCTTCTGTGCCATTCCCCAGGGACCGGGACTCGGTGTGGAGATCGACGAGGCATTCGTCGAGGAGCGGGCCAAAGTGGGACACCGCTGGCGCAACCCGGTATGGAGCCATGAAGACGGCTCCATCGCCGAGTGGTGAGGAGAGTGGCCATGAGCGAGGAGGTGCGTAAGCGGCTGGCATGGATCGCCGTGGACTGGGGCTCGAGCAACCTGCGCGCCTGGGCCGTGGACGGGCGCGGCGAGGTACTGTCTCGGGGCGGCAGTGACAAGGGCATGCTGGCTCTGGCAGCCGAGGGCTATGAGCCCGCGCTGCTCGAGACGATCGGCGACTGGTTGCCCGCTTCCGGCCGCGTGCCGGTGTGGGTCTGCGGCATGGCCGGTGCCCGCCAGGGCTGGCAGGAGGCGGCCTACCTGCCGGTGCCGGCGCGCCTGGGCGAGCTGGCGAAGGCCGCCGTGGCACCTGTGGTTAACGAGCCGCGACTGGACGTGCGCCTGCTGCCTGGGCTCTGCCAGCATGCCGACCCCGCAGGGCATGGCTTCGACGTGATGCGCGGCGAGGAGACTCAGTTGGCCGGCCTGGTGGCCCGGGAGCCGGGATTCTCGGGGATGGTCTGCCTGCCCGGCACTCACGCCAAGTGGGCCTGGCTGGAGGAGGGCGCGGTCATACGCTTCGCTACCCACCTGACCGGCGAACTCTATCGCCTGCTGGCGAGCCAGTCGGTGCTCAAGCACTCCGTGGCCGACGCCGAGCTCGATGCGCCTGGCTGCCGCGACGCGTTCGTCGCCGCGGTGCGCGAGGCAAGTGCCGAGCCCGGGCGCTTCGGTCAGCAGCTATTCGGCCTGCGTGCCGCCGACCTGCTCGACGACGCGCTGCCCAGGGGGGTGGCGCGGCATGCCCGCCTGGGGGCTCGTCTCTCGGGGCTTACCATCGGCCTGGAACTCGCCGGCGTACGCCACGAGCTGTCCGGCGCAGCCGTCACCCTGATCGGCAGCCAAGCGCTGTGCTCACGCTACGCCCTGGCCTTGGAGGCGCTGGGTCACGACAGCCGACGCCTCGATGGCGAAGCGGCAGTGCTGGCCGGCCTGGGGCTGGCGCAGGCCGACCAACGACGTCTGCAAGGAGATGATTCATGACCCTGCCTTTGATCGGTATCTTACGTGGCGTTACTCCCGGCGAGGCGGTAGCGGTGGGCGAGGCGATACTCGCCGCCGGCATCACCACGCTCGAAGTGCCGCTCAACTCGCCCGAGCCGCTGGAGAGTATCCGTCGCCTGGTCGACGCCCTGGGGGATCGTGCGCTGGTAGGCGCCGGTACTGTGCTCGACCCGGGCCAGGTGCGGGAGGTACATGCCGCCGGGGGGCGCCTGGTGGTGTCGCCCAACTGCCGCCCGACGGTGATCGAAGCCACGCGACGGCTCGGCATGCAGAGCTGGCCCGGCGTGCTGACCCCATCGGAGGCCTTCGACGCGCTTGAGGCCGGTGCCACCGGCCTCAAGCTGTTTCCCGCCGTCCAGGTGGGCATCGAGGGGATGAAGGCGCTACGCGCCGTGCTGCCGGGCGATACCCGACTCTATGCCGTGGGGGGCATCGGCGCCGACGACTTTGCCGCCTGGCGTGCTGGCGGTATCAGCGGTGCCGGCCTGGGAAGTGCCCTCTATCGCCCCGGGCAGGCACCCGAGCAGGTGGGCCGGCAGGCGCAGGCGCTGGTCGCGGCCTGGCAGGCTGCCGGTAGCAAGGCTGGGGCTTGAGGCATTGGCGTCACGCGGCGTTCAGCCGCGGGGCGGGTAGCGGGTGTCGCGCAGGCTATCCTTGATCTTCTTCAGGTGGGGCAGGAAATCCTCGCCGCGGCGCAGGGTGACGCCGGTGGCCAGTACGTCGATCAGGGTGAGTTGGATCATGCGTGAGGTCATCGGCATGTAGACGTCGGTGTCCTCCGGCGTGGGCACCTCGAGCGTCTCGGTGCACTCCGCGGCCAGCGGCGATCCGGGGGCGGTGATGCCCAGTACCACGGCACCGCTCTCGCGCGCCAGTTGGGCGATGTCGACCAGTTCCCGGGTGCGGCCGGTCCAGGAGATGACCACCACCACGTCACCGGTGTGGCAGGCCGAGGCGACCATGCGCTGCATCAGCACGTCGACGTAGGAAGTGACCGGCAGGTTGAAGCGAAAGAACTTGTGCTGCGCATCCTGGGCCACGGCGCCGGAGGCTCCCAGGCCGAAGAAGTGGATCTGCTTGGCCTGGATCAGGTAGTCCACCATCCGCTCGATACGGGCCGGGTCGAGCGTGCGGCTGGCTTCGTCCAGGGCGGCGATGGTGGCGCCGAAGATCTTGCGCGTGTAATCCGCCGCCGCATCGCCAGGCTCCACCGACTGGCTGACATAGGGTGTGCCGCCGGCCAGGCTCTGGGCTAGCTTGATCTTGAAATCGGGATAGCCCTTGGCGTGGAAGTTACGGCAGAAGCGGTTGACCGTGGGTTCGCTGACCGACGCCGCCTGGGCCAGGCTGGCGATGCTCAGGCCGGTGGCCCGGGCCGGGTCGGCCAGGATGACGTCTGCTACCTTGCGCTCGGAGCGGTTGAGCTCTTCGAGGCGTTGCCGAATTCGTTGCAGCAGGTCGTGGGCCATGGTGGTTGAGACTCTCCTGAAATGATGATGTAGTGATTTAACAACATGATCGCGGGCTATCCTAGCGCGGAGTGTCGGTCGGGCGCGAATCCAGGTATAGGAAGAATCGATTTAGAGTGTAATATTACAAAAAATCGGTTGATGGCAGGTCGGTTTTTACGTATTTTTTGTGTAAATTAACCAGATGGGGGCGGACATGAATGCAACCAAGCGGTCAGAGGAAGAGAGTCGGCCGGTCATCGATCTCGCGCTGTTTGGTGCCTTGGGTGACCTGTCGCTGCGCAAGCTCTATCCGGCGCTCTATCACCTCGACCGCGAGGGCCTGCTGCATGACGACACGCGTATCCTGGGGCTGGCCCGCCAGGAGCTGAAGCCCGATGCATTTCGTCGGCAAATTGCCGACACCCTGCAGACCTACGTCAAGCCCGCGGAACTCGACCGCGAAGCCGTCAAGCGTTTCATCGCGCGTCTCGATTACCTGCAGCTCGATTTCGCCACCCCTGAAGGCTATCGCGGCATTACCGAGTGGCGTGAGGCCGTGCGCCATGACACCGTGGTCTGCCCTCTGGTCGTCTACCTGGCGGTGCCAGCGAGCCTGTACGGCGACATCAGCCGCAATCTACAGGCCGGTGAGTGCCTCGACGAGCTCTCCCGCGTGGTGGTCGAGAAGCCGATCGGCTACGACTTCGAGTCTTCCTGCGAGATCAACGACGCCATCGGCGAGGTGTTCCAGGAATCCCAGGTCTATCGCATCGATCATTACCTGGGCAAGGAGACCGTCCAGAACCTGATTGCGCTGCGCTTCGCCAATCCCCTGTTCGGCACCCAGTGGAACCAGAACCACATCTCTCATGTGGAGATCACAGTCGCCGAGCAGGTCGGCATCGAAGGGCGCTGGGGCTATTTCGATCGCGCCGGCCAGTTGCGCGATATGGTGCAGAACCATTTGCTGCAGCTGGTCTGCCTGATCGCCATGGATCCGCCGGCCAACCTGGATGCCGACGCCATTCGCGACGAAAAGGTCAAGGTGCTCAAGGCGCTGCAGCCGTTCAGCGAAATCAAGCTCAACCGAGACGTGGTGCGCGGCCAGTACATCGCCGGCACCATCAAGGGCAAGGGCGTACCGGGCTATCTGGAGGAAGATGGCGCCAACCGCGACAGCGACACCGAGACCTTCGTGGCCATAAAGACCGGCGTGTCGAACTGGCGCTGGGCCGGGGTGCCATTCTACTTGCGCACCGGCAAGCGGATGCCGGAGAAGCTGTCGCAGATCGTCATCCATTTTCGCCAGCAGCCGCACTATATCTTCGACCCCGACCAGCGCAACCTGGCGGCCAACAAGCTGATCATCCGCCTGCAGCCCGACGAGGGCATCGCCCTCGAGGTGCTGACCAAGGACAGCGGCCTGGACCGGGGCATGCGTCTGCGCCGCGGCCCGTTGCACCTGGATTTCGGCAGCGCCTTCCCCCAGACGCGAATACCCGATGCCTACGAGCGATTGTTGCTCGAGGTGATGAAAGGGCAGCAGTACCTTTTCGTGCGCCGCGACGAAGTGGAGCACGCCTGGCACTGGTGCGATAGCCTGATCGCCGCCTGGAAGGAAATGGGGGAGCCACCGCGGCGCTATCCGGCCGGCTCCTGGGGGCCGGTAGCCTCCATCGCCATGATCACCCAGGATGGGCGCAGCTGGTACGAGGACTACTGATATGACGCAAGCGAATGCCAGGCCGCGCGAGCAGCTCGCCGAGCAGCTCGCCGAAGCCACCAGCGAAGCGCTGCGCCAGGACTTGGCGCAGCAGGAGCGGGCCCTGCTGGTGCTTTCCGGCGGCTCGACGCCGGTGCCTTACTTTCAGGCCCTGTCTCGGCAGGAACTGCCCTGGGAACGGGTCGACGTGACCCTGGCCGACGAGCGCTGGGTGAGCGAGTCGGACGAGGCGAGCAATGCGCGGCTGGTGCGCCACCACCTGCTGCAGGGCAAGGCGGCGGCGGCCAGCTTCGTCTCCCTGACCACCGCCGACGAAACCCCGGAGCAGGGTGTCGAGGCCGTCACCCGGCGCATCGAGGCACTGACCTGGCCCGCCAGTCTGGTGGTGCTGGGCATGGGCGGAGACGGCCACACCGCCTCACTGTTTCCCGATAGCCGCGAGCTGGAGCTGGGGCTGACCACCGACGCCCCGGTGCTGGCTGCGCGCACGCCCAGCCAGCCCCAGGCGCGCATCACCCTGAGCGCCGACCGGCTGCACCAGGCGCGACGTCACGTGCTGCACATTACCGGCGACGACAAGCGCAGCGTGCTGGCCCGGGCCATGTCCGGCGACGACTCGCGCGAGCTGCCGATCCGCGCCTTTCTTTCCTGCCCGCTGGCCGTTTACTGGGCCCCCTGAACTGGAGTCTGCTCATGACCATCGACAAACAGCTGCCGTCCACGCGTACCACTGAACTCGACAGCATCTGCCTCAAGGCCGAGGTTATCCCGGTGTTGGCCATCGAGCGGGTGGAAGACGCCGTGCCGCTGGGCCGCGCCCTGGTCGAGGGCGGGCTCACGGTGCTGGAAGTGACCCTGCGCACCGATTGCGCCCTCGAGGCGATACGTCGCCTGAAGGAAGCGCTGCCCCAGGCCAGCATCGGCGTGGGCACCGTACTGACCCCATCCCAGTATCGCCAGAGCGAACAGGTGGGGGCCGATTTCGTGGTGACCCCCGGCACCACCGAGGCGCTCTATCGCTACGGCGTGACCAGTCCCGTGCCGATGCTGCCCGGCGTGGCTACCGTGTCCGAGCTGATGACTGGCTGGCAATACGGCTATCGTCGCTTCAAGTTCTTCCCCGCCGAAGCCAGCGGCGGCGTCAAGGCGTTGAAGGCCTTCGCCGGCCCGATTCCCGAGGCGCGCTTCTGCCCCACCGGCGGCATCACTCTCGACAATGCCGAGGACTACCTGGCGCTGAAGAACGTGATGTGCGTGGGCGGCTCCTGGTTGACGCCGAAGTCCCTGGTCGACGCCGAGGACTGGACCGGCATTCGCCAGCTCGCCAAGGAGGCCGCTGAGCGTTTCCATCACTGAGTGTCGGTTTCGTAACGAATCTCGTTGTGCTCTCTCGACAGCCCGTTGCTGTCCTTGTGCCCGGCCTCTCGGCCGGGCTTTTTTTATCTGTCGGCCTGGGGCTGGTGCCGATGAAAAAAGCGCTGGTGCATGCCGCTCTTGTGCGGCATGCACCAGCGCTGGAACGCCTGCCAGGTAGGTATCAGGCGTTGGCGGCCACGGCCACCGGTGCCGCACCGCGCTTGATCGCGGCGTAGCCCAGGCCGGTGACCAGCGAGCCGACGACGATGGCGCCCAGGTAGAGCAGTACAGGGTTGATGGCGTTGGGTATCAGCAGCACGAAGATACCGCCGTGGGGGGCCATCAGCTGGGCGCCGACCAGCATGGAGAGGGCGCCGGTGGTTGCGCCGCCCAGCATGCAGGCCGGGATGACGCGCAGCGGGTCCTTGGCGGCGAAGGGGATGGCACCCTCACTGATGAAGCACAGTCCCAGCACGAACGACGCCTTGCCCGCTTCGCGTTCCGGTTCGGAGAACTTCTGGCGCGCGACGAAACTGGCGATACCCATGCCGATGGCCGGCACCATGCCGGCGGCCATGATCGCCGCCATCGGCGCGTAGGTCTGGGTTGAGAGCAGTCCGACACCGAAGGTATAGGCCGCCTTGTTGACCGGCCCACCCAGGTCGAAGCACATCATGGCGCCGAGCAGGATGCCCAGCAGCACGGCATTGGCCGAGCTCATGGCGGCAAGGAATTCGGTCAGGCCGGCGAGGATGGCCGCCACCGGCTCGCCGATGACATAGATCATGGTCAGCCCGGTGACGAGGCTTGCGATCAGCGGAATGATCAGGATCGGCTTGAGCGACTCGACACTCTTCGGCAACTTGACGTGCCGGGTCACTGCCAGCGCCACGTAGCCGGCGAGGAAGCCGGCGAGAATGCCACCGATGAAGCCGGCGCCGATGTCCGCTGCCAGCATACCGCCGATCATGCCCGGGGCAATGCCGGGTCGGTCGGCGATGGAGTAGGCGATGTAGCCGGCCAGTACCGGGATCATCAGGGCGAAAGCGGTGCCGCCGCCGATCTGCATCAGCGCCGCGGCCAGCGTACCCTCCTGTTCGAAGGCCTCGATGCCGAAGACGAAGGAGAGCGCGATGAGTAGGCCGCCGGCCACCACCATGGGCAGCATGAAGGAGACGCCGGTGAGCAGGTGCTTGTAGACACCCTTTTCCTTCAGGCTCTTGTTCGCCTCACTCCGGCGCGAGGCGCCGGCGGTGTCCTCGATCTCGGCCTCGGCCAGCGCCGCCTCGATGGTGGGGCGCGGCTTCTTGAGCGCGTTGCCGGTAGAGGTGCGGTAGATGCGCTTGCCGGCGAAGCGGGTCGGGTCGACCTCGATGTCGCAGGCCAGTATCACCACGTCGGCCGCGGCGATCTCCTCGTCGGTCAGCTTGTCCTGGGCCCCCACCGAGCCCTGGGTCTCGACGCGAATCGCATGGCCCAGGCTCTTGCCGGCCTCGCTCAGCGCCTCGGCGGCCATGAAGGTGTGGGCAACGCCGGTGGGGCAGGCGGTCACGGCGACGATGCGACTGCCGCTGACGGATGCCTGCTTGGCAATCGGCGCCGCGCTCATAGCGGGTGGTGTATATTCGCCGGATTCACGCTGGGCGCGGGCGAGGAAGGCCTCGGGGTCGGGCAGTGCCTCGCCGATGGCGGCCTGGAACAGGTGCTTGCCGCGGAAGCGCTCGGCAGCAGGGACGTGGTCGGCGGCAACCACGATCAGCTCGGCTTCGGCAATGGCCTGGGCCGAGACGGGTTCGACGGCCTCGAGCTGACTGTGCATCTCGACGCTGGGTTGCCAGCCGAGGCGTCGGGCGGACTGCTCGAGGCGGCGAGCGGCGAGAAAGGTGGTGGCCATGCCGCTGGGGCAGGCGGTGACGATGATCACGTTCATGCAAGGGCTCCCCCTGCGTCCACGTCGTTGAGGCGACGCACGCGGGTCTGTTGTTGGATGTGAGCGAAATCGTCGGCTCGGGCGTTGCCCACCCCGACGTGGCGAACCGATTCGGCGGAAAGCGCGGTGGCCAGACGCAGCGCCTGTTCCGGCGGGTGGCCCGACAGCACGCCATGCAGCAGGGCGGCGAGCAGTGTATCGCCGGCACCCACGGTGCTGGTCACTGAAAGTCGTGGCGGCACGGCTTGCCAGGCGCCGCGATGGCTGACCCACAGCACACCGGCGGGGCCGGCGGAAACCACGGCCTCCTCGATGCCGGCAGCATAGAGCCGCAGCGCCGCGGCCAGCCGTGACTCGAAGGTGTCCAGGGCGTTGCCGGCCCAGGCCGCGAGTTCCTGCTCGTTGGGCTTGACCGCGGTGGGGCGGGCATCGATGGCCTGGGCGAGGGCGTCACCGCTGGTATCTACCCAGACCGGCAGCCCGGCTTCTCGCAACCGGGCGGTCAGCTCGGCAAGATTGCCTGGCGTTACGCCCGGCGGTAGGCTGCCGGCGATCACTACGGCATCGGGGCGTCGCCGGGAATCGCCGATACGCGTGTCGAGTCCGTCGAGCAGCCGCTGCCAGGCCGTGGCATCGATTGCCGTGCCGGGGCCATTGATGTCGGTGACGCGGCCATCGGCCTCGGCGAGCTTGGCATTGATACGGGTCTCGCCGGGTACGCGCAGGAAGGCATCCTCCACTGCCATGGCCTCGAAGGCGCGCAGGAAGGGGCCGTCGTTGTCGGCGCCGAGAAATCCCGACACCGTCACGTCGTGTCCGAGGTCGGCCAACACCCGGGCCACGTTGACCCCTTTGCCGGCCGCCGTCAGGTGGGTCTCGCGGGTACGGTTGACCTTGCCCGGCACCAGCCGCTCCAGGCTCACGGAGAGATCCAGCGCCGGGTTGAGAGTGAGGGTGAGCACGCGGGCCATCAGCGCACCTCCAGGGCATCGCGGACCGCTTCGCTGGTCGCCTGACCAAGGGCCAGCTCGGCCTGGGCACGAGCCTCGGCCAGGTCGAACTCACGCAGCCGTGCCTTGACCAGCGGCACCTGCCGAGCGCTGACCGATAGCTCGTCGACGCCGAGGCCGACCAGCACCGGCACGGCCAGGGCATCGCTTGCCAGCTCGCCGCAAACCCCGACCCACTTGCCGTGGGCATGGGCCGCGGCCACGGTCATCTCGATCAGGCGCAGCACTGCCGGATGCAGCCCGTCGGCCTGGGCCGAGAGGGCGGGATGGTCGCGGTCGATGGCCAGGGTGTACTGGGTCAGGTCGTTGGTGCCCACCGAGAAGAAATCGACCTCGGCGGCCAGTGTCGGGGCCAGTAGCGCCGCCGAGGGCACTTCGATCATCACGCCGAGCTGCACGTCCTTGGCGCGCTCGGCTTCGGGGATCTCTACCAGCAGTCGCTCGAAGATGGTCCGTGCCATGCGGAATTCACCCACGTCCTTGACCATCGGCAGCATGATGCGCAGCGGCCTTGGCGTTCCCTCCGCGTCGGGGGCCGCGGCCATCAGCAGCGCACGCAGTTGGGTCTCGAGTACCTCGGGGCGGGTCAGCGTCAGGCGAATGCCGCGCAGTCCGAGGAAGGGATTGTCTTCCTTCGGTACCGGCCAGTAGGGCAGCGGCTTGTCGCCGCCCACGTCGAGGGTGCGGGCCACCAGCGGGCGGCCACCCAGGGCGTCGAGGGCCTCACGATACTCGGCGATCTGGGTGTCGAGGTCCGGCTCCTGGGCGTGGGCCATGAACAGGAATTCGGTGCGCAGCAGGCCGATACCCTCGGCGCCGCGTTCCACGGCGTCGGCGGCGTGGGCGGTATTGCCCAGGTTGGCGGCCACTTCCACGCGGTGCCCGTCACGGGTGTGCGCCTCCTCGAAGCGTGACTCCCAGGCCTCGGCTTCGCGGCGCAGGTGCTCGGCCAGGCGCTGCTCGGCAGCGGCGCGACGTTCAGTGGAAGGTGCCGGGATCACTCGGCCGCGCTCGCCGTCGAGGATCAGCTCACAGCCGTTGGCAAGGGTCAGCACCCGCTCGCCGGCGCCCACCACGGCGGGGATGCCCAGCGCCCGGGCGAGTATCGCGCTGTGGGCCGTGGCGCCGCCACGGGCGGTGAGCAGGCCGCGTACCCGGCGGGTGTCCAGGCGCGCCACGTCGGAGGGGCCGATGTCGTCGGTCACCAGGATGTAGGGCGTCTCCGGCGGCTCGGGCAGGCTCACCTGGCACAGGATGCCGAGCACGCGGCGGCCGACATCGCGCAGATCGGCGGCACGCTCGGCGAGCAGGCGGTCGGCGAGCATCTCCTGGGCATGGGCGGCGGTCTCGATGGCCTCCCACCAGGCGGCCTCGGCGGAACGACCCTCGTGGATGCCCTCGCGGGCCGCCTCGAACAGCTCGGGGTCTCGCAGCATCTCCTCGTGCATGGAGAGGATCTGGGCCACTTCGCCGCCGCGGGCTTCGCGTTCCAGCGCCTCGAGCTGGGCCACACCCTCGGCCATGGCGTCTTGCAGACGCCGCTGCTGCTCGCCCGGATCGGCGGCGCGCTCGGGATAGTCGAAGCGTGGGGTCTGAAGCACGAAAACCGGGGCGATGGCGAGCCCCGGCGACGCAGCTACCCCAAGGTGGGGCGCATCGTCGGGCAGCGGTTCGGCGGGCGTGGCGTCGGCCTGCGGCACGATACGCTCGCGGCTCTCGTCGAACGGCAGGACCTGTTCGCCGAGGCCATCGGTCACGGCGCGGCACACGGCGTCGAGCGCCGCCTGGGCGCTGTCGCCCTCGGCGGAGAAGGACAATTGCTGGCCGCGCCGGGCGCCGAGGTTGATCACCTTGGTCAAGCTGGTGGCGGATACCGCGGCACCGCCGCCTTCGGCCAGGCGCACCTGAATGGGGATGCCTTGCTGACGGACTACCTGTACCAGATGCTTGGCCGGACGGGCGTGCAGGCCGTGGGCATTGAGTACCCGGGCTAGCCGGGTATGGGCCGCGGCGGACTCGCCGGCCAGCCGCGCCAGCACCATGGCAGCATCGGCATTGGACAGCTCGGCGGCGGCGCCGCTGTCGAGCAGTGTCAGGATTCGCTCCAGCAGGCCGCGGTGGGTATCTCCCTGGGCGGCCAGGCAGAAGACGCCTTTTACCTCTTCGCCTTCGCTTTCCAGCTGCGCATCGGGTGTCGCCAGGGCCAGCGCGGGTGCCTCAACGCCCTGCTCACTCGCGGTCAGCCACAGCCCTTGGCCAAGCTGGGTCAGCTCGCGCCCGGCGACATCGGCAATGAAGTTGCTGCCTACGCAGTCGAGCTGGCGCAGCCGGGCGGCACCGGCCAGGGCCAGCTCGCGCATATCGCGAGCGGGAAAGCCGAGGCACAGGGTATCGGCATCCAGGCGAGCCTCCACCACCGCCTTCGACAGCAGGGTGGCCACTGCCGACGCCGAACGTGCGGCGGCCAGGCGTTCACCGACGCTGTCATCATCCAGTACGTGGGTGAGCTGGCGCAGGATGTCGAGGTGCTCATCGCTCTGGGCGGCGATGCTGACCAGCACGTGGACGCGCTGGGCGTCATGCCACTCGACCCCGGCCGGGAACTGCAGCACGCGTACGCCGGTCTGGCGCACGTATTCGCGGCTCTCGGGCGTGCCGTGGGGGATGGCGATGGCATTGCCCAGATAGGTGGAGGACTGGGTCTCGCGTTGGAACAGGCCGTCGCGGTAGGCGGGAGCGGTCAGCCCCGCCTGGTGCAGCGACTCGGCGGCTTGCTCCAGTGCGTCGCGCCAGTCGGCTGCCTGGCAGTCGAGGCGGATGTCCTCGGGGCGTAGCGTGAGCATGTGAAATCTCCTGGGTGCGCGGAGGGTGACGTACAGCGCGGATTCAACCCTTAGTTGAGAGACTGTATTGCTGAATCGTGTCACCTTTCATCTTTTACATGCTGGATCGATTCATATGGTTTCGCAAGGCGCTATTTCTTAGACTTTCGCAGGGGGCGGGGCAGGTCGCGTGTGACGTAGAATCGGCTCTGACACACAGAGGAATCTCATGACACTCGCTGAAATCGCCCGACTGGCCGGGGTCTCGCGTACCACCGCCAGCTACGTCATCAACGGCAAGGCCGCCGAACGACGCATCAGCCAGGACACCGTCGACAAGGTGATGGCAGTGGTACGCGAGCATCGTTACCGGGTCGATGCCCAGGCCGCGGGGCTGCGGCGCGGCTCGAGCCGCACGCTGGGGCTGATCGTGCCCGACCTGGAGAACGTCAGCTACGCGCGCCTGGCCAAGCGGTTGGAGCGTGGCGCTCGCGAGCGGGGGTACCAACTGCTGATCGTCGGTTCCGACGACCAGCCGGATACCGAGCGCGACCTGGCGCTGTCGCTGCGTGCCCAGCGCTGCGAGGTGCTGATTACCGCCAGCTGCCTGCCTATGAACGACCCTTTCTATGGCGAACTGCTGCAGGGCGGCCTGCCGGTGGTGGCGGTCGACCGCGGCTTCGACCCGGGGCGTTTTGCCAGCATAGTGAGCAACGACTGCGAGGCCGCCGAACAACTGACCCGCTCGCTGCTCGACGATTCGGTAAAGCGCATCGCCTGGCTGGATGCTGTGCCGGCGCTCTCCATCAGCCGTGAGCGGCGGGGTGGTTTCCAGCAGGCGTTGGCGGGACACGGCGCCGAAGCGCTGGTCTATGGCGCCGAGCGCTACGATCGGGCGGATGGCGCCCAGTTGATGCGGGAACTGCTCGACCGCCACGGCTTGCCAGATGCCGTGGTCACGGCCTCGTATACCCTGCTCGACGGGGTCTTCGACGTGCTGCTGGAAGAGGGCGGTTTGCCTCAGACGCTGCGCATGGCGACCTTCGGCGACAGCCGGCTGCTCGACTTCCTGCCGCTGCCGGTCAACTCGGCGGTACAGGATCACGATCGCATGGCGTCGATGGCACTGGCCTGTGCCCTGGCGGCCTCGCAGGGCGATTACCGCGTGGGGCAGCAGGTCGTGCCACGAACCCTGAGGCGCCGGCTGCCGGCCAGGCTCACATCGTGAATTGCCTAGCCTCGCAGCCGGGCCAGGTCATCGTGGCTTGGCAGGGCAGCATAGGCGCCAGGCCGGGTCACGGCATGAGCGCCGCAGTTGGCGGCGGTACTCAGGGCGCGCTGCAGGAAGGCGTCATCCTGGTGCCAGCTCTCCTCGATGCCGTGTTCGGCCAGTTCGGCGAGCAGCCCTCCGATGAAGGCATCGCCACCGGCGGTGGTATCCACTGCTTCGACCGTAGGCGGCGTATGACGCAGCTCCTTGCCCACTCCCACGGCGCGTACCTCGCCGGGGCCATCCGTGATCACCAGTAGCTTGACGCCGGCGGCGAGACGCTCGGCCAGCCAGGCATCGGCCGGGTGGTCGGCGCGCAGATAGTCGAGCTCGTCTGTCGACAGCTTGACCAAGCCGGCGCGGTCGATCAATTGGGTGACCAGGGCGATGTCGGCGTTGCTACCGGCCCAGAGATTGTGGCGCAGGTTGGCATCGACACTGACCAGGCAACCGGCGCGGCCGGCCATCTCGGCCATGGCCAGGGTGGTGTCGGCGATCTCGGGTTCGGTGAGGCTGTTGCTGCAGAAGTGAACGATGGCGGGCTCGGCAAATACCCCGGCTGGCAGGTGCTCGAGGCGATAGAGCAGGTCGGCGGCGGGCGGGCGGTAAAAATCGAAGGTACGCTCGCCGTCGGCATCGCGCGAGACGAAGGCCAGCGCCGTACGCGCCTCGTCGGTGCGCACCACGCCGGAGAGGTCGACACCGTGGGCGGCCAGCTCCGTGGCGAGAAAGTCGCCGAAGTGATCCGCGCCTAGCATGCCGAGGAAGCGGCTGGGCACGCCCAGGCGCGCGCAGGCCACCGCCACGTTGGCCGGTGCACCGCCGGCGTAGGGGGTGAAGGTTTCCGGGGCGCTGCCGGCCTGCTCGCCGAGCCGGCTGGAGAGCATGTCGACCAGGGCTTCGCCGAAGGCGATCACGGGAATCATGCGGCATTCTCCTGTGACAGGGTGGTCCCCAGCAGGTGCTGGGCGCCGGGCACCAGCCACACCGGGTCGAGGCGGGTGTTGGCCGACTCTACACATAGGAAACAACGCGCGGCGGTGGGTGAAGTGTCGTCGGGCAGTGCCTCGCCCGGGTGCCACACCACCGCCGAGTCGCTGCCCTGGCGGGCGACGCGCAGGCGTCGGTGGCCGTCATCGAGGACCACCTCGGCATTGCTGTGGTAGATCCGGTCGAGCCCCCCGCGCACGGCCAGCTCGCCCTGCTGCTCACGCTCGGCGAAGCCGGCCAGCTTATCCAGGTAGCGCGCGCCGGCCAGTCCTTCGACACGGCAGGCGAAGCTGTCGGTCACGGCCAGATAGCTGTGCAGGGCACCGCTTAGCTTGATTGGCGTTTCACCTACGTGCTCGGTGATCAGCTCCACGTGCAGCCGCTGGGCATTGGCCTGGATCACGGTGCGGGGGGTCAACTGGCTGTGCAGGCGTTCGCTGGGCGAGAGGTGCAGTTCGACGCCACCCTCGTGTTCGTCGACCGCTTCCAATTGCCACTGCGCCTTGCGCGCCGGGCCATGCATGGGGCCGGAACGATCGGGGCTCTCGTCGGCGCCGCGTTCGTCGGCGAACCATGGCCAGCACAATGGAATGCCGCCGCGAATGGCGCCGGGCAGCGCCTGGGGCGTCGGCGTGACCCATAGCCAGCCGCCGGGCACTAGCGCCTCTTCCCCCTCGCCCATGGCTTCGGGCGCACTGGCACGCTCGTCTTCGGACCCGTTAGTACGCGCGGCGCCGGGCGCGTTAGGGAGCGAGCCCTCGGCATGCGCGGGGGTGGGCGCAGGTACTGGCGTGGCTTCGGACGCCGGTAGAAAGTGAAGCACCTGGGCGCCCTGCAGCGATACGGCAAGCTCCCCCCAGGATTCGCGTGCCAGCCACACGCGGCGGCCGGCCCATTCGCACTCACGCTGGCCGTCGGTCTCGTCGAGCAGGGCTCGCAGGCTCTGCGGAATCATTCGCTCTCCCTTGATTATTCCACTTCTTCGTTGCGCAGGGCCTCGGCAGCGCCCAACAGTCCCGGCCAGGCGGCAGTGACCACTTGTACCGGGATGGCGCGAGTGTAATCGCTCATGCGGCCCTTGGCGGTGAAGGCTTCCACGAAGCGGCTCTGGGGCAGCCAGTCCAGCAGCCGTGGCAGGATGCCGCCACATAGATAGACCCCGCCCCGCGCCCCCATGGTCAGTGCCGCATCGCCGCAGACGTCACCGAGGATCTTGAGAAACCGCAGCAGGGTATCACGCGCAATACCGTCGCCACCCGTGGCGGCGGCGGTGACCTCGGCCGGCATCTTGCAGCTGGGATTGAGGCCCTTCAGCGAACAATGGGCGATATAGAGATCGAGCAGTCCCTGGCCGCACAGGATGCGTTCCACCGAGACCCGGCCGTAGCGGTTGCGGAAGTGGCGCAGCAGGTTCTGCTCGCGCTCGTCGGTCGGGGCGAAGGTGACGTGGCCGCCCTCGGTCGAGAGCGGAATCCAGGCTCTACGGCCCGGAAAGATGCCGCCCACTCCAAGGCCTGTGCCGGGGCCTATTACCAGGCAGGCGGCGTGTTCGCGCGCAACGCCCGGCTTGATCTCGACCAGCTCGTCGTGTGCGAGGTGCGGTACGCCCAGGGCCTGGGCGGTAAAGTCGTTGATGACCTTCAGCCGATCGAGAGCGAGCGCCGCCTGTGCTTCGCGGCGAGAAAACGACCAGTGGTTGTTGGTCATCGTCACCCGGTCGTCGCCGATGGGGCAGGCGAAGGCCAGGCACGCCTCGCGCGGTGCCGAGTCGGCATCCAGCCCGACCCGTGCCAGGTAGTCGCGCACCGCCTCGACCAGGCCGGGATAGTCGGCGCAGGGTAGCGCCAGGATGTCGTGGGGCTCGAACTCGCCGGGAGTGACCAGGGCGAAACGGGCATTGGTGCCCCCGATGTCGCCGATCAGGGCCGGTCGCGTCATTGATCCTCCTGCTCGATCTTCTCCAGTTCCCGCGACAGGACCTCGGCCTCGAAGCCGCCGAACACACCGGCTCCCAGTTCGGCGCTGGCGGCCAGATGGCGGAAGCTGCCGAACAGCTCACGGCCCAGGCCGAAGTGGTAGCGCTCCAGGTTGGGTTCGATGCAGCTGCGACTGGCGAACTCGGAGGCATCGACCAGAGCGGTCAGCTCACCGCGCTCGGCGTCCAGGCGTATCACGTCGCCGTCGCGCAGTCGTGCCAGAGGGCCGCGGTCGACGGCTTCAGGCGTGACGTGGATCGCGGCGGGTACCTTGCCCGAGGCGCCGGACATGCGCCCGTCGGTAACCAAGGCCACTTTGTAGCCGCGATCCTGCAGCACGCCGAGGAAAGGTGTCAGCTTGTGCAGTTCGGGCATGCCGTTGGCCTTGGGCCCCTGGAAGCGCACCACCACCACCACATCGCGGTCAAGGTCGCCGGACTCGAAGGCGGCCTTGACCTGGTTCTGGTCGTCGAAGATGCGCACCGGGGCCTCGACGATCCGATTGGCCTGCTTGACTGCCGAGACCTTGATCACGCCGCGGCCGAGGTTGCCGTCGAGGACCACCAGACCGCCAGTGGGGGCGAAGGGGTCGGCGACCGGGCGCAGTACGTCGCGGTCGAGGCTCTCCGTCGGCCCTTCGCGCCACACCAGCTTGCCGTCATCGAGGAACGGCTCCTGGGTATAGGCGGTGAGGTCGGTACCGAACACGGTGGGGATGTCGCCATGCAGCAGTCCGGCGTCGAGCAGCTCGCGGATCAGCAGGCTCATGCCGCCGGCAGCCTGGAAGTGATTCACGTCGGCACTGCCGTTGGGATAGATCCGCGTCATGCTCGGCACCACCGCCGAGAGCGCGGTGAAATCGTCCCAATCGATGGTGATGCCCGCGGCCGCGGCCATCGCCACCAGATGCAGGGTGTGATTGGTCGAGCCGCCGGAGGCAAGCAGGCCGATCATGGCATTGACGATCGCGCGCTCGTCGATCTGTTTGTAGAAGGGGCGATAATTGCCGCTCTGCTCGGTATTGCGGACCGCCTGCTCGGCGGCGTAGCGGGTCAGCGCCTCGCGCAGCGGGGTGCCCGGGTTGACGAAGGAGGCGCCGGGCAGATGCAGCCCCATCATCTCCATCATCAGCTGGTTGGAGTTGGCGGTGCCGTAGAAGGTGCAGGTGCCGGGGCTGTGATAGGAGCGCGACTCGGCTTCGAGCAATTCCTCGCGTCCCGCCTTGCCTTCGGCGTAGAGCTGACGCACGCGGGCCTTTTCGTCGTTGGGCAGGCCGCTGGGCATGGGGCCGCCGGGAACGAACAGCGCCGGCAGGTGGCCGAAGCGCGCCGCGCCGATGAACAGCCCCGGCACGATCTTGTCGCAGATGCCCAGGTAGAGGGCGGCATCGAACATGTTGTGGGAGAGCGCCACGGCAGTGGCCATGGCGATCACGTCACGCGAGAACAGCGACAGCTCCATGCCGGGCATGCCCTGGGTGACGCCATCGCACATGGCCGGCACGCCGCCGGCGAACTGGGCGGTGCTGCCCATGCCGCGGGCGGCCTGCTTGATGATCTCGGGGTAGCTCTCGAAGGGGCGGTGGGCCGAGAGCATGTCGTTATATGACGAAACGATAGCCAGGTTGGCGCTGTTGGTCAGCTTGAGGCGATCCTTGTCGCCGGCATGGTCACAGCCGGCAAAGCCGTGGGCCAGGTTGCCGCAGGAGAGTTCGCCGCGGTGCACGCCCTGCTTGTGCTGTGCAGCCATGTGCGCTTCGTAGAGCTTACGGCGTCCATGTGAACGTTCGCGAATGCGGTCGGTCACCTGCTCGACGGTGGGGTTTAGTGCGGTGGGGCGAGCCATGAGAGCACCTCGCGTCGTTGGAAGAATGTAAATTTACACAATTGTCTCCCATCGCATGGCAAATTTGAAGGCGCCTGGCCGAAAGTATGTAGTTATATTACGGCGATGGAAAAGGATCGGTGGGTCTGGGCACAATGTAGGCCGTCGTCGGCCGGTTGTCAGCCGACGCTTCGGTTACCTTCCCGACAGGAATGCCATGTCCGAGCTGATTCTCAAGCGGCTGCCTGCCATCGAGGCGGTGGCGGCGACGCAATGGAATGCCCTGGTCGGCGATGATCACCCATTCCTGCGCCATGAGTTCCTCCATGCGCTGGAGGCGAGCGGGGCGGTAAGCCGGTCGACCGGCTGGGTGCCGAACCATTTGACGCTGTGGCGTGGTGAAACCCTGGTGGGTGTCATGCCGCACTATCGCAAGTTCCACTCCTACGGCGAGTACGTATTCGACTGGAGCTGGGCCGATGCCTGGGAGGGGGCCGGCGGCCGCTACTACCCCAAGGGGCTCACGGCGATCCCCTTTTCCCCGGTGCCCGGCCCGCGGTTGGCGCTGGCCCCTGATGTCGACCCACTGGCGGCACGCGACGTGCTGGCCGAGGCGTGGGAGGACAGCACGCTGTCGAGCTGGCATCTGCTGTTTGCCGAAGACGCAGAGGTCGAGGCCTGGCTCGCGGCGCGGCCAGACCTGCTGGTGCGCCACGGCGTGCAGTTCCAGTGGAACGACCACGGCTACGGTGACTTCGAGGGCTTTCTCTCCGCCTTGACGGCGAAACGACGCAAGACGATCCGTCGGGAGCGCCGGAGGGTGGCCGAGCAGGGCGTGAGTCTGCATCGTCTGGCGGGCGAGGCGATCGGCGTGAGCGACCTCGAGCATTTCTTCCGCTGCTATGAAATCACCTACCTCGAACGCGGCCGCCATGGCTATCTCAATCTCGACTTCTTCCAGCGGCTGCGCCGCACCATGCCTGAAGCACTGCTGCTGATCCAGGCACGCCTCGATGGTCAGCCAGTCGCCGCTGCGCTCTGCCTGCAGGGCAGTCGCACACTCTACGGGCGCTACTGGGGCAGCGAGGTGCTGGCCGACTGCCTGCACTTCGAGGCGTGCTACTACCAGGGTATCGAGCACTGCCTGGCCCACGATCTGACCTGCTTCGATCCCGGCACCCAGGGTGAGCACAAGCTCACGCGTGGCTTCGCACCCAGGCGCCTGCGTTCGCTGCACTATATTGCCGATCCAGGGCTGCGCGATGCCCTGGATCGCTTCTGCGCCGAGGAGCGTCGTCACGTCGAGGCGTATCGCCGGGCTGCCGAGCGGGCCTTGCCCTTCAGGATGTGAGGCGTTCAGGGCGTGAGCCGGACCGGCGATGATGGCATAATGCCGGCCATTCAGAATCATGAGGACGTCAGCCGATGCTCAAGTGGCTTGCCATCGCCCTGCTCCTGCTGCTGGCGCTGCTGCAGTATCGCCTGTGGCTCGGCGACGGCGGCATCGAAGAGCTGCGCGAGATTCGCGAGCGCGTAGCCGTTCTCGACGCCGCCAACAAGCCGCTGCGCGACCGCAACGAACGGCTGGCCGCCGAGGTGGTGGATCTCAAGACAGGGCTCGATGCCATCGAGGAGCGGGCGCGCAGCGATATCGGCATGGTGCGTACCGACGAGCAGTTCTACTGGGTGCCCGGCGTGGCGACCGAGGGTGGTGCGTCGGGCGTTCGCGCGGGAAACTCGAATGAATGAACGCCTGTGGCTGGTGGTGCCTGCAGCAGGCCGTGGACGGCGCATGGGCGCCGCGCTACCCAAGCAGTACCTGATGCTGGCCGGCCGGCCGGTGCTGGCGCACACGCTGGCACGGCTGCACCGGGCTTTTCCCGAGGCGCGGCTGTGCCTTTGTCTCGACCCGGACGATGCCCACTTCGACCCGGCCTGGGTGCCGTTCGCCCAGTGGGGGCGGAGCCCCGGCGGGGCAGAGCGCGCCGATTCGGTGCGACAGGCGCTGGCGTCCTTCGCCGACGAGGCGGAGGACGACGACTGGGTACTGGTCCACGACGTGGCGCGCCCCTGCGTGAGAGTCGATGATCTTACTCATCTTTACGCTGCCCTGAGGCAGGACCCGGTGGGCGGGCTGTTGGCGACTCCCGCGGCCGATACCATGAAGCGAGACGATGGCCAGGGGCGCGTGGCTCGTACTGAGGCACGCGTCGGATTGTGGCAGGCGCAAACCCCCCAGGGCTTTCGCTATGGCCTGTTGCGACGGGCACTGGGCGAGGCTGCCGCGAGCGGGCTCGAGATCACCGACGAGGCGTCGGCAGTGGAGGCAATGGGCCTCGCACCGCAACTGGTGCCCGGGCGGCGCGACAACATCAAGATCACTCATCCGGAGGACCTGGCGTTGGCAGGCCATATCCTGGCTGCACAGTGGGATGAACTCCTGTCAGGCCCCGGGCATGTGCACGAGGAGGCTCCCTGAATGCTGCGTATCGGCCACGGCTTCGACGTTCACCGTTTCGGCGACGGCGACCATCTGGTGATCGGTGGCGTTACCATCCCCTTCGGTCACGGTTTCGTCGCCCATTCCGACGGTGACGTCCTGCTGCACGCCATCAGCGATGCGCTGCTCGGCGCTTGCGCCCTGGGGGACATCGGCCGTCACTTTCCCGATACCGACCCGGCCTGGGCCGGTGCCGACAGTCGCGTCCTGCTGCGCCATGTGCTGACGCTGGTGCGTGAGGCGGGCTACCGGGTCGGTAACGTCGACGCCACGGTGATCGCCCAGGCGCCAAGGCTGGCGCCTCATGTCGCTGCCATGTGCAGCCATATCGCCGAAGATCTCGACCTTCCCCTGGATGGGGTCAACGTCAAGGCCACCACCAGCGAGCGGCTGGGTTTCACCGGCCGCGGCGAGGGCATTGCCGCCGAGGCCGTGGTACTGCTGACACGGGCGGGGGGCGCGGCGTGAGCGAGCCTTTCCGGCCGGACGACTGGCCCCGCGCCACCGAGGCCGAGTTCGGCTCCCCGCGTGCCGGGGAGTTCCGTGCCACACCCGAGGATTTCGTGGTCGAGGAGATCCTCGGCTTCGCCCCCGAGGGGCAGGGAGAACACGTCTGGCTGTGGATCGAGAAGCGGGGGCTCACCACCCTGGAGGCGGTGCGTCACCTGGCGCGGGCCTGCGGAGTGCCGGTGCGGGCGGTGGGCTACTCGGGCATGAAGGATCGCATCGCCGTGACCCGGCAGTGGCTCTCGGTACATTTGCCGGGGCAGCAGGCGCCGGACGACCTGGCCGAGCAACTGGCCGGCTGCGGCGTGCGGGTGCTCGAGCAGGTGCGTCATCCGCGCAAGCTCAAGCGTGGCGTGCACCGGGCCAATCGCTTCTCGCTGCGCATCTCGGGAGAGGCGATAAGCGATGACCTCGAGGCGCGCTGGGCCTGGCTGTGCCGCCATGGCGTGCCCAATCTGTTCGGTCCCCAGCGTTTCGGACCTGGGGGGCGCAATCTGGCCCGTGCGCGTGCTGTGCTGGCGCGTGGCTGGCGCAAGCGCGACGATCGCGAGGGCATGCTGCTTTCCGCCGCACGCAGCTATCTGTTCAACGAGCTGGTGACCATGCGCCTGACGGATGGCAGCTGGCAGCGGCTGGTGCCGGGAGACGTGGCGATACTCGACGGCACCGCGAGCCAATTTACGGTCGAAACGCCCGATGCCGAGCTGGACGCGCGTGCCGACAGGCTCGACCTGCACCCTTCCGGCGTGCTGTGGGGGGTGGGCGCCTCGCTCGCCGCGGGCGAGGCCATGCACTATGAGCGAGTCATCGTTGAGCGCAATACAGAGCTTTGCCAAGGCCTCGAGCGGGCCGGCGTGAAGATGGCGCGGCGGCCCTTGCGCATGCGCCTGGACCAGCCGCGGCTCGCGATAGAAGAAAACGTGGCGCGGCTCGACTTTCGTCTCCCTCGTGGCAGCTTCGCCACGGCGGTGCTGCGCGAACTCATCGAACATCCCACCTTGACGCTACCGGCAGAGGGCTAACAAATGCGCAGACTCCTGCTTTCCAACGATGACGGTGTGCATGCGCCGGGCCTTCGCGCCCTGTACGAGGCCCTGGAGCCTCATGCTCGGCTGCGCGTGGTGGCGCCCGATCGCGACCGCAGCGGCGCCAGCAACTCGCTGACCCTGAACCGCCCCCTGGCGTTGACCTCGCTGGACAACGGCTTCCACTGTGTCGACGGCACGCCGGCCGACTGCGTCTACCTGGGTGTGAACGGGGTATGGGACGAGCGCCCCGACCTGGTGATCTCGGGGATCAACCACGGCGGTAACCTGGGCGACGACGTGCTCTATTCCGGGACCGTGGCTGCAGCCATGGAAGGCCGTAACCTGGGCATGCCGGCCATCGCCATGTCGCTGGTGGGTTCGCGTCATTTCGACACTGCCGGTCGCGTGGCGGCCAGCCTGGTCGGCGCGGCCGACCAACTCTCGCTGCCGCCGCGCAGCCTGCTCAACGTCAACGTGCCGGACCTGCCCTGGGAGCAGATCCAGGGCTTCCGCGTGACTCGCATGGGCTACCGCGGCCCGGCGGAGCGGCCGATGGAGGTACGCGACCCACGGGGCCGTTTGCGCTACTGGATTGCGGCCGTGGGAGAGAATGCCGATGATGGGCCGGATACCGATTTTGCCGCCATCGAGGCGGGCTACGTTTCGATCACGCCGCTGCAGACCGACTTGACGCAGCGTGCGGCCATTGCGGATGTGCAGGGCTGGTTGGATGCATTCACCTGAGCAATTACCCGAGCTGTTGCGCGGCGTCGGCATGACGTCGCAGCGAACCCGCGACCGCATGGTGGCGCGCCTGGCCAGGCAGGGCATCGTCGACGAACGCGTGCTCCGCGTGATGGCCGCCGAGCCACGCCATTTCTTTCTCGACGAGGCGTTGGCCCACCGCGCCTATGAGGATACCTCGCTGCCCATCGGTCATGGGCAGACCCTGTCCCAGCCGTGGATGGTGGCGCGCATGACCGAACTGGTGATGAAGGAGGCGCCTGGGCGCGTGCTGGAGATCGGCACCGGCTCCGGTTACCAGACGCTGATCCTGTCGCGGCTGGTGCCGGAACTCTGGTCGGTCGAACGAATCAATGCCTTGCATCATCGGGCAGCCAAGCGGCTGCGTTTGTTGCAAGCGCATAATGCGCGCCTGCGCCTGGCGGATGGTGGCCATGGCTGGCAGGAGGCGGCGCCGTTCGACGTCGTGCTGCTCACCGCCTGTGCCCACGAGTTGCCCGAGGTATTGATCTCGCAGCTTTCCGAAGAGGGCGTGATGATCCTGCCGCTGGCCGATCCCAACGGCGAGCAGTGGCTGACCCGGGTGCGCCGCGCGGGTTCTCAACATGACGTTCAGCGGCTGGAGCGCGTGCGTTTCGTGCCGCTGCTGCAAGGAGTGATTCGTTGAAGCGACAATTCAGTGTCTTCCTCAAGGGCGCCGGCATGGGGGCGGCCGATGCCGTGCCCGGGGTTTCCGGCGGTACCATTGCCTTCATCACGGGCATCTACGAGGAACTCATTCATACCATCAAGCAGTTTGGCCCCAGCGCGTTCTCAGCCTGGCGCCGCGGCGGCCTGGCGGGGCTCTTCGCCCACCTCAACCTGGCCTTTGCGATACCGCTGCTGCTCGGTATCGGAGCCAGCCTGGTCAGCGTGGCGCATCTGGTCGTCTGGCTCATGGACGATTACCCACTGCTGCTCAACGGCTTTTTCTTCGGCCTGGTAGCGGCCTCGGCCATCGTGGTGGGCCGTCACCCGGCAGACTGGAAGCTGTGGCACCTGATTCCACTGGTAGTGGGTCTGTTACTGGCGCATGGACTGCCATCGCTGATGCCACTGGTCACCCAACTGGGCAACCCATCGCTGGTATTGGTCATCGGCGGCGCGATTGCCATCAGCGCCTTGCTGCTGCCAGGTGTTTCCGGCAGTTTCCTGTTGCTGACCATGGGGCTCTACGGCACCGTGATGCAGGGGATTCGCAGCTTCGACCTGGCGCTGCTCTCGACCTTCGCAGTGGGCTGCCTGATTGGCCTGTTCGGCTTCTCGCGGCTGCTCTCCTGGCTGCTGCGTCACTATCACACTGCGACCCTGCAGCTGCTGGTCGGCTTCATCGTCGGCTCGTTGCCGGTACTGTGGCCTTGGCGCGAGCTGGTACGCTATCAGCTCGGTCCCGAGGGACAGGTGATCCCGCTCGATTACCGCTACCTGATGCCCGGGGACTACGCCAACCTGACCGGGGAGCCCGGCCTGCTGGTGCCCGTGGTGGTCGCCATGCTGGTCGGGGCGGCTCTGGTACTGGCACTGAGCCACCATTCGGGGGGCAGCGCACCCGGCAAGGCAGGGAACGGCTCTCACACATCGTCTGACAAGGAGGAGGGCTCCAATGCGTAAGGTATTTCTCGTCTCGGCCGTTGCCATGGCAGTGGCCGGCTGCGCCGTCCAGGAGTATTCCACTCCTCAAGTTCGTGATCTCTCGGTGAGCCGCGAGCGGGCATCGGCCAGCCATTACACTGTCGAGTCAGGCGATACCCTGTATGGCATCGCCTGGCGTCACGATATGGACTATCGCGACCTGGCCAGACTCAACCAGATTGGCCCGCCTTACCGCATCGAGCCTGGACAGCAACTGCGCCTGGGCGAAGGAGAAGCCGCGCCCTCCGGCGGGGCCCGTTCCAATGAGCTGGGGAGCGCCCAGGTTGCAACGGCCACTGCTCTCGGCGGCGGTACCGCAACCGCAACCCAATCGGGCGACGATGACTGGCTGATGCCGGATCAAGAGGCCATTGAGCGCAATCGAAGGCTGACGGCCGAACCTCTCGAAGGCGGGACGAGCGTACCTAGCGATACCGCGGTGGCTGGTGCGCAGAGTATCGCCCAGACCCAGACCCAGACCCAGCCGGAGCCGCAGGCCCAGCCGGAGCGTGAGCCGGAGCCCAGGGTAGAGCCCGAGGTGGCCATCGCCGCGCAGCCCGAGTCCGAGCCCGAGGCACAGCAGGAACCGGCGGCCCAGCCTTCGGCAGATGCCGGCACCCAAGTGGCAGGGGAACCGGAACGTCAACCCGAGAGCAGTGGTCGTACCTATACGCCGGTAGCTGAAGTCCCCTGGCAGTGGCCCGCCGACGGTGAATTGGTCGGCCGTTTCGGTGAAGGTGGAAGCATCACCGCCGGCATTGATATCGCCGGGCAAAAGGGGCAACCTGTGAGAGCAGCCGGACCCGGTATCGTGGTCTATGCCGGTAGTGGGGTGCGGGGCTACGGCAACCTCATCCTGCTCAAGCACAATGACCAGTACCTGAGCGCCTATGCCCACAACGACAGTCTTCGGGTAACGGAGAACGATGTGGTCGAAGCGGGTCAGGTGATCGCCACGATGGGCGATAGCGATGCTGAAAGTGCCAGGCTGCACTTCGAGGTGCGCAAGGATGGCCAGCCTCAGGACCCCCTGAAATTCTTGCCGGAACGGTAGTCTACATAGCGGTTGCCGTCATCGGACCATCAGGTGGGCATCGGTACCGTTGGTACCATGAGGAGTCATAACAATAGAACTCTGCGTGCTACAAGCCATGCCAGAGCAACAGGCATTTCAGGACGAAACCACGGGGTAGCAACCGATGAGCATACTTGAACGGGACCTTCAGGATGTGGATCTCGATGACGTCACCGAGGCGGAGCAGGACCTCGAGGCGGAATCGGACAATTCGGTCAGTGACGATGACGCTGCCTTCGAGAAGGCGCTGAGTCGCGAGGACAAGCACTACCATCATAGCCTAGACGCCACCCAGATATATCTCAATGAGATAGGCTTCTCGCCTCTGTTGACGCCCGAAGAGGAGGTCTACTACGGCCGCCTGGCTCAGAAGGGCGACCCCGCGGGCCGGGCCAGGATGATCGAGTCCAATCTGAGGCTGGTGGTCAAGATCGCCCGGCGCTATCTCAACCGGGGACTGACGCTGCTCGACCTGATCGAGGAGGGTAACCTCGGTCTGATACGGGCGGTGGAGAAGTTCGACCCCGAGCGCGGCTTTCGTTTTTCCACCTACGCCACCTGGTGGATCCGCCAGACCATCGAGCGGGCGTTGATGAACCAGACCCGTACCATCCGGCTGCCGATTCACGTCGTCAAGGAACTCAACATCTATCTGCGGGCGGCACGTGAACTGACCCAGAAGCTGGATCACGAGGCCACCCCGGAAGAGATCGCCGACCACCTCGACAAGCCGGTCGAGGCGGTGAAGAAGATGATGGGGCTCAACGAGCGTGTCTCCTCGGTGGACTACCCCATGGGCGGCGACAGCGACAAGCCGCTGATCGAGACCCTGGCCGACGACAATGAGCAGGGCCCCGAGTCGTCGCTGGTCGACATCGACGTCAAGCAGCATGTCGACGACTGGCTGGCGGAGTTGACCGAGAAGCAGATGGAAGTGGTGGTGCGCCGCTTCGGGCTGCGCGGCCACGAGGCGGCCACGCTGGAGGAGGTTGGCGACGAGATCGGTCTGACCCGTGAGCGGGTGCGCCAGATCCAGGTGGAGGCGCTGAAGAAGCTGCGCCGCGTACTCGAGAAGCAGGGCCTCTCGATGGACAACATCTTCAACGAGTAGCGGAATCGATGCGCCAAGATGCAGCCGGTCGGAAGGACCGGCTGCATATTTTCTGCATGCTGATGCGTTATCATTAGCATCCTTACCATGCAGGGTCGAACAAGGGAAAAGAACCAATGCTCCGCTCCCCCATCTCCAGGTGTTTTCGCCGCCACGGCCTGGCCGTATTCGTCGGTATGGCCATGGCCGCCAACGCCCAGGCTGCCGATCTCTGGACCATTGCCCAGGACGCGCTCGACAACGATGCCGAATTGAGCTCCACCCGAGCTGGCTTCAGGGCCACCGAAGCCGCACGGGACGTACAGCGTGGCACCCTGTTGCCCCAGATCTCCATTGGCGGTAACGCCGCCCATTCACGCGTCTATTCGAGCTCCTTTGAGGGCCAGGCGGGTGCTCAAGTGCCCGGGCAAGGGGGAGGAGACGCTGGGTTCGGCGCCGCCCAGGACGATACGGTCAACAGTGTAGGCCTGAGCCTGGATGCCGAGCAGGCTCTCTTCGATCCGACCCGTCGCGCCCAGCTCGAACGGGCCGAGCGTGAGATCGATCGTGACGCCCTGGGGGTCGACGCGGCGGCTCAGCAGCTGCTCTTCAACGTGGCCAACGCTTACTTCGAGATTCTGCGAGCGCACGACGTACTCAGCGCGCGGCGCGCCCAGGAGGCCGCCATCAGCCGGCAACTGGAGCAGGCGCAGGAGCGCTTCGAGGTGGGACTGATCGCGATTACCGACGTCCACGAGGCCCAGGCCTCATATGACCTGGCCCGCGCCCAGCGCCTCGCCGCGGAAGGGGCGATGCAGGTCAGCTTCGAGGCGCTGGAGCGACTGACCGGGCATCGCTACGACAGCATCGATGCGCTGGATGACGAAGTACCCATTGCCCGCCCCGTGCCGGTGGATCGCGAGGAGTGGGTGGAGCTGGCCATGGCCAACAGCCCCCTGGTGCTGTCGGCCGAGGCCGGCATCGAGGTGGCGCGTAGCAGCGTCGACGTGGCTCGGGCCGGCCAGTTGCCGGTGGTGTCGGCCTTCGCCAACTATGGCTGGTCGGATACCGATCGCACCGGGACCAATCATCAGTCGGAGAGCCAGGTCGGCCTGCGTGCCAGTCTGCCGCTCTACACCGGTGGCTCGACCCAGGCGCAGATTCGCCAGAGCGGCTTCCTGCTCGAGGCCAGCCAGTACGATTTCGAGGCCCAGCGGCGCGACACCATTCAGCAGGTGCGCTCGTTGTTCACCCGTGTGAACAACGACGTGGAAACGGTCGAGGCACGGCGTCAGGCGATCGTTTCCAACCAGAGCGCCCTGGAAGCGACGCGTTCGGGCTATGAGGTGGGCACGCGCAATATCGTCGATGTACTCAATGCCGAGCAGAACCTGTTCAATGCCATCGCCGAGCATGCCGAGGCGCGCTACGACTATGTCCTCGGTCTGTTGCAGTTGCAGCAGCAGGCAGGGTTGCTCGGGCCGGACTCGATCCAGGCCGTCAATGCCTGGCTCTCCGAGGAGGAGCGCGTGTTGCTGGAGCTCCCCGACGAGGTCAACGACGACCCCGTCATGAACATCGGTGAGCGCCCGCAGGCGCCTTCATGATGAATGGCTGATTTTTTTGTTGAATTGTGGTGTTAAGTTCCAGAAACCACCGAGAAATCGGTGGTTTTCTTCGTGAAATAGCTTCGAATATAAAAGATAATTTTGCGCTATTTCACCCATGGAGGTTGCCATGTCCAGGCCGCTGGTTGCCGATATCGATCTTGACGCCCTGCGTCACAATTATGCGCTGGCCCGAGAGCTGGCCGGCGACAGCCGGGCCTTGGCCGTGATCAAGGCCGATGCCTACGGCCATGGTGCCGCGGAGTGCGCCCGCGCCCTGGAGTCGCTGCCCGAAGGCCAGCGCCCGCCGGCCTTCGCCGTGGCCTGCCTGGAGGAAGCCGAGGCCTTGCGTGAAGGTGGTGTCGAAGCGCCGATCGTACTGCTCGAAGGTATCTTCGAGGCGCAGGAGCTGGCTCGTGTCGAAGCGTTGGGGCTATGGATGGCGGTGCACAGCGAATGGCAGGTGAGGGCGCTACTGGCGTATCGTCCGGCCAGGCCGATTCCGGTGTGGCTCAAGGTCGATTCCGGCATGCATCGGCTGGGTTTTCCTCCCGAGCAGGCGGTCGCGGTCTGGGAGCGACTGGCCGCCGCGCCCTCGTGTGTCACAGGCCTGATGCTGATGAGCCACTTCGCCACCGCCGACGCGCTCGACTCGACCTATTTCGACAGCCAGCTAGCGTGCATGCGGGCGCTGGCGAAGCGGCTCGACGCCCCGCTGTGCCTGGCCAACTCGCCGGCGACCCTGGCCTGGCCCCAGGCACATGGTAGTTGGGTTCGCCCCGGCGTGATGCTGTACGGCAGCGATCCGCTGGAACGGCCCAGCGAGGCCAGCCGCCGGCTCGAGCCGGTGATGACGCTGCGTTCCGAGATCATCGCCGTTCGCGACCTGGCCGTCGGTGAGCCGGTGGGCTATGCCGGCCGCTGGCGGGCGCCACGGCCTTCACGCATCGCCGTGGTGGCCTGTGGCTATGGCGATGGCTATGATCGGCATGCCGTCGATGGCACCCCGGTGCTGGTAGCCGGCCAACGCACGGTGCTGGCCGGCAAGGTGTCGATGGACATGCTGACGGTGGATGTCACCGACATCCCCGAGGCCGATATCGGCACCGAGGTGGTGCTGTGGGGGAGATCCCGTCATGGTGCGGTACTCTCTGTCGACGAGGTGGCCCGGCATTGCGATACCATCAGTTACACGCTGTTGACCGGCATTCTGCCGCGAGTGCCCAGACGCTATTCGCGGCACGTCTGAGCGCCACCGCCTACGCACAACTCGAGCTGAACGGAACCCCGCATGTCCAAGCGAAACTGGCCCGCTTCCTTCGCCCATCCTCGCTTCTGGCCGGCCTGGTTGGCCATCGGTTGCATGTGGGTCGGTGCTTGGCTGCCCTGGCGGCTCAAACTGGCGATAGGCCGTGGCCTGGGCCTGCTGGCTTGGCTTGCGGTGCCGCGTCGCCGACACATCGTCGATACCAATCTGCGGCTCTGTTTCCCAGAGCTCAGTGACGCCCAGCATGACAGGCTGATACGCGACACCTTCATGGCCAACGGCATCGGCCTTCTCGAGACCGCCACGGGATGGTGCCGCGACCCGCGACACCTGCGCCATCGGGTGACTTTCAAAGGGCGGCACCACATGGAGCAGGCCCGTGCCAGGGGCAAGGGCGTGTTGATCGTCGGGATTCACTTTTCAACGCTGGATCTGGGCGGGGCGCTGCACTCGCTCTACTTCACGGCCGATGCTGTTTACCGGCCGCACAACAATCCGCTGTTCGACCGCTTCATGACCCGAGGGCGTCGCCGTATCTTCGGTGAGACGATCGACCGCCACGACCTGCGCGGCGTGGTGCGTCGGCTCAAGGAAGGGCACCTGGTCTGGTACTCTCCCGACCAGGATTTCGGCCGTGACGTCAGCGTCTTCGCCCCGCTATTCGGTGTCGAAGCGGCGACCATCCGTCTGACTGCCAAGATCGCGCGCATGACCGGCGCATCGGTGGTGCCGTTGATGTTCCATCGCAACCCCGACGACCGCACCTACACCATCGAATGCCGTCCGGCCCTCGAAGATTTTCCCAGTGGCGATGAAGTGCGGGACGCGACACTGGTCAACGCCTTCATCGAGCAGGCAATAGGCAAGCACCCGGAGCAGTACATGTGGCTCCATCGGCGCTTCAAGACCCGGCCGAAGGGGGAACCCGGCTTGTATTGAGCGGGCTCGAAGAGCGTACGTCGGGAAGGTGAGGATACAAGGTGTAACGTGCGGTAACTTGACGGTTCGTTCAGCTCACGCAAGGCTAAAAGTCACCTGATTGGGTAACTGCGCCTGGGATGGCGCCAAGACAGTCAAGGAGGTCTGTTATGCTCGGCAATGCAATGCTGTTCCTGATCATCGCCATTATTGCGGGTGTGCTGGGGTTCTCCGGTATCGCGGGAGCGGCTACCACCATCGCGCAAATCCTGTTCTTCCTGTTCATCGTGCTGTTCATCGTCTCGCTCATCACCGGACGGCGACCGTGACGAGGATGCCACTCAGCGATTAATCCCTTTCTCGAAAGAAGCAACTGAAACGAACGAGGCCTCGCTGATCCGAGGCCTCGTTCTTTGCCGAATGGCGCCGTGAATCAGGCGTCGATGCGCTTGTACTTCATGCGATGCGGCGTATCGTTGCCGACCCGCTTGCGGTGATCCGCCTCGTAGTCGGTGTAGTTGCCTTCGAAGAAGACCACCTGGGAATCGCCCTCGAAGGCGAGAACGTGAGTGGCGATACGGTCGAGGAACCAGCGGTCGTGGGAGATCACCAGGGCACAGCCGGGGAAGGCGAGCAGGGCCTCTTCCAGGGCGCGCAGGGTCTCGATGTCCAGATCGTTCGACGGCTCGTCGAGCAGCAGCACGTTGGCGCCCTGCTTCAGGGTCTGGGCCAGCTGCAGCCGGCCGCGTTCACCGCCGGAAAGATCCTTGAGGAACTTCTGCTGGTCGTTGCCCTTGAAGTTGAAGCGGCCGACATAGGCGCGCGAGGAGACCTCGTAGCCGTTGATGTTGAGAATGTCCTGACCGTCGGAGACTGCTTCCCATACCGTCTGCCTGTCGTCCAGCGCGTCGCGCAGCTGCTCGACGTAGGCGATATCGACGGTCTCGCCGACCACCACCTCGCCGCTGTCCGGCTGCTCCTTGCCGGTGATCAGCTTGAACAGGGTCGACTTGCCGGCACCGTTGCCGCCGACGATACCGACAATGGCGCCCTTGGGCACGGTGAAGGTGAGGTCTTCGTAGAGCAGCTTGTCCTCGAAGCGCTTGGACACGCCATGGAACTCGATGACCTTGTCGCCCAGGCGGGGGCCGGGCGGAATGTAGATCTCGTTGGTCTCGTTGCGCTTCTGGAAGTCGTCGGACTGCATCTCCTCGAAGCGATTGAGGCGTGCCTTGCTCTTGGCCTGGCGGCCCTTCGCATTGCTACGCACCCACTCCAGCTCGTGCTTGATCGCCTTCTGGCGCGAGGCCTCCTGCTTGGCCTCCTGCTCGAGACGCTTCTCCTTCGATTCCAGCCACTGCGAGTAGTTGCCCTCGAACGGGATGCCGTAGCCGCGGTCGAGTTCGAGGATCCAGCCGGCCACGTTGTCGAGGAAGTAGCGGTCATGAGTGATCGCCACCACGGTGCCCGGGTAGTCGTGCAGGAAACGCTCTAGCCAGGCTACGGATTCTGCGTCCAGGTGGTTGGTGGGCTCGTCGAGCAGCAGCATGTCGGGGCTGGAGAGCAGCAGCCGGCACAGCGCCACGCGGCGACGCTCACCCCCGGAGAGGTTGCCTACCTGGGCATCCCAGGGCGGCAGGCGCAGCGCCTCGGCGGCCACTTCCAGCTTGCGCTCGAGATTGTGGGCGTCGGCGGCCTCGATGATGTTCTCCAGGCGCGCCTGCTCGGCGGCAAGGGCATCGAAGTCGGCATCCGGCTCGGCGTAGGCGGCATAGACGGCGTCGAGCTTGGCCTGAGCCTCCTTGATCTCGCCCAGGGCCTCCTCCACGGTTTCACGCACGCTCTTCTCGTCGTCGAGCTGAGGTTCCTGGGGCAGATAGCCGATGTTGATGCCGGGCATGGGGCGCGCCTCGCCCTCGTACTCCTTGTCGACTCCGGCCATGATGCGCAGCAAGGTCGACTTGCCGGCGCCGTTGAGGCCCAGCACGCCGATCTTGGCACCCGGGAAGAAGGACAGCGAGATGTCCTTGAGGATCTGCTTCTTGGGCGGAACGACCTTGCCCACCCGATTCATGGTGAAGACGTATTGCGCCATGGAATTCCACTGGGGTTGAGGGTTTCAGTGGCTCCGATGATAGTGGCCGTGCCGGGCAAAGGCCAGCGCTGCAGTGCAGGACCGCTCCGCGCTACGTCCCGTGTTGTGTTTCGGTGATGGACTTGCTTGACGAGGCACCCGGTGGATGCCTCGTGCAGGGGGAGCTTACTCCTCTTCCTCCTCCTCTTCGCCGAGCAGCATCCAGTCGTCTTCGATGGCGCGCTGCAGGCGTCGCTCTTCCAGCAGGGCCTCGACGCGGCGTCGAGCACGCAGGGTGTCGGCGCGGCTGGAGGCGCGGGGGCGAACGTACTCCTCATCGTTCACTGCTTCGAGGAAGTCCTGGTCGTCGTCGTGAGTGTCGTTGACAAGGGGTTCATGGCTCATGCGAAATCCTCCCATGGCCCGGTGTCGACCGCCCTGCGATCGACGTGTCGCAAATTCGCTTCGCGTCCGAAGCGACGGACCTGAAGCGCCATCGGCACCAATGGCTGGCACCTGACGGCTATATATATCCGGGAGGAGCCGAGAGCAAGCCCTTGAGGAAATTTTTTACAACGCCGCAGCCAATCAGGAGCGGTCGTGCTCGGCCTTGAGCCGTTCCAGCTCCATCTGGGCCTCGACGCGTTCCGTGACGTCCTTCTGCACGCCGATGTAATAGGTCAGATTGTCGTCGGCATCGAAAACCGGTGTGATCGACAGCTCGTTCCAGAACATGGTGCCGTCCTTGCGATAGTTGCGCAGGACTTCGCGGCACGGGCGCCCCTCGCTCAGGGCCTTGCGGATATTGATCAGCGCTGGCTGGTCGCGATCATCTCCCTGCAGGAAGCGGCAATCCTGGTAGAGAATCTCGTCGGTACTGTAGCCGGTGAGCCGCTCGAAACCCTGGTTGACGTAGATGAGAATGTTCTCGTCACCCTCCTGCTCGGCGACCACGATGCCGTCCTCAGAGGCATCGACGATGCGTTCGAGCAGTTCCGGGCTGATCAAAGGGGTGCGTTTCATTCAGGCATTCCTGGCTGGGACTCGGCAGTTACGCTACGTCACTATGCTACATCATGGCCAGCCTTCGCCACGTTGACAACGCCGCAGGTTACTCGGCTTCCGGCAAGCGCGTGGCCGAGGCGGCAGCGGCCAGGCCCATGGCGGACAGCGCCACCAGTAGCCAGTCGGTACCCAGCCACTGGGCCAGCAGTCCCGTCATGCCGCCCACCAGCAGCATCATTGCGCCTGTAATGGTGTTGGACAGCGCTACGTAGAGCGCACGCCGGTCCTGGCCTGCCATGTCGACCAGGTAGGTCTTGCGGCCCAGGCGTACGCCGGCATGGACGATCACCAGCAGGGCGTAGACCAGCGCGTAGGGCCATGCCGTGGCCGTCCACTCGCCGGGTAGCCAGGCAATACTTGCGCCAAGCAGGCAGCAGGCTGCGGCACCCAGGCCGGTATCACGTAGCACGCGGCGGCTCGAGGCGTCGGAGCGCTTGCCCCAGACGGGGCTTGCCACCATGCCGGCAAGGCCCGAGACCACGATCAGCACCCCCAGGCCGCCCAGTTCGGTGCCGCTCTGCTGCTGGCCGAGCAAGGCCACGTAGGGCAGTGCCAGGGCGCTGGCCAGCAATAGCGCGCGCGACAGGTTGAAGTGCAGGAAGTCGCGATCGTCGCGCAGCAGGCGCAGTCCCAGCTTGATGCCGCTCCAGGCGTTCTCGCCACCCTCCACCGCGCCCGGCGCCTCTTCGATGCGCGCCGCGCACAGGGCATTGAGCGCCCAGCCCAGCGCGGCGACACTGAGCAGGGTTGCCAGGGCCAGCTCGCCGGGGCGATCCTCGAAAAGCATCAGTACGCCACCGGCCGCCAAGGTGACGGCGCCGGCCACGCTGCCACTCCAACCCATGAGATTGCCGCGGCGGCGCTTGGCAATGGTCTTGCCCAGCACATCCTTGGTGGCGATGGAAGAGAGCCCCCGCGCCAGCGACAGTGCCACCAGCGTGGCCAGCACCATACCGCCGCCGAGGCCACCCTGGCCGAACAGCGCGAGCAGGGCCAGCATGGCCGCGGCCAGTGCCTGGAGGCTGCCGCCCGCCACCCACACCCACTTGCGCCGGGGCTTGAGACGGATGAAGCCGGCGACGAACAGTTGCGGGAGCAGGGCGCCCGATTCGCGAATCGGCACCAGCAGCCCGACCATCCACAGTGGGGCGCCGATCACCCCGAGCAGCCAGGGCAGCACCAGACGGGCACTGGAAAGCTCGTCGGCCAGCTTGTTGCCCAGCGCGGCGAACAGGTGCAGGAAGAAGTTGCGCGGCTGCTCCTGGCAGGCTTCGTCGGAGATGTCTCGACACATGCGGCTGTCTTCGTCGCCGGTCAGCCACTCGTACAGGCGCGCCTGACTGATCTCGCGCTCGGTCATTCGGGCTCCTTGGCTGCTATCATCGAGTTTTCATTGTTGCGACAGGGTCCTTGCATGTCACGTATCCGCATCCATTACTGTACTCAGTGCCAGTGGCTGCTGCGCAGTGCCTGGCTGGCCCAGGAACTGCTCTCGACCTTCGGCGAGGAGTTGGAGGAGGTGGCCCTGGTGCCTTCCCATGGGGGGTATTTCGAGATCTTCTACGATGAGGAGTCGCTGTGGGAACGCAAGCGCGACGGTGGCTTCCCCGACAGCAAGCAACTCAAGCAGCGGGTGCGTGACCGCCTCGCCCCGGGGCGCGACCTGGGGCACATCGACCGATGAGAGCGGAGGCAGCTAATGCCCAGGCGCTGAACCAGGATCGCCAGGCGATTCTGTTCGGTCTGGGGGCGGTGGCGCTGTGGTCCACCGTGGCCACTGCCTTCAAGGTGGCGTTGACCTACATGTCGCCGCTCGAGCTGATGTGGCTGGCGTCGCTGGTGTCCTGGCTGCTGATGGGCATGCTGGTGGTTCGCCAGGGCCTGCTGGGTGAGGCATTGCGCCGCGGCTGGCGCACCGCCGCCTGGGCCGGGCTGATGAACCCGGTGGCCTACTACCTGGTGCTGTTCGGCGCCTACGACCGCTTGCCCGGGCAGGAGGCCATGGCTCTCAACTACACCTGGGCACTGGCCATGGCCTTCCTCGCGGTACCCATCCTGGGCCAGCGCCTTACTCGCATCGACGTGCTGGCGGGGCTTGTCGCCTACTCGGGTGTGTGGGTGATCGCCACCCGCGGCCGGGTCTTCGACGTGGCTTTTGCCGACCCGCTGGGCGTGGGTCTGGCGTTGGCCTCCACGCTGCTGTGGGCGCTCTACTGGCTGCTCAACGTGCGCGACCGGCGCCCGCCGCTGGTGGCGCAGTGGCAGAACTTCGGCGTCGGCCTGCCGGTACTCACGCTGCTGATGCTGTTCGGCCCCGGTTTCACCTGGCACGGTTGGCCGGCCTTGGGGGCTGGGGTCTACGTGGGGTTGTTCGAAATGGGGATCGCCTTCGTGCTGTGGCAACTGGCCGTGCATCGAGTGTCGCGTACGGCGCGGGTTTCCAACCTCATCTTCCTGTCGCCGCCGGTCTCGTTGCTACTTCTCTATCTGGTGGTGGGTGAACCGATCCTGGCCTCGACCCTGATCGGGCTGGTGCTGATTCTCGGCGGGCTCGGGCTGCAACAATGGCAGAAGAGCCCGAGCGCAGCGGATCAGTCGTGAGTGGCTTCGGCCAGCTCCACGCCGTTGCTCTCCAGCAGCGCGGCAAGCTCGGGCCAGACGTTGTCGAGGATGATCGGCTGGGCGTCGCGGGTGGGGTGGATGCCGTCGTCCTGCATCATGCCCTCCTCGAGCGCCACGCCTTCGAGCAGGAAGGGGATCAGTGGCGTATCGTAGGTATCGGCCAGGCGGGTGAAGACGTCCGTGAAGGCGCGACGGTAGGCCTGCCCGTAGTTGGGCGGTATGTCGATGCCGAGCAGCAGCACCTCGGCGCCAGCTTCCTGGCTGACCTCGATCATGTCGGCCAGGTTGGCTTCCAACTGATGCGGCGGCAGGCCGCGCAGGCCGTCGTTGCCGCCCAGCTCGAGCAGAACGATGTCGGGGGCGTGCTGTCCGATTAGCTCGGGGAGGCGACTCGCACCGCCACTGCTCGTTTCGCCGCTGATGCTGGCGTTGACCACACGTGCGCTGCCGTCCAGTCGCTCTTCGAGCAGGCTGACCCAGCCTGCGTCCTGCTCGATGCCGTAGGCGGTGCTCAGGCTGTCGCCCATCACCAGCAGGACCGGTCGCTCATCGGCCAGAACGGCGGTAGTCGCCAGCCACAAGGTGAGCAGCAGCGTGCCGGCCATGCCGCCGGGGCAGGAACGCCACCGGGCGAGGCGGGCGTAACTCTCTCTTACCAGACCAATGGGGAAACCTTTCACCATGACCGACTCCTCGACTTCTGACGCTGTTACGCTTGCCCCCGCATCCGGGCGCGATGTCCAACCGATTCTACACGCTCGACAGCTGAGCAAGCAGGTCGTGAGCGGCGAGCGGCAACTCACCATTCTGAGTGGTCTGGAACTCGAAGTGTTCCCCGGGGAGAGCGTGGCGATCCTGGGGCAGAGTGGGGCAGGCAAGTCGACTCTGCTTGGCCTGCTGGCCGGCCTCGACCAGCCCAGCAGCGGCGAGCTTGCACTGTTCGGCAAGACTCTCGGCCAGCTCGACGAGGATGGGCGTGCACAGCTGCGGGCCGGCCGGGTCGGATTCGTGTTCCAGAACTTCCAGTTGCTGCCGACCCTGACGGCGCTGGAAAACGTGCTGCTGCCATTGGAGCTTTCACCGCTACCCGACGCTTCGACCCGGGCTCGTGACTGGCTGACCCGAGTCGGCCTCGGCGAACGACTGGAGCACCTGCCCAAGCAGCTCTCAGGCGGCGAGCAGCAGCGGGTGGCGCTGGCCCGCGCCTTCGTCACCGGGGCCGAGTTGGTCTTCGCCGACGAACCCACCGGCAACCTGGATCAGGCCACCGGGGGGCGCATCATCGAATTGCTGTTCCAGCTCAACCGTGAGGCCGGTACCACCCTGGTGTTGGTGACTCACGACCATGCGTTGGCAGCACGCTGCGACCGTTGCCTGCGGCTGGAGGAGGGGCGGCTGGTCGAGCTCGTGCGCGACGAGGTGGATGCATGAGCCGGCCGCCGTCCCGATCAGCCGGCGCCAACCTGCTGCGTCTTTCCGGGCGCGGGCTGCTGCGCGACCTGCGTGCCAGCGACGTACGCGCTCTGTTCGTCGCCCTGGCGCTGGCGGTGGCCGCCTCGACCATGATCGGTTTCTTCCTCGATCGCCTGGATCGAGGCCTGACCCGGCAGGCCGGGCAACTGCTCGGTGGCGACCTGGTGCTCGAACAGGGGCGCCCCTTCGACGATGAGCTACGCCGCACCCTGGAGGAGGCCGGCCTGAGCCTGAGCGACCAGATCGACATGGTCACCATGGTCAGCCTCGGCGAGGCCTTTCAACCGGCGAGCCTGAAGGCAGTCGACGACGCTTACCCCCACTATGGCGGGGTCCAGGTCGACCGCGGCGAGGGCATCGAAAGCGTGAACCACGGGCCTGCCCCCGGCGAGGCCTGGTTGGCGCCACGCCTGGCCCTGCTGCTCGAGGCCGAGCTGGGAGATCGAATCCAGGTCGGCGAGAGTGAACTGACAGTGACCGGCCTGGTCGAGCGCGAGCCGGACCAATCCGCCGGTTTCGGCAATTTCAATCCGCGCCTGATGCTGCACGTCGAGGATCTCGATGCTACCAACCTGGTGCAGCCGGGCGCACGGGTGGAGTTCGAGCTGCTTGCCGCCGGCCCGCCCCAGGCGCTGGAATCCCTGGGGCCACTGCTAGAGCGGCTGCGCCGCGATGGCGTCGAGGTGCGTGACGTCAGGCGTGATCGACCGGGGCTCGGCAACGCGCTGGAGCGCGCCGAAAAGTACCTCAGCCTGGCGGGGCTCGCGGCCGTGCTGCTGGCCGGGGTGGCAGTGGCCATGGCCACGCGGCGCTACGTCGAGCGCCACCTCGATACCGCGGCGCTGCTGCGCTGCTTCGGCGCTACCCAGCGCGACCTGACCTGGCTCTTCGCGCTGCAGCTGATGTGGCTGGCGCTGGCGGCATCGCTGTTGGGGGCACTGCTGGGTCTGGCCGGGCAGGCTGCGCTGCTGGCGTTGTTGACGACTTTTCTGCCGCTCAGCCTGCCGTCGCCAGGTTGGTTGCCGCTATGGCTTGGCGTGCTGACGGCGCTGGCGGTGCTGGTCGGCTTCGCCGGCCCGACCCTGCTGCGTCTCAAGCGGGTCAGCGCGCTCAAGGTGCTGCGCCGCGAACTCGATCCGCTGCCGGCCTCGGCCTGGCTGGTGGTGCTGGTGGCCAGCCTGGTCTTCGGCGGCCTGCTGTGGCTCTACTCCGGTGATCTCGGCCTGGCGGCGTCGTTGCTGGTCGGCGGGCTGGTCATGCTGGTTGTGCTGTGGGGGCTGGGGTCGCTGATGCTCGGCATGGTGCTGCGTCTGGCGGCTCGCCTGCCCCAAGGCGGCGGGGGGCAGAGCGACCTGTCCCAGGCCGTACGCCTCGGGGGGCGTCAGTTAGCCCGGCGGCGAGCCGCCAGCCTGGGCCAGTTGCTTGCCTTCGCGGTGACCTTCTTTGCCATGGCGATGATCGCCCTGGTACGCGGGGACCTGCTCTCCACCTGGCAGGATCAGCTGCCCGAGGACACACCCAACTATTTCGCCATCAACATCCAGCCCGGTGAGCGCGACGCCTTCGTCGAGGCCCTCGAGGCCAATGCCGACGACCGCACGGCGCTGTATCCGATGGTGCGAGGGCGACTTACCGCGATCAACGGCGAGCCGGCCCGCGAGGCCGTGCCGACGGAGTCGCGCGGTGATGGCTCGTTGCGCCGCGAACTCAATCTCACCTGGCAGGCCGAGCTGCCGGAGGGCAACCGGGTCGTGGCCGGCCAGTGGTTCGACGCGTTGCAGAATGGCGATGGGCAATCCGGCTGGCTCGGTGCCGTGGATGCCGAGCCCCTTGATCACGCGGTGCCGATCTCGTTGGAGGATGGCCTGGCCGAACGTCTGGGCCTGACGCTCGGTGATCGCATGGCCTTCACCATCGGCGGCGAGGAGATCGTCGCCGAGGTGGCGAGCCTGCGCAACCTGGACTGGGACAGCTTCCGGCCCAACTTCTTCGTGATCTTCCCGCCCGGGGTGCTGGAGCGCTTCGGCCATAGCTTCATTACCGCCTTCCACCTCGATCCCGGCGAGGGCGAGACGCTACGCTACCTGGTGCAGACCTTCCCCGGGGTCTCGCTGCTCAATATCGATGCCATCCTGGCCCAGGTGAGAGACGTGGTGACCCAGGTAACCCGGGCGGTGGAACTGGTGCTGGCCTTCGTGCTGCTGGCCGGGGTGAGCGTACTCTACGCGGCGCTGACGGCGAGCCGCCCGGCCCGGGCGCACGAGAGCGGCCTGCTGCGCGTGTTCGGTGCCGGGGGAAGCCTCATCTCCCGCGTGCAGGGGGCCGAGTTCGCCATCCTGGGGCTGGCCAGCGGATTGATGGGAGCACTGCTGGCCGAACTGGCCACCGCCGGGATCTACGTCGCCTGGCTCGACCTGGCACCAAGACTGCATCCTTGGCTGTGGCTGGCATTGCCGGTCGGTGGTGCGTTGTTGATCGGTGCCATCGGTCATGCCCTGTCGCGTGGGCTGCGCAAGCAGGCGCCGGCGGCGAGCCTCGGTCTGCTGGGGGAGGCTTGACCTGATCGGCGGCGCCGGCCAGGTGCGTTGAACCGCCATTGGCCGGCGTCGCCCGCCGGCCCGCTGTGAGAGCACCTTTACGGTTACACTGTGTAATCGTGGCGCTGGCTGACATCGCCACCTGTCCTACCCCAAGCCCGTTCACAGGAGGTGATGTCGATGTACGCACTTCGCTCCCAGGCGATTCGCCTGGGCCAGATGCTGACCTTCACTACGATCATGGGCGCCTGCGGTGTCGCAGCCGCCGATGCCCAACGACTCGAGGCCGACCTGCGGGCGCTGTTCGGCGAGGGCGGCACCCTCTCGCTGGGCGAGGTCTCGAGTGGCATGCTGCGCTCCCGCGTCACTGCCGAGGACATCGTCTTCGAAGCCGAGGAGGGCGAGCGCCTGCTGATCGAGCGCTATATCGTCAGCGGCGACTACGACGCTCCCGACGAGGTGACGCTGGAGGGCATTCGTATCGAGGATAGCCTCACCGAACTGACCCTGATGAGTGCGGAACGCATCGTCATGGGGAAGCCACCGCGAGCCGTGTTTCCGCTGCGTGCGCAACTGGATCCGGAGGAGTTGCGCCTCGGCAGCCTGGCCGTCGACGGCATCGTGATCGAACTGGCTTCGGAGCTCGCCGAGGAACTCTTCTTCGACACGCCCCTGCAGCACGGCCAGGGTCGTATGACCATCGAACGGATACGTGGCGAATCGCTGTCCCACGACGCCATCGGTATGCTCGAGCTCACCGGCGTGGCCGGGGCGGCCGAAAATCTGGATGAGTTCGGCTCGGGCTCCTTCACCCTGGCCTCGCTGCGCCTCGAAGGGCTGACCGGCATTGATACCGAAGGCGAGGAGAAGCTGGCCTCGCTGTTGTTGAGCGACCTGGCCGTGGAGGCGCGTGAATTGGTAGGCAGCCTCGCCCTGCTCGATGTCGATGGCGATTTCGACGACGGCAAGGGCGGTTTGCGCCTCGAACGCCTGCACGTCGACCTGGCTCGGATGATCGAACTCGCTCCCGAGGAGGAGCGCACCCAGTTGCGCATGGCCAGCAATGTGCTGACCGACGGCAGCGGCGAGCTGCGGCTGGATGCCGCCCTTCTCGGCAACTGGAAAGACGAGGGCGAACACAGCGTGCTGGTCAGCGACAGTCAGGTCGACGTTCAGGACGCCCTGCGCCTGTTGCTCAACATCAACCTGCCGGTGGTGCTGCCGTCGGGCGTGACACCGGCCGATGCCTTCGCCGATACCGAGTGGCTGGAACGCGCAACCCTGCTGGGTGGCGACATGCGCCTGAACCTGTCCGACAAGGGGCTGTTTGCGCGCCTGGCCACCCTGGGGGCGGCCATGGAGGGCACTACCGAGGCGCAGTACATCGAGCAGGCACGCACCCAGGCCCAGGGCCTCGGCATGATGTTCGGCCCGGAAGTGCAGGCGATTCTGCTGGGGCTGGTGGAGTTGCTGGAAGGCTCTGCCAAGGAGCTCGAGGTGCGGGCGAATCTGCCTGCGGAGAGCGCCATGTCCAGCTATACGGACGATCCGCTGGGGGTGCCGAGTAAGCTCAACGTAAAAGTCGAGACCCGCTAAACCCAGCATGAGTATTTCTGCACGCGTCCATGACGGCCTTTCATGTGAAAGCCGTCATGGGCTGGGGTATCATGGCGCATCCCGATTCTCCCCGTGATGCGAGGTTTCCCGCCGATGTTCCGCCGTGACATGACGATTGCCGGTTTCGATGACGCCCTGTTCGATGCGATGCAAAAAGAGGTCGCTCGCCAGGAGGCGCACATCGAGCTGATCGCCTCCGAGAACTATGCCAGCCCCCGGGTGCTCGAAGCCCAGGGCAGCCAACTGACCAACAAGTACGCGGAAGGCTACCCCGGCAAGCGCTACTACGGCGGCTGCGAGTACGTCGACATCGTCGAGCAACTGGCCATCGACTACGCCAAGCAGCTGTTCGGTGCCAGCTACGCCAACGTCCAGCCCCACTCCGGCTCCCAGGCCAACGGCGCCGTGTTCCAGGCGCTGGTCAAGCCGGGCGACACCGTGCTGGGCATGAGCCTCGACGCGGGCGGTCACCTCACACACGGCGCCAAGCCGAACTTCTCCGGCAAGCACTACAACGCCGTGCAGTACGGCATCGACGACACTGGCCGCATCGACTACGAGGAAGTGGCACGGCTTGCCCGCGAGCATCGGCCCAAGATGATCATTGCCGGCTTCTCCGCCTACTCCCAGATCATCGACTGGGCCAGGTTCCGCGAGATCGCCGACGAGGTAGGCGCCTACCTGCTGGTCGACATGGCCCACGTGGCCGGCCTGGTCGCCGCCGGGGTCTACCCGACCCCGCTGCCCCACGCCCACGTGGTCACGACCACCACCCACAAGACCCTGCGCGGCCCGCGCGGCGGCCTGATCCTGTCCAGCGAAGGCGACGCGGAGATCGAGAAGAAGCTGCAGTCCGCCGTCTTCCCGGGTGGCCAGGGCGGCCCGCTCGAGCACGTCATCGCCGCCAAGGCGGTGTGCTTCAAGGAGGCCATGGCGCCCGAGTTCAAGAGCTACCAGCAGCAGGTGGTAAAGAACGCCCAGACCATGGCCGGCGTGTTCATCGAGCGCGGTTATGACGTGGTCTCCGGCGGCACCGAGGACCATCTGTTCCTGCTTTCGCTGATCAAGCAGGGCCTGACCGGCAAGGACGCGGATGCCGCCCTGGGCCGAGCCCACATCACCGTCAACAAGAACGCCGTGCCCGGCGACCCGCAGAGCCCGTTCGTCACCTCCGGCCTGCGCATCGGCACCCCGGCGGTGACCACACGCGGCTTCGGCGAGAGCGAGTGCCGTGAGCTGGCCGGCTGGATCTGCGACATCCTCGATACCATGGCCAAGGGCGGGGATACCGCTGGTATCGAAGCGGAAGTGAAGGGCAAGGTCGAAGCCGTCTGCGCGAGTTTCCCTGTCTATCGCTGAATTTTTTGAGCTGAAAAGGCTCTTCTGCGCCCCGCGACGTATTGAGCGACGCGGGGCGCAGCGTTTCCGGCAGTTTTTTACTTCGAATCTGACCAAAGCCGTGTTTTTGCCTCTGCTGAAACGCGCGGGGTTTCGGTAAGCTGGGAGCAGGAAAGCCACAGCGAAGGCCATCAGCTTATGTCGACATTGACGTTTCAGGGCGCAGTGGGAGAAGTCACCGGTTCGCGTTACCTGATCGAGGTGGAGAGCGAAGAACGCACCTATCGCATACTGCTGGAGTGCGGCCTGCACCAGGGAGGGAAGGAGGCGGACGCCGCCAATGCGACTCCCTTCGGCGCCTTGGCCAGACAGCTTGATGCGGTGGTGATCTCGCACGGGCATCTGGATCATGCCGGGCTGTTGCCCAAGCTGGTCCGCGAAGGCTATGACGGGCCGATCCACTGCACCCGCGGCACGCGCGACCTGCTCGATATCATGCTCGAGGATGCCGCTTTCATCATGGCCAAGGACGTCGAGTGGGAGAACAAGTGGCGCAAGCGCAACGACAGGCCCTTGGTCGAACCGCTCTATGAGCTTCAAGACGTGGAACGCACGCTGGGGCTGTGCAAGTCCCACGGCTTCGGTCAGCCCGTACCACTACCCGGTGGCGTGTCCCTGACATTCCACGATGCGGGTCATATCCTGGGCTCGGGGATCGTCGAACTGTCGGTTCCCTCCGGAGGGAAGACGAAGCGTCTCGTTTTCTCGGGAGACCTGGGCAATGCCAGTTCGGTGCTGATGAAGGAACCGGTCAAGCTATACGATGCCGATCTGGTATTGATGGAGAGCACCTACGGCGATCGCGACCATCGACCTCTCACGGAGACGCTCGAGGAATTCGCCCAAGTGCTGGAAGAGGCTCATGCCAGTGGTGGCAACGTACTGATACCCGCTTTTGCCGTAGGGCGAACCCAGGAGATTCTCTACCACCTGAGCGTGCTCTACCACGAGGGTCGGCTGCGCCAGCAGATGGTCTTCCTCGACAGCCCCATGGCGATCAGGGTCACCGAACTCTATCACCGAGCACGCAAGTCGCTGGATGCCGATGATCTCAAGGTGCTCAATATCGCTGCCAGCGGCGACACCAGCCGTTACCTGCCCATTCTGCGCATGACGCGCACGGTCGAGGAGTCCATAGCCATCAACCGGATTCACGGCGGGGCGATCATCATCGCCGGGGCCGGCATGTGTACCGGAGGCCGCATCGTCCATCATTTCCGCTACAACCTCGAGAAGCCCAATACCCGGCTGGTGATCGTCGGCTTCCAGGCCGCCGGCACTCTGGGCCGCCAGCTCGTCGACGGTGCCGAGCGGGTGCGCGTGCTGGGCCAGGAGCTGACGGTGAAAGCCAAGGTGCACACCATCGGCGGTTTCTCGGCCCATGCCGGGCAGAGCCAACTGATAGGTTGGGCAGGGGCGTTCCGTGAACGCCCTCGTTTCTACTTGGTGCACGGCGAACCGGAAACCCAGCAGGTCTTGAAATCGGCCCTGGCCGAGAGCGGCATCGAGGCCGAGATCCCCGCCTTCGGCGACCGTATCGAGCTGTAAGGCCGACCCCGACCAAGATGCGACAAGTTGCCACATGCCGGGTTTATTCGACATGAGCTAGGCTTGTTCTGCTATTATGGTTATTAGCATATTCCTTAATATCATATATTGCCGATCAAGCCATGACATCACGAGGTGAGCGACCCATGTCCAAGCCAATCGTGACCCATTTCTTCGACGAATCTACCAATACCTTCAGCTATGTGGTGCAGGATCCCGATAGCAGTCGTTGCGCCATTCTCGACTCGGTCCTCGATTTCGATTACGCCGCGGGACGCACCGATACTCGCTCGGCTGACGAGATCGTCGCCTTCATTCAACGTGAGGGCCTGTCCGTCGAGTGGATTCTCGAAACCCACGTTCACGCAGACCATCTCTCCGCTGCGCCCTATCTCCATGAGAAGCTGGGGGGCAAGACCGGCATCGGTGCCAGGATCACCGTGGTCCAGGATGTCTTCGCCAAGGCCTTCAACGCGGGAACCGAGTTCGCCCGCGACGGCAGCCAGTTCGATCGCCTGTTCGAAGAAGGCGATACTTTTTCTATCGGCCATCTGGAAGGGCGAGTGCTGCATACCCCTGGCCATACGCCGGCCTGCCTGACCTACGTGATCGGCGATGCCGCCTTCGTCGGCGACACCCTGTTCATGCCCGACTACGGCACGGCCCGCTGCGATTTTCCCGGCGGTGATGCGCGCACCCTGTTCCAATCCATCCAGAAGGTGCTGGCGCTGCCGGGCGAAACCCGCCTCTTTCTGTGCCACGACTACAAGGCGCCGGAACGAGAGGAGTACCAGCACGAGACCAGCGTGGCCGAACAGCGCGCACACAATGTGCACGTGCATGAAGGTATCAGCGAGGATGAGTTCGTCAGGATGCGTACCGAGCGTGATGCCACCCTCGATATGCCGCAGCTGATCCTGCCGTCTGTGCAGGTCAACATGCGCGCCGGTCGTATGCCCCCGCCCGAGGACAATGGCCAGATCTACCTCAAGGTGCCGATCAATCTCTTCTAAGTGCGGTTGCGCCTGAATCTATCCAAGGAGAAAACGTGGATTGGAGCGCGAATTTGCAGGGGCTTGCCGGTGGCGTGCTCATTGGCCTCTCTGCCGTCTGGCTGATGGCCACGCTTGGCCGTATCGCCGGTATCAGCGGCATCGTCGGTAGCCTGGTGACGACCTTGCCCAAGGGCGACAGCGCCTGGCGCGTGGCCTTCGTGCTGGGCCTGGTCAGCGGCCCGCTGCTGCTCATATTGCTGGGCGGTGGTCTCGGTAATGTCGCCGGTGCGCCAGGCGAAGTGGTCGGTGAGCCCGCTGGCGGCGTGGGGCTCATGCTCGTGGCTGGCCTGTTGGTGGGAGTCGGAACCGGCCTGGGCAGTGGCTGCACCAGCGGTCACGGGGTCTGCGGCCTGGCGAGGCTGTCGCCCCGCTCGATGGTGGCCACAGCGACCTTCCTGGTATGCGCCATCGTCACCGTCTATGTGGTGCGGCACGTCATGGGAGATGGGGTATGAAGACGTTCATGGGCTATATCGCCGGACTGCTGTTCGGCCTGGGCCTGGCGCTTGCCGGCATGACCGACCCTGCTCGCGTACTGGGCTTTCTCGATCTTTTCGGCGCCTGGGACCCGACCCTGATGTTCGTTCTCGGTGGAGCCGTGATCACGACCTTCATCGGCTATCGAATCGTGTTCCGCCGAGAACGGCCAATGCTGGACGAGACCTTCCAACTCCCCACCCGTCAGGATCTGGATGGCCGCTTGATCGGCGGCGCTGCCCTGTTCGGTATCGGTTGGGGACTTTCCGGCTACTGCCCGGGGCCGGCCATCGCCTCGATCGCCGGGTTGACCGCACCGCTATTCGCCATGCTGATCGCCATGGTGGCCGGCTGGTTCCTGGCCAGGGTCGTTCCTGTCCGGGCATGAACGTCGTCGTGGCCGCCTCGTCGTCGACCACGAGGCGGCCGCATATGTCTCTCAGGGTGCCGCGCCACCCATCATTTGCACCAGACGCTCCTCGTCGGGCATGCCGTCCACGCGCTCCAGGCGTCCGTTGCGCTGGAAAAGCGTGGTTGGCGTGGCATAGAGGCCCAGTTCATCGAACAGTTGATTGTTCTGGTAGACCTGGTCCTCGATGGCTCGGGGCTGGGCCGAGGGGGCGACATCGTCGCCGCTGCTATGGTCGTGCAGGGCCGCCTCGGGATCATCGGCGCCCAGCAGGGCCGCTGCCTTGGCGGGGCTGTCCTGCTCGAGAACGCCGACCATGACGTGGCGCAACTGGACCTCGCCGGCATCTACCCAGGGTCGGGCGGTTTGCCAAAACTGACGACAGTAGGGGCAGTTGGGGTCGGTGAAGGTGTAGAGCACTCGGGGAGCTTCGGCGCTGCCATCGGCGATCCAGTGGCTCTGCTCCAACCGCTGCCAGAGCTCGTTCTCCTGAGGAATGCGCACCAGTTCTTCCAACGAGGCCTCGGAGACGTCGTTGCCTTTGGCATCGACCATGGTGCCGACCACGGCATATTCACCGTCGGCAGTGACGAACACGGTCATCTCGCGGCCCTGGTGGCTGGCGACGTAGCCGGTAAGGCCCCCTGGTGCCTGGAACTCTCCGTGAATCTCGAGCCCCTCCTCGACCAGAGCGCGAACGGGCGCCGGCCAGTCGTCGGCTTGCAGCGTCGTGGCAAAGGTGGGAATGGCCAGGGCGGCAGTCAATAGCGTGAGGCGAAAAACCATGTTCGTTTCCTTGAGAGTGAGTTGCCCTGAAAAATTTGAAGCCGCCTCGGGTAAACAGCCGAGATGAGGCAGTCAATGGCTGCGAGGTGGTATGGGGTGTCGGGTTGACGCACCGGGCCACTGGCCTGCAAGCGTCGTAGTATGCTGTCGCTGCTAATCCATGACCAATGCTCAACGATACAACAAGGAGCCCCCATATGATGCTGCCCCGTGCGCTGCTGGCCGCTGTCGGTCTGTTGTTGGTATCGCTGTCGGCGCTGGCCGATCCGTTGATCGTCGAAGAGGCACAGGTGCGTGCCGTACCGCCCGGCTCACAGGCCACCGCTGCCTTCATGACGCTGCGCAATCCGGGCGAACGGGAGGTCGTCCTGGTGGCGGCGGAATCGCCGGCAGCAGAAGCAGCGGAGCTGCATAACCATGTGAACGTGGACGGGGTGATGCAGATGCGCCAGGTGCCGCAGATCGTCGTGCCCGCTGGAGGTAGCGCGGAGATGGCGCCGGGTGGACTGCACATGATGCTGATCGGGTTGACCGCACCGCTGATGGAAGGCGAGCCCGTCGAAATCGAGCTCAGGTTCGAATCGGGCGAGTCACAGCGGCTCGAAGCGCCGGTCAGGCGCATCGTCGTGGATGGGGAGGGCAGCCATGGGCATGACCATAGCGATGCCCATGGCGACAATCATGGGCATGGACACGACCACTGACGCCTTTCTGAGATCCGCCCGGCAGCATGGCGAATGCCTGTGCTGGGCGACCAGCAGGGGAGCGGGTACAATATCGGGTCAACAAGCTCATACTCATGACCATGCGCGACCAACGGGTCGCCCCGCTCCTCGTTCGGATCGATACCATGCATTGCCCCTTCTGTGGCGCCCATGATACCCGCGTGACCGACTCCCGCCTGGTGGCGGAGGGCGATCAAGTGCGCCGACGCCGCCAGTGCACCGATTGCGGTGAGCGCTTCACCACCTACGAGACCGCCGAACTGGTAATGCCCAGAGTGGTGAAATCCGATGGTTCCCGGGAAACTTTCGACGAGCACAAGCTGCGCGCCGGCATGCTGCGTGCCCTGGAGAAGCGCCCGGTAAGTGCCGAAGCCATCGAGGCGGCAGTGGAGCGGATTCGCCATCGCCTGCGGGCCACCGGCGAGCGCGAGATCCAGGCGCGCGATATCGGCGAGGCCGTGATGCAGGCACTCAAGCGCCTGGATCAGGTGGCCTACATTCGCTTCGCCTCGGTCTATCGACGGTTCCAGGATATCGACGAGTTTCGCGCCGAGATCGACCGTCTCTCCCAGGAGCCTGGTTTCCCGCCCGGTACCGCGGAAGACTAATGATATAGGAGAGATATGGCCAAGCCGACAGATGCTGCCTGGATGGCCAGGGCGCTTCAGCTCGCCCGCCGCGGCTTCTATACCACCCATCCCAACCCGCGCGTGGGCTGTGTGCTGGTCAAGGACCGGCGCTTGGTCGGCGAAGGCTGGCACGAGCGCGCCGGCGAGCCGCATGCCGAGATTCATGCGCTGCGCATGGCCGGGGAGACTGCCCGTGGCGCCACCGCCTATGTGACACTGGAGCCCTGCTCCCATCAGGGACGCACAGGCCCTTGTGCGGTGGCGCTGATCGAGGCTGGCGTCGATCGCGTCGTGGTGGCCATGCAGGACCCCAACCCCGAGGTGGCCGGACGTGGCATCGCCATGCTGCGTGAGGCAGGCATCGAGGTGGAGGTGGGACTGCTCGAGGAGGAGGCGAGGTCACTCAATTCCGGCTTCATCTCGCGCATGACGCGCCTGCGCCCATACGTTCGCCTGAAAATGGCCATGAGTCTGGACGGCCGCACCGCCATGCAGTCGGGGGAGTCGCAATGGATCACCGGGCCCCACGCCCGTGCCGAGGTGCAGCGGCTGAGGGCCAGCGCCAGCGCGGTCATGACCGGTATCGATTCGATCATCTTCGACAATTCGCGGCTGACGGTCAGGGCGGATCAGTTGGGCATCGACGATGCCGAGGCCATTGCCGAGCGCCAGCCGCTGCGTGTCGTTGTCGATACTCAACTGCGCCTGCCCCAGGCCGCCGCCTGCCTGCGCGAGCCGGGGCGCACCCTGGTGGCAACCGTATCGGGTTACGATTCGCAGCGTCGTGCACGCCTCGAGGCGGCAGGCGCCGAAGTGCTGGTGCTGCCGGCCGGCGAGAGAGGGCGCGTCGATCTGCATGCGCTGCTGCGCTATCTGGCCGAGCAGGAGTTGGTCAACGAACTGCTGCTGGAAACCGGCGCTACGCTTGCCGGCGCCATGCTGGACGCCGATCTGGTCGACGAGATGCAGTTGTTCGTGGCGCCGACCCTGCTCGGCGGCGAGGCACGCCCGCTGTTCGCCTTGCCGGGGCTGACGCGCATGTCACAGCAGCGCCCGCTGGAGATTCTCGACATCCGCGCGGTCGGCCGCGACTGGCGCATCACGGCGCGGCCGGAGCGCAGGCAGGAGTGAGGAGAAGGGGGCTCGCTACTGGCGCCTGAAGCCGCGCCAATGTACTCGCTACTGGCGCCCGAAGCCGCGCCAATATACTCGCTACTGGCGCCCGAAGCCGCGCCAATGTACTCTGACGCCCATTCAACGTGGTGCGATATCGGCTGCAACGTTCTGTTGCGGTGCACTGTCGCCCATGACGTCGTTCGAACATTCGGAGATTCCAGCGTGCAATCTTCCCCCGGGGGCCTGGCTCCCATCGAAGACCTGATCGAGGACATCCGTCAGGGCAAGATGGTGATCCTCATGGACGATGAGGATCGCGAGAACGAAGGCGATATCATCATGGCCGCCGAGAAGGTCGAGGCCGAGCATATCAACTTCATGGCGCGCCACGCGCGCGGCCTGATCTGCATGCCGATGACCCGCGAGCGCTGCGAGCGTCTCAAGCTGCCGCTGATGGTGAGCGACAACGGTTCAGGTTTCGGCACCAAGTTCACGCTCTCCATTGAGGCCGCGGAAGGTGTCACTACCGGTATCTCGGCCGCCGATCGGGCGCGCACCGTGCAGGTGGCTGCGGCGCGTAACGCTCGTGCCGAGGACATCGTCCAGCCGGGGCATATTTTCCCGCTGATGGCGGAACCAGGCGGCGTGCTGCGCCGTGCCGGCCATACCGAAGCAGCCTGTGATCTTGCCGCCCTCGCCGGTTTCGACCCAAGCGGCGTGATCTGCGAGGTCATGAACGACGACGGCAGCATGGCCCGTCGCCCCGAACTCGAGCGCTTTGCCGCCGAGCACGGCCTCAAGATGGGCACCATCGCCGACCTGATTCACTATCGTATCCACAACGAGCAAACGGTCGAGCCGGTCGAGTCCACGCCGGTCGATACGGCTGTAGGCAAGCTGACCCTGCATGTCTTTCACGACCGGATCCAGAATGCACACCATGTGGCACTGGTGAAGGGCGAGCCGAGCCCCGACAACCTGACCACGGTGCGCGTGCATCTGGCCGATGCCATGCGCGACCTGCTGGGTCTGCAGAAGGGCGAGAACCGCAACTGGACGACCCACAGCGCACTGGAAGAGATCGCCCGAGTCGAGCACGGAGTGTTCGTGCTGCTCGACGATGGCCGGCCGCATCAGGACTTTCGCGACCAGTTGGAAGTCTTTCTGGAGCGCCGCCGCCTGCCGCGTACCAGCGACTCCGACGGCGCCGGCAACTACCTCACCATCGGCACCGGCTCGCAGATTCTGCGGCACCTCGGGGTGGGGCGCATGCGGCTGCTCAGCTCACCGTGGAAGTTCTCGGCGCTGTCCGGCTTCGACCTGGAAGTGGTCGAGCTGATCGCGCCGGGTGAAGAGGGGACGTCCGCCCAGGACTGAGCCGAGGTTGCCAAGGTGTTGAAGGAGCCCGGCTTGTGCTGCCGGCCCGCTCGACTTCAGCAAGATCCGTATCATTCAGCAGGACCATTTTCAGGAATTAGCGATGCATACCCTGTCTCAACTGGAAGGCGACTTCGTCGACGTCAACGGTCGCTACGTGATCGTGGTGGGGCGCTTCAACCATCATGTTGTCGACAGCCTGGTCGAAGGCGCTGTGGATAGCCTGGTGCGTCACGGCGTGGATGCCGAGAATATCGATATCGTTCACGTGCCGGGTGCCTGGGAACTGCCGTTGGCGGTAAAACGTGCCCTTCAGGTGGTGCGCCCCGATGCGGTGATTGCTCTGGGGGCGGTGATTCGCGGCGGCACGCCCCACTTCGAGTACGTGGCGGGCGGCTGCAATACAGCGCTGGGCAATTTGCAGCTCGAGTTCGACACGCCCATCGCCAACGGTGTGCTGACGGTCAACTCGATCGAGCAGGCCATCGAGCGCTCCGGCACGAAGGCTGGCAACAAGGGGGCCGAAGCCGCCATGGCCGCCATGGAGATGGTCTCGCTGATGCGCGGTTTCGGTGATGACGTTTCGCAGCGCGGAGAGCAGGCATGAGTGACTCGCGTCCGCAGCGCACCCCGTCGGCGAGCCAGCAGGCGCGACGCGCGGCCCGCGAATTGGCGGTACAAGGCCTCTACCAGTGGCACATGACCGGCAAGTCGGCGGCGGCCATCGAGGCCGAATTCCGCAGTCAGCAGCCCGATGACGACCTCGAAGACCACGAGAACTGGGCCAAGGTGATGCAGATCGCCGATCTGGCCCTGTTCCACGAGCTGCTGCACAACGTGGTGCGCCTCCGTGACGACCTGGATGCCTCCATCGCACCGCTGCTGGATCGCCGCCTGGTGGAGCTGGACCCCATCGAACTGGCCATCCTGCGTCTGGGTGCCTATGAACTCAGCCGCCGGCTGGAGGTGCCCTATCGCGTTGCGATCAACGAAGGCGTCGAGCTCGCCAAGTCCTTTGGCGCTACCGATGGACATAAGTACGTCAATGGCATCCTCGACAAGCTGGCCGCCCGGTTGCGAAGCGCCGAGGTCAGGGCGCGTCGCGGCTGAAGGTGCCATCGGTGGCCAGTGAATTCGAACTGATCGCCCGTCATTTCACTCCCGCTGCACCCGGCCCGGATGCGGGCGTGCCGCTTGGCGTGGGTGACGATTGTGCGCTGCTCGCTCCGCGGCCGGGACGGCAGCTGGCAGTCAGTGTCGACACCTCGGTAGCCAATGTGCACTTTCCTGCCGATGCACCGGCCGAGGCGATCGGCTATCGGGCCCTGGCGGTAAGCCTGAGCGACTTGGCGGCGATGGCGGCCGAGCCGCGCTGGTGCCTGATGGCGCTGGCGCTCGAGAACGACGACGAGGCGTGGCTGGCGGAATTCGCTCACGGTTTCCACTCGCTGTGCCAGGCCAGTGGTACGGCCCTGGTGGGGGGCGACGTAACCCGTGGCGCACTCGCCGTTGGCGTGACCGTGATGGGCGAAGTGCCCGTTGGCGAGGCGCTGACTCGCGGCGGCGCACGCCCTGGCGATGTGCTGGCGGTGACGGGTGCTCTCGGTGGTGGGGCAGGGGGGCTGGCGCTCTGGCAGCGCGGCGAGCGCGACCTCGGCCATCCGCTGCTGGCCCGTTACCTCAGGCCCACGCCGAGACTTGCGGCCGGCCTGGCACTGCGTGGCCTGGCTCATGCCGCCATCGACATCTCCGACGGCCTGCTTGCCGACCTCGAGCACATCCTGGCCGCATCGGGCGTTGGGGCACGGCTCGAACCCGAGGCATTACCCCTGGCAGCAGGCTTGAGTGAGGTGCTGGGCGAGCCAGGGGCCTATCGCGCCGCGCTGTGCGGTGGCGACGACTACGAGCTGCTGGTGAGCCTGCCTGGCGAAGCCCTGGAAGAAGCCCAGCGGCGCTTGGCGGGGCAAGGCCTGACACTTACGGCGATCGGTACGGTCTGCGCTGATGCCGGTGTGTCGGGCGTCGACCTCGACGGTGCCCATGGCTGGCAGCACTTCCGCGGAGGTGAGTCATGAACCGCTGTCCGCAGAGCGTCTGGCGGCGCCCCGTTCACTTCTTCGCCTTCGGCCTGGGCAGCGGCGGCGTGCCTTGGGCGCCGGGTACCTTCGGCACCTTGGCGGCGATCCCCTTCTACTGGCTGCTCTCGGAGCTGCCGTTGGGCTGGTACTTGTCGCTGGTGACGGTTTCCTTCGTCGCGGGAGTCTGGCTATGCGACAAGACGTCCCGCGATCTCGGCGTTCACGATCACTCCGGTATCGTATGGGATGAGTTTGTCGGCTACTGGATCACCATGGCCGCCGTGCCGTTCTCCTGGGAAGCGGCACTGTGGGGGTTCGTGCTGTTCCGCATCTTCGACGTCTTCAAGCCGTGGCCGATCCGCTGGGCCGACCGCCGCGTAGCGGGTGGGTTCGGCATCATGATCGATGATGTTCTCGCAGCCATCTACGCCTGGAGCACGATGCACCTCTGGCTCTGGTTGCACTAGGTTACACTGCATCTTGGTCTGAACGGGCTGGCGCAAGCAAAAAACAGGGAGGCGAAAGCAATGCGCAAGGAACGGCTCATCGTCCCGCTGCTGTTCGTGCTGCTGCTTGCCTGGCTGGCAGGCCAGGCAGTCTCGAGCTGGCTGTTCGAGCGCGAGATGGTACGTACACTCGCCGACCTGGAAGCGCGTGGTGAGATCGACATCAAGCGCGTAGAGGTGGAGCAGGGCTGGCTGGCTTCGAGCGGGCGCATTCATCTGGCGCCGCTATTGGGCCAGACGTGGCAACTGGAGCTGTCCTACCGTGCCCGTCATGGAATACTCAGTACGCATCTCGACGGTGAGGCGAAGCTGCGCCATGGCCCCGACGGGGTGCCTCTGTTCGGCGATTCACTGGTATCCTCTCCGCCCCAGTGGGAGGCCAGTTACCATACCCTGAATGGCATCTTCGAAGGCAGGATCGAGCTCTCTCCCCTGCGCATCACTCAGCAGGAGCGGGAACTCACCTTCGAAGGTGGACGCCTGCGCTTCAGTGGTGAACAGGGCAACTGGCGGCTGCGTGCCCAGCTCGAGTCGTGGACGCTCAGTGACGGTGCCGTCCGGTTGGAGATCGGCCCCGCCACTCTCAACAGCCAGTACGCCTACACCGAGGATGCGCACTCCTTCACCCAGGAGGATCGGCTGCAGATCGAATCGCTCTCCTGGCACCAGCCCCAACTGGAACTCGATACTACCGCTCTCCGCCTGGCGAATCGCATATCGCTGGACGATCAGGAACTTCGCATGCAGCTCGATCTCGACCTGGGCGAAATTCATACGGCTGAACAGGTCCTGTTGACCGGACAGCTGGAAGCCGAGCTTTCACGCCTCAACGCCGATGCGATTCGTGGCACCATGTTGCGGTTGCGCGAGCTGGCCGCCAGCGGTCGCCACGAAGGCGGCCGGGATGCCTTGCTGGCAGAGCTCGAACCCCACCTGCTGGCAACCTTGCAGGACTCGCCGCGTCTCGACCTGAAGCGCCTCGAGCTGAATAGCCCGATGTTGGGGTTGGCTGCAAGAGTCGATGGCTCATTGTTCTTCGATGGACGCCGGTGGGAGACGCTCAGTCTGGCCGGGCTCGAAGAGCCAGCCGTCAGGGAGCGCTGGCGGCAGCGCCTCGATGGCGATTTCACCTGGCACGAGTTGCCCACCGTGGTTGCGTTATGGCTCGGTCTGCCGCTGGATACTCGTACGCTGGAGATCGATATCGGGCGGGGACAGGTGCGCGTCAATAGTCGTCCGCTGCCTCCCTTGTGGCGCTAGCCTGCTGTCGCAGCAATCCTTATTGATCGCTCGGTATAGACCCGCGACTTGAAGTTGGCCGCTATCGCCCACATTGCTCAGCTCAGTGTGTATCCGGCTTTCATAGCTTCAGGACGAGGATTTCATGAGCGATCACGATCAGGACGAGCACAACTGGCAGCAGGCAAGGATGGATTCCGATGGGGCGCTGGGTTCCGATGGCGAAGTGGACCAGGTCGCCAACGCCGTCATTCCCGCCAGCGACTACCTGCCCGAGCGCATCTATTTGCTGCCGATCCACAACCGCCCCTTCTTCCCCGCCCAGGTCCAGCCGCTGGTCATCAACCGCGAGCGCTGGGAGGAAACCATGCGCCGGGTCGGCAACACGCCTCACCATACGCTGGGTGTGGCCTTCGTCGGTGACAAGGCGGTGGATGAGCTCGGTCATGATCATTTCCCCGAGATCGGCACGGCAGTAAAGGTGCACAAGATGCACGGCGAGGAGGGGCAGCTGCAGTTCATCGCTCAAGGCCTGCGCCGCTTTCGCATCCAGCGCTGGCTGTCGAAGGAGCCGCCGTACCTAGTCGAGGTCAGCTACCCGCGCGAGCCGGTCAAGGCCGACGAGGACGAGACCCGCGCCTATGCCATGGCAATCATCAACGGCATCAAGGAGCTGTTGCCGATCAACCCGCTCTACGGCGAGGAGTTGAAGCACTACCTCAACCGTTTCAGCCCTCACGAGCCGGGGCCGCTGACCGATTTTGCCGCTGCCATCACCTCGGCCAAGGGGCGCGAGTTGCAGACCGTGCTCGAGACCCTGCCGGTGCAGGCGCGCATGGAGAAGGTGCTGCCGCTGCTGCGCAAGGAGATCGACGTCGCCCAGCTGCAGACAGAGATCAGCGAGCAGGTCAACGCCCAGATGCAGGAGCGCCAGCGCGAGTTCTTCCTGCGCGAGCAGCTCAAGGTGATCCAGCGCGAGCTGGGAATCTCCAAGGACGACCGCGAGAACGACGTCGATACCTTCCGCGACCGCCTTGAGGGGCTGGTGGTGCCGCCCAAGGTGCTGACCCGTATCGAGGAGGAGCTCGACAAGCTTTCGGTGCTGGAGACCGGCTCGCCGGAGTACGGCACCACCCGCAACTACCTGGATTGGCTGACCTCGATGCCGTGGGGCGTGCGCAGCCAGGACCAGCTCGACCTCGCCCACGCCAGGACGGTGCTCGATCGCGACCACGACGGCCTCAAGGACGTCAAGGAGCGCATCATCGAGTTCCTCGCCGAAGGCACTTTCAAGGGCGATGTGGGCGGCTCGATCCTGCTGCTGGTCGGCCCGCCCGGGGTGGGCAAGACCTCGGTCGGCCGTTCCATCGCAGAGGCGCTGGGGCGGGAATTCTACCGCTTCTCGGTGGGCGGCATGCGTGACGAGGCCGAGATCAAGGGCCACCGCCGCACCTACATCGGCGCCATGCCGGGCAAGCTGGTGCAGGCGCTCAAGGAGGTCGAGGTAGAGAACCCGGTGATCATGCTCGACGAGATCGACAAGCTCGGCAAGTCGTTCCAGGGCGACCCGGCCTCGGCGCTGCTCGAGGTGCTCGATCCCGAGCAGAACGTCGATTTTCTCGACCACTATCTCGACGTGCGCCTGGATCTCTCCAAGGTTCTGTTCGTGTGTACCGCCAATACCCTTGACTCGATCCCCGGGCCGCTGCTCGACCGCATGGAGCAGATCCGCCTGTCCGGCTACATCGCCGAGGAGAAGGTGGCGATCGCCAAGCATCACCTGTGGCCCAAGCTGCTCGAACGCGACAAGATCCCGAAGAGGCGCATCAATCTCACCGATGCGGCGCTGCGCCAGGTGATCGAGGGCTACGCCAGGGAGGCCGGCGTGCGTCAGCTCGAGAAACAGCTGCACAGCATCGTGCGCAAGTCCGCGGTCAAGCTGCTCGAGGGCGATCAGGAGTCGGTGCGCATCTCGGTCAAGAACCTCGAGGAGTTCCTCGGCGCGCCGCTGTTCCGCCAGGAGCAGGTGCTCAAGGGCGAGGGGGTCGTTACCGGCCTGGCCTGGACCTCGATGGGCGGTGCCACCTTGCCCATTGAGGCAGGCAAGGTGCATTCGCTGACCCGCGGTTTCAAGCTCACCGGCAAGCTCGGTGAGGTGATGCAGGAGTCGGCCAATATCGCCTACAGCTATGCGTTGGGCCATCTCGCCGAATATGGCGTCGAAACCGATTTCTTCGACTCGGCCTTCGTCCACCTTCACGTGCCCGAGGGCGCCACGCCCAAGGACGGTCCCTCGGCGGGCGTGACCATGACCACGGCGCTGCTGTCGCTGGGGCGGCATCAGGGCATCGACCGGCCGCTGGCGATGACCGGCGAGCTGACCCTGACCGGACAGGTGCTGCCGGTGGGTGGCATTCGCGAGAAGATCATCGCCGCCCGGCGCAGCAAGATCTTCGAAGTGATCCTGCCGGAAGCCAACCGCCGCGACTACGACGAACTGCCCGACTTCCTCAAGGAGGACATGACGGTGCACTTCGCCAAGCGTTACCAGGACGTGGCCAGGATTGCCTTCCACTTGTGAACTGAAGCGGCGCTACCGGGAAACGGCGTCCTTTCCCGGCGGCGCCCAATTCGCCAGTGACATGCATGGCGAAATACTAAATTTCCCTTGGGTCAGAAAATCGGCATTATAGGTTTTTCAGGATATTTCCCGATAACTGCACCATTCTTGTTCATTACAACAAAGACATCGCTCAGCGATGCCGGACACTCAAGGGAGAGTTTCATGCCGAACCGCAAGCACGTCTTCACCCGCACTCTGATGATATCTACTGCCGCCATGCTGATCGGCGTCAGTGCGTTTTCCGCCCAGGCCGAGACGCGGGTGACCTACAAGTCCGCCTCGGCGGGTACCGCCTACTACCAGATGGGGGTCGAGCTTTCCGAGGCGATTCGCCGGGGAACCGACGGTGACATCGTGCTGACCCTGGAGGAGAGCCAGGGCTCGGTGCAGAACGTCATGGAGGTCATGGCGCGTCAGGGCAACTATGTCTTCACCACCCCGCCGGGATTGGTCGATCAGGCCATGGCCGGCGAGGGGCCCTTCGCCGAACGCCAGAGCCCGCGCTTCCAGGAGATTCGCGGGCTATTCCCGATTCCCGCCATCACCATGCACTTCGTGGCGGCCGGCGACGAGGGCGTGATCGGCCTGGAGGACCTCGAGGGCAAGCACGTGCTGATCGGGCGTGGTACCTTCGGTGCCCGCGAGGCCGAGCGCTACCTGGAACTGTTCGACATGTTGGACAAGGTACGTGTCGCCAATGCCGAGATCGGCAGCGGCCCCGATGCCCTGAAGAACGGCCAGATCGACGCCTTCGTCACGGCGAGCTCTTATCCCACGCCCAACGTGATCGAGACCGCGGCCAGCATGCCGGTCAGTCTGGTCAGCCTCAGCGACGAGCAGATCGAGCAGACCGGTGCGGCGCGCCAGACCATCCCGGCCGGCACCTATGCCGGCGTCGACCAGGACGTGCACACCACCTCGCTGCCGGTGATCGCCTACACCACTACCGGCATGGATGACGAGACTGCCTACACTCTGACCAAGACCTTCTGGGAGCGGCGCGACGCCATGGCCGAGGAGACCGCCTGGTGGGGCAGCATCACCCATGACATGATCGGCAACATTGCCGGTACCCTGCACCCGGGCGCCGTGCGCTATTACGACGAAGCCGGCATAGAAATCCCCGACGAGTTGCGCTAAGAAAACGCTGTACAAATGCCTATGCGGGCAAATCGCTGCGTTGCGCGGTACGCGGAATCCTCACCTATACCGCATAGGCTCCGGTTCCTGCGCCCCGTGCGCCTTGCGCTTCACTCCGCTCGTCGATTTGTTCAGCATTTCCCTAACCCCGGCTTGCTGGGCTGGCCCGGTTGTCTGCCGTCGCCGGCCCTGAGCCAAAGGCTTGGTATGCAATCGATGTTTTCCGCTTCACCGACGGCCGGCTCGGCCGTCGGCAACGACGTGCCGCGTCTTCATCCTATCTGGGTGCTCCTGGGGGCGATCACGGTCGCCTTCCACCTGGGGTTGATCTTTTATGGCCTGGCACCGGCCTTGGTCAGCCGGCCGATTCACATGGCGCTGGCGTTGCCCTGGATCCTGATCTTTTCCGCCCGCTCGCCCTTCGAGCGCTGGAGTGGCTGGCTGCTGACCGGGCTCGGCATTGCCGCCTGCGGCTATATCGCCTTCAACGAGGAAGCCCTGGCGACCCAGTACGGCTTCATCGACAACGATTTCCAGATGGCGCTCGGTGCCTTCCTGATCGTGCTGACCCTGGAAACGGCTCGCCGAGCGATCGGCTGGCCGCTGCCGCTGGTGGCGGTGGCGGCGCTGGCCTATGCGGTATTCGGCGAGCACATTCCCGGCCAGTTCGGCCACCCGGGGCTGCCGATGCGGAGCTTCGTCGGTACCCTGACCATCGCCGAGAGCGGCCTGTGGGGTTCGCTCACCGGGGTCAGCGTGGGCGTGGTGGCGATTTTCGTCATCTTCGGCGCGGTGCTCAATGCCGGCGAGGCGGGGCGCGGCTTCATGAACATGGCCAGCGCCTGTGCCGGTCGTCTGACTGGTGGCGCGGCCAAGGTGGCGGTGATCTCCTCGGCGCTGATGGGTTCGATTTCCGGCTCGGCCTCGGCCAACGTGGCTTCGACCGGTGCCATTACCATTCCCTCCATGGTGCGGTTGGGTTACCCGCGAACCCTGGCCGGCGGCGTCGAGGCCGTGGCCTCCTCCGGTGGGCAGATCATGCCGCCACTGATGGGGGCGGGCGCCTTCGTCATGGTCGAACTCACCGGCACGCCCTACACCCAGATCATGGCGGCGGCGCTGCTGCCGGCGATTCTCTACTTCACCACCGTGTGGATGGGCATCAATGCCTATGCCACCCGCCACGACCTGCGCCCCATGGCGGCGGCAGACCGCGCCAGCGGCAAGGAGGTGATGATCACCTCGCTGTTCTTCGCCGTGCCCTTCGTGCTGCTGCTCGAGCGTATCTTCCTCGGCGGATTTACGCCCCAGTACGCGGCGAGTGTCGCCATCTTCGCCGGCATGCTGCTGCTGTTCTTCGACGTGACGCTGACCTTCTCCCTGCGCGGTTTTGCTACGCGAATGGCCGAGGCCGTGGTCACCGCCGGCCGCCAGGTGGCGGTAATCGGCGCCATCATCATCTGTGCTTCGCTGGTGATCGGTGTACTCTCGCTGACCGGGCTCGGCGTCAAGATCACCTCCGGCATCCTGTCGCTCTCGAATGAAATGCTGTGGCCGGCCCTGTTGCTCACCGCGCTGGCCTGCCTGGTGCTGGGCATGGAGGTGCCGACCACGGCGGCCTACGTGATCTGCGTCTCGGTGGCAGGACCTGCGCTCACCGCGCTGGGGCTCGAGCCGCTGCTGGCGCACCTGTTCGTGTTCTGGTTCGCCCTGCTCTCGACCATCACGCCGCCGGTGTGTGGCGGGGTGTTCATTGCCGCCGGCATGGTGGGAGAGAACTGGCTCAAGGTGGCGATGAAGGCCATGGCGCTGGGCATCGGGCTCTACATCATTCCGTTGGCCATGGTCGCCAATCCCGACGTGATCCGCCTGGCCTTCGACCCGCTCTGGGCGATCTTCGATGCGCTCAAGATCGCGCTGGGCCTCGCTGCTATCTCCTACGGGGTGATCGCACGTCGTGCCATCTGGCTGCGGCTGGTGCTGGTCGCAGCCGGGGCGCTGGTGATCTTCGTGTTTTGAGCTGAACTTCTGAGGAGGTGTAATGATCGTTGCGACGCTGGGTCCCGAGGCCAGCAACCACGTGCTGGTGTTGCGGCGCTACCTCGCGGCTCGCGGGCTTGCCGATGCGCAGGTGAGGCTGTTCGACGAGTTCCCCGCGGCGTTCGCGGCGCTGGTGGCGGGCGAGGTGGATCGGGTATTGCAATGCACTGCCCACTTCAGCCATGCAGACTGCGTAGGGCGCTATATGCACCGCGCCTTTCCGATGGACGCCTTCGTTGCCGGTAGCCACCCGCTGGCGCTGCTGGCGCGGCGCGAGGTCGCCGAGCCGCGGCAGGTGGCACGCCAGCCGGCCACTCGCTACTACACCGATCTTTCGTCTTTCGAAGTGCAGATCGATTCGCCCACCACCGCGGCGGTGGCCGAGGGGCTGCTGGCTGGCCGCTTCGAGGCGGGCATCTGCGCCCGGCAGGTATTCGACGATCACTCAGATGAGCTGCGCCTGCTCGAGGACCTGGGGCCGGCGCTGGATGTCTGGGTGCTCTATGGTACCGAGCCGCTGGGCAACGATAGCCCTCTATTAATCTAATCTAGCCGCCCCGGCTCGTGCATGACAGAATCGGATTGATTTCAGACCTAGACCGTCGCCGCCCGCGGGTGGCAGAGACGGCGTTAACCGTATAGCGCGAACGCGCACGAAGAGGACACCATGCCCGAATATCGCTCCCGAACCACCACCGCCGGCCGCAACATGGCCGGTGCCCGCGCCCTGTGGCGTGCCACCGGCATGAAGGACGAGGACTTCCACAAGCCGATCGTCGCCGTGGCCAACTCCTTCACGCAGTTCGTGCCCGGGCACGTGCACCTCAAGGACATGGGCCAACTGGTGGCGCGGGAGATCGAGAAGGCCGGCGGGGTAGCCAAGGAGTTCAACACCATCGCCGTGGACGACGGCATCGCCATGGGCCACGACGGCATGCTCTACTCGCTGCCGAGCCGCGACATCATCGCCGACAGCGTCGAGTACATGGTCAACGCCCACTGCGCCGACGCCCTGGTGTGCATCTCCAACTGCGACAAGATCACTCCGGGGATGCTGATGGCCGCCATGCGCCTCAACATCCCGGTGATCTTCGTCTCCGGCGGCCCCATGGAAGCGGGCAAGACCAAGCTGCTCGACCACGGCCTCGATCTGGTCGATGCCATGGTCATGGCCGCCGACGACTCGGTGGACGACGAGACCCTGGCCGAGGTGGAGCGCAGCGCCTGCCCCACCTGCGGCAGCTGCTCCGGCATGTTCACCGCCAACTCGATGAACTGCCTGACCGAAGCGCTGGGCCTGGCGCTGCCGGGCAACGGCACCGTGCTTGCTACCCATGCCGATCGTCGTCGCCTGTTCGAGACCGCCGGCCATCGCATCGTCGAGCTGGCCAAGCGTTACTACGAGGGCGACGAAGCCCACTTGCTGCCCCGCGCCATCGGCTCCAAGGCGGCGTTCAAGAACGCCATGACGTTGGACATCGCCATGGGCGGTTCCACCAACACCATCCTGCACCTGCTGGCCGCCGCCCAGGAGGCGGAGATCGACTTCACCCTGGCCGACATCGACCGGCTGTCGCGGGAAGTGCCGCAGCTGTGCAAGGTGGCGCCCAACACCCAGAAGTATCATATCGAGGACGTGCATCGCGCCGGCGGCATCATGGCGATCCTCGGCGAACTCGACCGCGCAGGCGTGCTCGACACACGCGTGCCCACCGTCTACGGCGATAGCCTCAAGGAGGCGCTGGACGAGTGGGACATCATGCGCAGCCCCAGTCCCGAAGTGGTGGAGTTCTTCAAGGCTGGCCCCGGCGGCGTGCCGACCCAGGTGGCGTTTTCCCAGAGCGCGCGTTGGCCGAGCCTCGACGGTGATCGTGCGGGCGGCTGCATCCGCGATCTCGAGCATGCCTTCTCCCGAGAGGGGGGGCTGGCGGTACTCTACGGCAACATTGCCGTGGACGGCTGCGTGGTGAAGACCGCCGGTGTCGACGACTCCATCCTGGTCTTCGAGGGGCCGGCCCATGTGGTCGAGTCCCAGGACCAAGCCGTCGAGCACGTCCTCGCCGGCCTGGTGAAGGAGGGCGAGGTCGTCGTCATCCGCTACGAAGGGCCGAAAGGTGGGCCAGGCATGCAGGAGATGCTCTACCCCACCTCGTATCTGAAGTCGAAGGGGTTGGGCAAGGCGTGTGCCCTGCTCACCGATGGCCGCTTCTCCGGCGGTACTTCAGGTCTTTCCATCGGTCACGTTTCCCCCGAAGCGGCAGCAGGCGGGGCCATCGGCCTGGTGCGGTCCGGAGACATCATCCGTATCGACATCCCCAACCGGCGTATCGACGTCAAGCTTTCCGACGACGAGCTGGCGGCGCGACGCGAAGCCGAGGAGGCGCGCGGCAATCAGGCCTGGAAACCCAGCATTGAGCGCGTGCGCAAGGTGTCGGCGGCGCTCAAGGCCTATGCCCTGTTGGCGACTTCCGCCGACAAGGGGGCGGTGAGAGATCTCTCCAAGCTCGATTGACGCGAGTGACGAACCGGGCTCAGGCCCGGTTCGTCACGGCGAGCTTTTTCATGCAGCAGTAAGGAACGATGACATGCGCAAGCAGACCTTCGGTGTCGGCCTGATCGGTTTTGGCACAGCCGGCCGGATCTTTCACGCCCCGTTGATCCAGGCCACGCCTGGGCTGGAATTGCTGGCCGTGGTCAGCAGCTCGGCCGAGCGGGTGCATGAAACGCTGCCCGAAGTCGAGGTGCTGCCCAAGGCTGCGGCGCTATTCGCCCGCCCGGATATCGACCTGGTGGTCATCGCCAGCCCCAACGAGACCCACTATCCGCTGGCCAAGGCGGCGCTTGCCTCCGGCAAGCACCTGGTGGTCGACAAGCCATTCACCGTCTCGCTGTCCGAGGCGCGACTGCTCAAGGCCGAGGCCGACAAGGCCGAGTGCATGATCAGCGTGTTTCACAACCGCCGCTGGGATAGCGATTTCCGTACCTTGCATAAGCTGGTCGAGGAGGGCAGCGTGGGGCGACCGGTTTCGCTCGAACTGCGCTTCGACCGCTTCCGGCCCACGGTGGCCGATCGCTGGCGCGAACAGCACAAGCCGGGCAGCGGTATCTGGTACGACCTGGGCTCCCATCTGCTCGACCAGACGCGTACCTTGTTCGGTATGCCGCGTGCGATCCTGCTCGACCTGATGGCGGCGCGGGATGGTGCTCAAGTGGATGACGAGTTTCATGCGCTGCTGGAATACGACACGCTCCGGGTCACCCTGCGAGCCAGTTCGCTGGTGGCGGAACCGACGCCGCAGCAGGCCCTGCACGGTACCCGGGGCAGCTTCGTCAAGTATGGCCGCGACCCCCAGGAGAACTGGCTGAAGGAAGGCCTTATCCCCACGCGCGACTGGGGCATCGACCCTCGCCCCGGCCAACTGACCCTGGCCGGGGATGACGACGGCAAGCTGGTTACTCGCGAGCATCCGGGGCTGCCGGGCGATTACCTGGCCTACTACGCCGGCATCGTCGAGGCGCTGGTGAGCGGTGCGCCGGTACCGGTCAGCGTGGAGGAAGGAATCGAGGTCATGACTCTGCTGGAGGCGGGGCTCGACAGCTATCGCCAGAGCCGCTGGATCCGTCTCAAGGAGGGCAACGGCAATTTACGTCAGTTGCATCGTCACGGTTGAGCGCTCGGGCCGGCCCGACTACCAGCTCAGCGGTGCCTCCTTGCCGCGGCGTTCGCGCAGGGTGTCGCGGGCAATGAACAGCGCGGCGATGGCCCGCGCCTCGTGGAAGTCGTCGCGCATCAACAGGGCCGGCAGCTCCTCGAGGGCGTGGGTCTCGACCACCAGTGGTTCCGGCTCGTCTCCGGGCAGGCGCTTGGGATAGAGGTCGGTGGCGAGCAGCACCTGCATGCGGTGGCGCATGTAGTTGGGCGCCAGTGACAGTTCCACCAGCGGCTCGATACGCCGGGCGCCGAAGCCGCACTCCTCCATCAGTTCCCGATTGGCCGCGGTGACGATATCCTCGCCCGGATCCACCAGCCCTTTGGGCAGGGTCAGTACGTAATCCTCGAAGCCGGCGGCATACTCGCGAATCAACAGCACATGGTCCGGGTCGGGCATGGCGATGATCATCACCGCGCCCTGGTCGCTGCCGGTCAGGCGTTCGAAGGTGCGCTCGGCACCGTTGGCGAAGCGCAGCTCCAGGGCTTCGATATGGAACAGGCGGCTTCTGGCCACGGATTGGCGTGCCAGCACCTGGGGTTTCTGCAAGATCTTCTTCTCGGACATGGAAGCTCCGTTTCGTGCGGGCGGGTTCGGCACCTGCCGGGAATGCGCCGCCGGTATCCATTGAGTACAATACCACGCCTTCCACCGCTCAGACGTCACCGGGAGTCGCCCATGATCGACTGGCGCGCCATCGATACCGTTCTGCTGGACATGGACGGCACACTGCTCGACCTGCATTTCGACAGCCATTTCTGGCTGGAACACCTGCCGCGGCGCTACGTGGAGCTGCATCGCCTCGACGAGGCCAGCCAGGAGCAGTTACGTACCCGCATCCTGCGCGAGCGGGGCACCCTGAACTGGTACAGCCTCGCCTACTGGAGCCGCGAGCTGGGCGTGGACATCGTCGCCCTCAAGCGCGAAATCCAGCACCTGATCGGCCTGCGCGGCGACGCACTGGATTTCCTCAAGTGGCTCAGAAACGCCCACCCAAGAGTGGTGCTGGCGACCAACGCCGACCGCGAGAGTCTGGAGCTCAAGCTTCCGCTCACCGGCCTCGAGGCCTACCTGGACGCCATCGTCTCCTCGGCCGACCTCGGCGTACCCAAGGAGGCCCAGGAGTTCTGGTTCGCACTGCAGGAGGTCGAGCCCTTCGACCCGAAGCGCACCCTGTTCATCGATGACAACCCCGACGTGCTGGAGAGCGCACGGGAATATGGCATTCGTCACTTGCTCGGTATCAAGCAGCCTGATAGTACACGGCCGGAAAAGGAGCTCGAGGAGTTCATTGCCCTGGACCGCTTCGCCACGATTCTGCCCCAGGAGCTACCCTCGGAGGTACGCCGCGGCGAAGACGTGGGTGAAGGGCCGAGCCGAGACAGGAGGGAATGATGGATAGCGTACGACTCGACAAGTGGCTGTGGGCCGCCCGCTTTTTCAAGACCCGTGCGCTGGCCAAGAAAGCCATCGAAGGCGGCAAGGTGCACTACAACGGGGGGCGCGCAAAGACCAGCAAGAACGTCGAACTGGGCGCCCTGATTCGCGTGCCCCAGGGCTGGGACGTCTGGGAGGTGGAGGTCGTGGCGCTTTCCGACCAGCGTCGCGGTGCCCCGGAGGCCCGCGAACTCTATCGCGAGACGGCCGAAAGCGCCGAGCGCCGCACGCGAGAGGCCGAAGGCCGGCGACTGACCAACCAGGCCATGCAGCACCCGCTCAAGCGGCCGGACAAGAAGCAGCGGCGCGACATTCAACGCTTCCAGCGCCAGCAGGACGAGTGAGCCTATGTCCCTGCTGGCCCATCCTGAATGACCTCATTTCGGAATCGATATGACCGACCAGATCCAGCGTTTCCTGTTCGAACGCACCAACGTCCGTGGCGAGATCGTCACCCTCGAGCAGGCCTATGGCGAGGTGCTCGAGCGGCATGGCTACCCCCCCGCCGTCAACCACCTGCTGGGCGAGCTGCTGGCTGCCGTGGCGCTGCTCACCGATATGGTCAAGCTCGATGGTATCCTCAGTATCGAGGTGCGTGGCCAAGGGGCCTTGTCGCTGCTGATGGCCGAGTCCAACCCCGGTGGCGAGCTGCGCGCCATTGCCCGCCTGACGGAAAATGCCACCCTGCCGGAAGGGGAGGCGAACTTTCGCGAACTCGTCGGTGATGGCCATATCGTGATCACCCTCGACCCGCGCGAGGGTAATCGCTACCAAGGCATCGTGGCGCTCGACCACGACAGCCTGGCCGGGTGCCTGGAGGCTTACTTCGTCCAGTCCGAACAGCTACCCACCCAGCTGTGGCTGAGAGCCGACGGAGCGAGGGCCGGGGGGCTGATGCTGCAGCGGCTGCCGGACGAGTCGCAGAATCAGGACGAGGACGCCTGGGAGCGCACCGTTCAGTTGGCCCGCACTTTGACTACCGACGAGCTGCTGGGGCTCGATCAGCGCGAACTGCTGCATCGGCTCTACCATGAGGAGACGGTGAGGGTCTTCGAACCCAAGTCCCTGCGCTTCGGTTGTACCTGCTCGCGGGAGAGAATCGGCGATGCCTTGCTGACCCTTGGCGCCGACGAACTGCGTGGCGTGCTGGCCGAACAGGGGGAGATCGAGACCCAGTGCCATTTCTGCCATACCCATTACCGCTTCACTGAGAGCGAAGTCGAGGCGTTGCTGCTCGCCCAGGATGGTCCGCCTCCTACCCTGCATTGATGCGGGTAATTGCCGCAACGAACGAGACTGCCAGGTCATCTCGTTCGTTTATCTGAATTGCTGCAATGCACAAGCATGGATGTGGTCAACCTGCGGCGATATGTCCCGATGTAGTAGTAAAACTACAAGAACTTCGGTCAAAGTTAGCGTTTCCTGACGGCTCCCTTTTTGCCATAATGGCGCCGCCTCAAGGCCGATCGCCAGAAGACAAGACGGCATACATCCGCACACGGACGATCGGAAACGCAACGCAATGGCGTATGACGCCTGGCACACGAGAGAGAACCGGCCGCAAGGCCCAGGAAACGACATGACCACATCCCAAGCCGCTCCTCAAGCACACGTCAATCTCAGCAGCGCCGAACTCATCGAGCGTGCCGTGGCACGCGGAGAAGGCCATCTGGCCGCAAACGGCGCCCTGGTGGTGAACACCGGCCAGCGTACCGGCCGCTCGCCCAAGGATCGCTTCATCGTCGACGAGCCCTCCACCAGCGGTGAGATCGACTGGGGCAGCGTCAACCGTCCCTTCGATGCCGGCAAGTTCGATGCCCTCTGGGCTCGTGTCGAGGAATACCTGGGTAGCGGTGAACGCTTCGTTTCCGAACTCCACGTGGGCAGCGACCCGACTCACTACCTGCCGGTGCGGGTGACCACCGAGACGGCCTGGCACAACCTCTTCGGTCGCACCATGTTCGTACGTCCCGAGGGCTACAACCCCGCGGTCAAGCAGGAGTGGACCATCCTCAACGCACCGCATTTCGAATGTGATCCGGACCGCGACGGCACCAACTCAGACGGCTGCGTGATCCTCAATTTCGCTCAGCAGAAGGTGCTGATCGCCGGCATGCGTTACGCCGGTGAAATGAAGAAGGCGATGTTCTCTGTGCAGAACTTCCTGCTGCCGGCCTCCGACGTGCTGCCCATGCACTGCTCGGCCAACGTCGGCGAAGATGGCGAGACCGCCCTTTTCTTCGGCCTCTCCGGTACCGGCAAGACCACGCTCTCCGCCGACCAGGCGCGCTACCTGATCGGTGACGACGAGCATGGCTGGGGCCCCGGCACCGTGTTCAACATCGAGGGCGGATGCTACGCCAAGTGCATCGATCTCTCCGAAAAGAACGAGCCGGTGATCTGGAACGCCATCAAGTTCGGAACCGTGCTAGAGAACGTGGTACTCGACGACCGCCGCGAGCCCGACTACACCGACGACAGCCTGACTCAGAACTCCCGGGCCGCCTATCCGCTTGAGCATGTCGGCAAGCGCGTGCCGGAGAATCGTGCCGGCGAACCCAATGCCATCATCTTCCTGACCTGCGACATGTCAGGCGTGTTGCCGCCGGTATCGGTGCTGTCCAAGGAAGCCGCGGCCTACCACTTCCTCTCCGGTTACACCGCCAAAGTGGGGTCCACCGAGATGGGCTCCTCCTCGGGCCTGGAGGCGACGTTCTCCACCTGCTTCGGCGCGCCGTTCTTCCCGCGCCCGGCCCGCGTCTACGCCGACCTGTTGATCAGACGCGTCGAGGCCAAGGACGCCCAGGTCTACCTGGTCAACACCGGCTGGACCGGGGGCGCCTACGGCGAGGGCGGTTCACGCTTCTCCATCCCCACCACCCGCGCCATAATCAGTGCCATCCAGTCCGGCGTGCTGCGTGAGGTCGAGACCAAGCGCATCGAGGGGCTCAACCTGGACGTGCCGGTTTCCGTACCGGGCGTCGACTCGCGCCTGCTCGACCCGCGCGAGACCTGGGAGGACAAGGCTGCCTATGATCGCAACCTGCGTGACCTGGCGGCCAAGTTCGTCGACAACTTCAAGAAGTTCGAAGGCGTCAACGAAGCCATCACCAAGGCCGGGCCCAGCCTGACCTGAGGTGAACCCGCGGTTACCGCGACGGTCTGAACGGGGAAGGGGCATGCGCCTCTTCCCCGTTTCGCTTTTGACCTGGCCTGTCGGCTGGCTGACCAGGGGGGAGGGTCCAATGAAACGACGTCTTTTCCTGGGGTTGCTGGGTGTCGGCGGCGCGGCCGGCCTGATGCCCGGCGTTGGCTGGGGATTTCCCCGGCTCAGTCTCGAGGCCGCTCCGGGCCTCGAGCGTCTCGAGTTATCGCGCGACGAGTGGCGCGAACGCCTCACGCCCGAGCAGTTCGAGATCCTGCGCGACCATGGCACCGAACCGCCTTTCTCGAGCCCGCTCGACAAGGAGTGGGGCGAAGGCGAGTACCGCTGCGCCGGCTGTGACCTGCTGCTGTTCGAGAGTGCCATGAAGTACGACTCCGGCACCGGCTGGCCGAGCTTCTTCGAGCACGTCGAAGGGCACCTGCTCAGTGAACTCGACTTCAGCCTGGTATGGCCGCGGCGCGAGTACCACTGCGCCCGCTGCGGCGGCCACCAGGGTCATGTCTTCAGCGACGGTCCCGAGCCCACCGGGCTGCGCTGGTGCAACAACGGCCTGGCGCTGCATTTCGTGCCGGCGTAGCCAAGACCGTAGCTTGCCACGGCTAGAACGACACTGCGGCCGGCAGCGCTTCCTGGCGACCGCGAATTGTCGTGTGTTCACGCTTCGGGTTGGCCGGGGCAGGCAGCAAGGTCTGCTCCGTGCCGGCGGCAGCGCTCAGGCGGAAGCTGGCGATCAGGTCGTTCAGGCGTTCGACCTGCTCGCGCATCTCGTCCGCCGCCGCGCTGGTCTGCTCGACGAGAGAGGCATTGTGCTGCGTCATGTTGTCGAGTTCGGAAACCGCGATATTGACCTGGGCGATGCCCTGACTCTGCTCCTTGGCCCCGGCACTGATTTCGCCGATCACGCCGGTGATGCGCTCGATGCTGGCGACGATCTCCTGCATGGTCTTGCCCGTGCTCTTGACCAGGCTCGCTCCCGACTGGGTGCGCGAGACCGAGGTGTCGATCAGCTCGCGAATGCCGCGAGACGCATCGCTCGAGCGGCTGGCCAGGGTGCGAACTTCCTGAGCCACCACGGCGAACCCGCGGCCATGTTCGCCGGCGCGCGCGGCCTCCACCGAGGCATTGAGGGCGAGAATGTTGGTCTGGAACGTGATGCCATCGATCAGGCCGATGAACTCGTTGATCTGCGTCGCGGAACGGCTGATATCGTCCATGGTGCTCTCGACCTGAGCCATGGCCTCCTGGCCGCGACGTGCGACGCCTACCGTCTCTTGCACCAACTGGTTGGCCTGCTGGGTGGCGTCGGAGGTATTGCTCACCGTGGCCGTGATCTCCTCCATGGAGGCGGAGGTCTCCTGCAGATTGGCAGCGGTCTGTTCGGTACGCGAGGAGAGGTCCTGGCTACTCTTGGCAATCTCGTTGGAGGCGTTGTGCACGCTCAGGGTGCTGCTGCGTACGGTCTGCAAGGTGTGGTCCATACGCAGTATGAAGGCATTGAACTGCTCGGCCAGCTCGCCCAGTTCGTCCTTGCGCTGGCTTTCGATACGCGCCGTCAAGTCGCCGTCACCCTCCGTGATCTCCCGGATGCGTCCTGTGATCTGGCGTATTGCGCGTGACATCAGCATCGGTCCGACCAGGGCAATGGCGACGGCGGCGAGAAACACCAGGAAGGCAAAGCCGAACACGCCGAACTGCTGCATGCGGATTCGCGCAAGCGTCAAGGCTTCGAGTTCGACGACCTTGGCGTCCGCCAGTTCACCGGCTTCGTTGTAGACGCCTCTCAGCTGCTTGAAGGCGGTGAGCGATGCTCCCTCGAGCAGCTCCCGGGCGGCGTCGGTATTACCGGCGGCGTGAAGGGCCAGCACTTCGCTGGATTGCGCCGACCACTGGGAAAACAGTGACTCGAAGCCATCCAGGCGGGCGATAACCTCCGGGTAGGCGTCGAGTAGCTGGGTAAACTCATGCATGCGGTCGTAGGCTTGCTGGGCATTCTCCTCGTAGTCCCCCCGCAGTGCCTGGGCCTGCTCGGAGCCGGTAGGCGCCTGCAGGTACTCCAGTTCGGCGACACGCGCCTGATAGAGGTCGCGATCGGCGTTGAGCACGGCCGAGATAGCGGCATTGAAGGTACCGCTGAACTCCGTCATGCGATCCCTGACGGAGTGCACCAGCAAAAGGTCGGCGATGACAACGACCAGAAGTGAGATTGCGACGCCAATAAAGGCGACGGCATATTTGACGCGTATCTTGTTCATGAAATTGCTGCGCATTGGTTGTGACTCCCTTGCCGGAGTGAGGCTGTTCGAGTGGCTGGTGCCATCGTAATAGTTATAAGTGGCGAGAAAGGCGCGCCTTGGAGGGTGGGACTCATAGATATCATCGGCATTGCGAGCCGAAACTTGAGCGCCAAGGCAAAAGCGGCAAGAGGATAAGCAGAAAAAGGAAAAATTAATTCCCGAGATACTAATGTTTTAAATACATACGATTGAACGGCGAAACACGATCAAGCTTTGAAGCCCTCGATAATATGCTGTGCCAATCCGTCTACCGCCGGTGAGGCGGTGTCTGGTGAACGCAGCAGCACGATCGAGCCGTCCGGCAGCGGGGGAAAATCGTCCGCTTCGTCGAGGATGCGCATACCGGGAGTGACCAGGCTCTTCATCAGCGCCGAGACGGCAAGACCCGCGCCCACAACCGCCTGCAGGGTGGCCAGGCTGGGGCTCGAGTAGGCAATGCGGTACTGACGTCCGGCCCGAGTCAGGGCGTTGCAGGCGTGTTGGCGACAGAAGCAGGGTTCCTCGAACAGCGCCAGGGGCAGCGGCGACTGGCGATGAATGGCATGGCTCTCCGCCACCACCCACACCGTCTCCTCGCGGCGCAGGATGGTGCCGATCTCCTGACCCACCTGGCGGGTCACGATGCTGAGGTCGAGGCTGCCTTGCTGACGGCCGAGCAGTTCGGAGGAGGGGGCGCACTGCACTTCGACGTCGACCAGCGGCCAGGTCTGGGAGAAGGACTTGAGAATTCCAGGCAGGAAGCGCATGACGAAGTCGTCGGGTACGCCGATGCGTACCCTGCCCACCATCTCCGGCTCACGCAGCATGTTGAGCGCCTCGCCTTGCAGGTCGAGAATTCGGCGGGCATAGCCGAGCAGGGTGGTACCTTCGCTGGTCAGGTGCATCTGGCGCCCCTGACGCTCGAACAGTGGGCGCTGGATCACGTCCTCCTCGAGGCGCTTGATCTGCATGCTGACCGCCGACTGGGTGCGATTGACCGCCTGGGCCGCTCGGGTGAAACCGCCATGGTCGACGATGGCGACGAAGGTGCGCAGCAGCTCATGATCGATGGTATGCAGCATGGTCGATTTCCATCACAAATGGTGATGCTTGGCATCAGAAGTATTCGTTGGATTGATTCTAGCGTCTCGTCGAGACTTTCTCCATCGCCGACATGACTTGGAGGAAGTCTGCCATGAGTGCCCCCGCTACTTGCTACGATTCGTCATCCTGTGCTGCGTCCGAAGGCGGCCATCGAGCCTGGCCGGCCACCTCGCTAGCTTGGCACTGGATGCGTCGCGTGAAGCATCTGCTGCAGCTGCGCCGCGAGCGCGCCCAATTGCATGAACTCAGCGACCGTCAACTGCTTGATATCGGTTTGACCCGTCAGCAGGCCACGCGCGAGGCGCGCCGGCACTTCTGGGACGACATCGGCTGGAGACGCTGATCCCGGCGGCGACGGGGTGGCGTTTGTGGTACCTTGGCGCGATCTTTCGTTGTCGCAACACCAAGGAAGTCATGGACGCCACGACCCGGATCATTTCGCGCCTCGCCGAGGAACTCGCCGTTCGCCCGCAGCAGGTGACAGCCACCGTGGAACTGCTCGACGGCGGCGCCACCGTGCCCTTCATCGCCCGCTACCGCAAGGAGGTCACCGGCGGTCTCGACGACACCCAGCTACGCAACCTCGACGAGCGCCTGCGCTACCTGCGCGAGCTCGAGGAGCGCCGCACCGCGGTGCTCGCTGCCATCGACGAGCAGGGCAAACTGACGCCGGAACTCGACATGCAGATCCAGGCGGCCGATACCAAGCAGCGCCTGGAAGATCTCTACCTGCCCTACAAGAAGAAGCGCCGCACCAAGGCGCAGATTGCCCGTGAAGCCGGCCTCGAGCCCTTGGCCGATGCGCTGCTGGCCGATCCCACCCTGGACCCCGAAGCCGAGGCGGCCGGCTATCTGCGTCCCGCGGAAGGTGACATCCCCGCTGTGGAGGATGCCAAGGCGGCGCTGGATGGGGCGCGCCAGATCCTCATGGAGCGCTTCGCCGAGGACCCCGAACTGGTCGGCACGCTACGTGAGCGGCTGTGGCAGGAGGGCGAGCTCAGCGCCCGCTTGCTGCCAGGCAAGGAGCGCGAGGGCGCCAAGTTTTCCGACTACTTCGAGCACGACGAGCCGTTGGCCAAGACCCCTTCCCACCGGGCGCTGGCGATGTTCCGCGGTCGCAACGAGGGCGCGCTGACACTGGCCATCCGCCTGCCCGGCGAGGACGATGCGCCGATTCACCCGGCCCAGGTCGCCATCGCCAGGCATTTCGGGATTCGCGACGAGGGGCGTGCCGCCGACAAGTGGCTGGCCGACGTGGTGCGCTGGACCTGGCGGGTCAAGCTCTACACTCATCTCGAGACCGAGCTGATGGGGCGGCTGCGCGAGCGTGCCGAGCTGGAGGCCATCGAGGTCTTCGCCGCCAACCTCAAGGACCTGCTGCTGGCCGCCCCGGCGGGGCAGAAGGCGACGCTTGCCATCGACCCGGGCCTGCGCACCGGCTGCAAGGTGGCGGTAGTGGACGCCACCGGCCAGTTCCTCGAGCACGCCACCATCTATCCCCATGCGCCGCGCAACGCCTGGGATGCCTCGCTTGCCGAGTTGGCCAAGCTGGTGGAGAAGCACGACGTGGCGCTGATCGCCGTGGGCAACGGCACGGCGAGCCGCGAGACCGACAGGCTGGCCGGCGATCTGGTCAAAGCCTTTGCCGGCAAGCGACAGCTTGCCAAGGTGATGGTCAGTGAGGCGGGCGCTTCGGTCTACTCCGCCTCGGAGTACGCCTCGAAGGAGCTGCCCGATCTCGACGTCACCATCCGCGGTGCGGTCTCGATCGCCCGCCGGCTTCAGGATCCGCTGGCCGAGCTGGTCAAGATCGAGCCCAAGTCGATCGGCGTGGGCCAGTACCAGCACGACGTCTCCCAACTGCAGCTGTCGCGGAGCCTGGAGGCGGTGATCGAGGACTGTGTGAACGCCGTGGGGGTCGATCTCAACACCGCGTCGAGTGCGCTGCTATCGCGGGTGGCCGGCCTCAACCCGGCGCTGGCCGAGGCCATCGTGGCCCGGCGCAACGCCGAGGGGGCCTTCGCCAGCCGCAAGCAGTTGCTCGATGTCGGCCGCCTGGGGCCCAAGACCTTCGAACAGTGCGCCGGCTTCCTGCGCATCATGAACGGCTCCAATCCGCTGGATGCCAGCGCCGTGCACCCCGAGGCCTATCCGGTGGTGGAGCGTATCGCCAGCCGCAGCGGTCGCCCGGTGGCCAGCCTGATTGGCGACAGCGCCACGCTCAAGGCGGTCAAGCCGGCCGAGTTCGCCGACGAGCGTTTCGGCGTGCCCACCATCAGCGACATCCTCAAGGAGCTCGACAAGCCGGGCCGCGACCCGCGTCCCGAGTTCAAGGCCGCCGAGTTCCGCGAAGGCGTCGAGACGCTCAAGGACCTGGAGCCGGGCATGATCCTCGAGGGCAGCGTGACCAACGTGACCCACTTCGGCGCCTTCGTCGATATCGGCGTGCACCAGGATGGCCTGGTGCATATCTCTGCACTCTCCGACAAGTTCATCGAGGACCCGCGTTCGGTGGTCAAGGCCGGCGACATCGTCAAGGTCAAGGTGATGAGCGTGGATCTCGAGCGCGCCCGCATCGGGCTCTCGATGCGTCTCGACGATCAGCCGGGCGAAGCCGAGGGTGGCAAATCGTCGCGCGGTGGCCAAGGCGAGCGGCGTGGCGGGCAGGGCAAGGCGCAGCGCAAGAGCGCGCCACGCGAGCAGGCCCAGCCCAACCAGATGGGTGCCCTCGGGGCCGCGCTGCTGGCGGCGAAGAAGGGCAAATCTTGATCCCGGCACGCCTCTCGCCATACTCTCGACAAAAACCGCATGACTGGCCGCCATGGGCGGCCGGCATGCTTCGACCGGGAGGCCCGTTGAAGGCCTCCGAGACATGGGGTCCACGCCTTGTCTGATTCATACTCTGCCATCGTTTCGCATCTCGCCGGGCTTGCGACCCAAGGGCGCTTCGGGCGTCTGCGCCGCGGCCTGGAGAAGGAGGGGCTGCGCGTCGATCGCCAGGGGCGCATCGCCGCCACGCCGCACCCGTATGCGCTGGGCTCCAAGCTGACCCATCCGCACATCACCACCGACTACTCCGAAGCGCTGCTGGAGTACATCACGCCGGTCTACTGTCGCCCCGGCGACGCCATGGACTTCCTTGCCGACCTGCATCGCTTCAGCTACCGCCACCTGGACGACGAACTGATCTGGCCCGCCAGCATGCCGGCCAGGCTCGACGGCAACGACAGCGTGACCATTGCCGACTACGGCAGCTCCAACGTCGGCACCATGAAGCATGTCTATCGCAAGGGGCTGGACGTGCGCTACGGCCGCATCATGCAGGCCATCGCCGGGATCCACTACAACGTCTCGCTGCCCGACGAACTGTGGGCGGTGTTGCGTGAGCGCGACGGCGCCGTCGACATGTCACTCGACGATTACCGTTCCAGCCGCTACTTCGGCCTGATTCGCAACTTCCGCCGCCACAGCTGGCTCTTGCTTTACCTGTTCGGCGCCTCGCCGGCGCTGGACCGCAGTTTCCTGCCCGGGGGCAACGTTCCCGACAAGCTGCGCTCGCACGGTCGAGAGACTCTGGTCTCGCCCTACGCCACCAGCCTGCGTATGTCGGATCTCGGCTACCAGAACAAGGTGCAGGAGCAGCTCAAGATCTGTTTCAACTCGCTCTCCAACTACGTCGGCACCCTGCGTCACGCCATCTCCACGCCCTGGCCCGCCTACGAGGCGCTGGGGGTCCGGGACGGCCTCGACTGGCAGCAGCTCAACGCCAATATCCTGCAGATCGAGAACGAGTACTACAGCGACATCCGGCCCAAGCGCGTCACTCGTCACAACGAGACGCCGAGCCAGGCGCTGGAGGCACGCGGCGTGGAGTACATCGAGGTACGTTGTCTCGACCTCGACCCCTTCCTGCCGCTGGGCATCGACGAGACGCGCCTGCGCTTCATCGATACCTTCATGATGTGGTGCCTGCTCGCCGAGAGCCCCTGGATTCCCGACGAGGAGTGCGACCGGCTGGACGATAACCGGCGCCTGGTGGTCGAGCGGGGCCGCGATCCCGAACTCAAGCTGCTCCAGGACGGCAATCGCCGCTCCGTGGCCGACTGGGGCGGTGAAATCTTCGCCGAGATGGGCCGGGCCGCTGAAGTGCTCGATGCGCTGGAGGAAGGCAACCCCCATGCACAAGCCGTTGCCGCCTTCGAGCCTTGGCTCGCCGACCCTGCGCTGACGCCCTCCGGTCGTCTGCTGGCGCGGCTCGAGTCGACCGGCGAGGAGTTCGTCGAGGCTATTCTGGCCCTTGCCGGGGAGCACGCCGATCGGCTGCGCCGCGAAGCCGTCAGCCCGGCGCGCGAGGCGACCTTCGAGCAGATGGTCGGTACCTCACACCAGCAGCAGCACGATATCGAGGCCGCCGATACCCAGCGCTTCGAGCAGTTTCTCGAGCACTATTTCGCCAGCGCCCGCGAGCCCCGGGTCGCAGTGGCCAGCCAGGGGGGCGCTTGATGATTGCGCGTTTGCGGCAACTCTCCGTGCGCCAGTGGAGCCTGGCGGGGCTGGCTTTCTGCATCCTCATGATGCTTGTCGCCCTGGGGCTGGAGCACATCGGCGGGCTCGAGCCCTGCCCGCTGTGCATCTTTCAGCGAGTGGCGGTGCTGGCCGCTGCCGCGGTATTCATCGTGGCGGCCATTCACAACCCGCAGGGCCGGCTAGGCCCGGTGGTCTACGGCGGACTGTCGCTGACGGCGGTGCTCGGCGGCATCGGCGTCGCCGCCCGTCACGTCTGGCTGCAGTCGCTGCCGCCGGACCAGGTGCCGAGCTGCGGTCCGGGGCTCGACTACATGATGGACATCCTGCCCATGCGCGACGTGGTCGCTACGGTGCTCTCCGGCTCAGGTGAGTGCGCCGATATCGATTTCCTGCTGCTGGGTATTTCGCTGCCGGGCTGGACGCTGATCGGCTTCGTCGTACTGGCGCTGGCGCCGTTGGGGATCCTGTTCCGTGCCGTCCGCGGTCTTTGGCCCTGAAGCGGGAGGACGACGGCATGCTCTACCGCGACTTCGCCACCCAGGAAGCGATCGATCGCGAATACGACCCCATGCGCGGACGCGACCCGGCCGCGCTGGTTGCCGACTGGCAGGCACGCAGCCAGGCTGTCCGCGAGCGCTGCCGCGTGTCGCTGGATGTCGCCTATGGCCCGACGCTGGCCGAGCGTATGGATGTCTACCACGCCGAGCGTGACGATGCGCCGCTGCATCTGTTCTTTCACGGCGGCTACTGGCGCTCGCTGGGTCATCGCGAGTTCGGTTTCGTTGCCGAGGGGCTGGTGCAGTCGGGCATCAGCGTGGCGGTGGTCAACTATGCGCTGTGCCCCACGGTGGCGTTCGGGGAGCTGGTACGACAGGCACGCGCCGCGGTGGCCTGGGCGTATCGCAACGGCTCGGCGCTGGGCGTCGATTCGTCACGCCTGAGTGTCTCCGGCCACTCCGCCGGCGGTCACCTGGCTGCCATGCTGCTGGCCACCGACTGGCAAGGGAACTATGGGTTGCCCGACGACCTGATCGGCGGGGCGCTATGCATCAGCGGGCTCTACGATCTGCGCCCCTTTCCCTGGTCGTGGCTGCAGCCCAAGCTGCAACTGACCGGGCGTGACATCAACGACTACAGCCCTCTGTTCCTGCCATGCCGGGTGCCCGCGCCAGTGCACCTGGTCGTGGGCGGCGAGGAGTCTTCGGAGTTCGCGCGCCAGATGCAGGCTCACGCCGGGCATCTCGAGGCTCACGGCGTGGCGGTAGGCGCCGAGCTCTCGCCCGGCGACGATCACTTCTCGATTCTGGATCACTATGCGCCGGGTGGAGGTTTCGCCCAACGCATCGCCAACTTCCACGAGGTCTGATTAGACCTCTGGCAAGACCGCAGTGGCTTCAATTTCCACCTTGGCACGATCCTCGATCAGGTCGGCGACCTGCACCATGGTCATGGCGGGAAAGTGCTTGCCCATCACTTCTCGGTAGGCGGCGCCCACTTCCTTCAGCCGGGCCAGGTACTCCTGCTTGTCGGTCACGTACCAGGTCAGCCGCACCACGTGCGGCGGGCCGGCACCGGCTTCCTCGAGCACTGCGACGATGTTGGCCAGGGCCTGGTGCACCTGGGCGACGAAGTCGTCGCTCTCGAAGATCTGGTCGCCGTTCCAGCCGATCTGGCCACCGACGAAGATCGTGCGTCCGGAGGCGAGTACGCCGTTGGCGTAGCCCACCGCGGCCTTCCAGTGCGAGGGGTGAAGCAACTCGTGCGAGGTGGCGTCATTCATCTTGGTATCCTTGTAGGCAGTCCTTGGCGAAGTGCCGACGCATGGCATCGGGCCAGGGTAGGGGGCGGCCGCTGTCCAGGTCGACGAAGACCAGAGTGGAGTCGCAGGTCAGGCGCGGTTCTCCGTTGCAGTGGGCCACGGTGCGCAGGGCCAGGCTGGTGCGGCCGACGTCCCGGGTCGTGAGTTCGAAGGTAAGCGTCTCGCCCAGCCGGCTGGGCGCGTGGAAGTCGGTCTCGATGTGGGCCGTGGGCACTCCGGTACGGGATTCCACGTGCAGGCGGTTGAAGTCGTGGCCCACCGACTCGGCGAAATAATCCTCGACCACCGAGTTGAGCATCTCGTAGTAGCGCGGGTAGAAGACGATGCCCGCAGGATCGCAGTGCTGGAAGCGTACCTTGCGCTGGGTAATGAATGGCATGGCAGGCTCCTATACGCCGAGATAACGGTCGCGCAGGGTTTCGTCGAGCTCGCCTGGCTCGCCCGTCCATACCGTGCGTCCCTTTTCCAGGATGGTGCAGCGGTCGGCCACCGGCAGCAGCTCGGAGAGCGACTTGTCGACGATCAAGGTGGATTGACCCTGTGCCTTGAGTTCGCGAATGGCGGCCCAGATCTCCTGGCGGATCACCGGGGCCAGGCCCTCGGTGGCTTCGTCGAGCACCAGCAGCCGGGGGTTGGTCATCAGGGCACGGCCGACAGCAAGCATCTGCTGCTCACCACCAGAGAGGGTATTGGCCATCTGGCTGCGCCGCTCGGCCAGTCGGGTAAATAGCGCCTCCACGCGCGACAGGTTCCAATGACCGCCGCGGGCCGTGACCAGGAGGTTCTCGCGCACCGAGAGGTTGGGAAAGCAGCGGCGTCCCTCGGGCACCAGCCCGAGGCCGGCCTGGGCGATGCGGTAAGACGGCAGCCGGCGCAGGTCCTGCGACTCGAACTCGATGCTGCCGCTGCGCGGCGGGGTGAGGCCGAAGATGGAGCGGATGGTGGTGGTCTTGCCCATGCCGTTGCGTCCCATCAGGGCCACCAGCTCGCCGGCCTGGACGCTGAGGTCGACGCCGAATAGCGCCTGGGAGGGACCGTAGAAGGTTTCGATCGCGGTGACATTGAGCATCTCAGTCCCCCAGGTAGGCTTCGCGAACTTGCGCATTACTGCGGATTTCGGCGCCATCGCCGTGGGCGATCACGGCGCCGGCCACCAGCACCGAAATACGGTCGGCGAGGCGGAACACGGCGTCCATGTCGTGTTCGATCAGCAGGATCGGCACCTCGAGCTTGAGCGCCTCGAGCAGCTCGGTGAGGCGCGCCGAGCCCTCGGGGCCCAGCCCGGCCATGGGTTCGTCGAGCAGCAGGACCCGTGGCTTGAGCGCCAGGGCACAGGCCACTTCGACCTGGCGTCGCTCACCGTGGGAGAGCTCGGCCACCGGGGTGTCGGCACGATGCGCGAGCGCCATGCGCTCCAGCGCCTCCATGGCCGGCGTGAGCAGGCTCTCGTCGCGGTGCACCGGCTTCCAGAAGCGAAAGCTGTGTCCCTGTAGCGCTTGTACCGCGATCATCACGTTGCGCTTCACCGACAGCGGCTCGGCCAGCGATGAGACCTGGAAGCTGCGACCCAGCCCCAACCGAGCACGCTGGGCCACGCTGAGCGAGGTGATCTCCTGGCCGGCCAGCGCGATGCTGCCGGAATCGGGCTTGAGTCCGCCCGCTATCTGGCCGATCAGGGTCGACTTGCCGGCGCCGTTGGGGCCGATCAGGGCGTGGATTTCGCCAGGGCGCAGGTCGAGGGAAACGTTGCAGGTGGCCTGCAGGGCGCCGAAGCGCTTGTTGAGGTTGGCGAGTCTCAGCACGGCGTCACTCATCGCGCTCCCTCCCGGCCAGCCAGCCCATCACGCCGTGCTTGGCGAACAGCACCACCACCAGCAGCACCAGGCCGAGGAACAGCTTCCAGTATTCGGTCAGCCCGCCCAGCAGGGTCTCCATCATCACGAACAGGATCGCGCCAGCCAGGGGGCCGTAGAGGCGTCCCACGCCGCCGAGAATCACGATCACCATCAGTTCTCCCGACATGTGCCAGCTCAGCATGGTGGGGCTGACGAAGCCGTTGAGGTCGGCATACAGCGCCCCGGCCAGGCCGGTGATCATCGCCGAGATGACGAAGGCCACCAGGCGGATGGGGTAGGGGGCGATGCCGGCGGTGGCCAGGCGGGTATCGTTGAGCCGGGCCATGGTCAGGGCGGCGCCGAAGCGCGATTTCATGATGCGCGACGTCAGGGCAAGCGAGAGTATCAGCCCGCCGAAGCAGATCAGAAAGAAGGTCAGGGCATTGTTCGTATCCACCAGGGGCAAGCTGTTGCGCAGGTAGATCGGCAGGCCGTCCTCGCCGCCGTAGGTGGGCCAGGAGTTGGCGAAGTAGTAGATCATCTGGGCGAAGGCCAGCGTGATCATGATGAAGTAGACCCCGGTGGTGCGTAGCGAGACGGCGCCGATGGCCAGCGCCAGCAGGCCGCAGACCACGATCGCCGCGAGCCAGATCACCAGCATGCTGTCGCTGCCCGGGATGGCTACCGGCCAGCCGATGACCGGCGTGAAGTCGAAGGCGTGGTAGGCGCTGATGCCGGCCACATAGCCGCCCAGGCCGAAATAGGCGGCATGCCCGAAGCTGACCATGCCGCCGTAGCCGATGGCCAGATTGAGGCCCACCGCGGCCATGGCGATCAGGGTGATGCGTGAGGCCAGGTTGACGTAGTACACGTGGCCCAGGAGATAGGCCGCCAGCGGTGTGAGCAGCAGCAGGGCCAGCAGGCCGATCTGCACCAGCCCCTTGCGGTCGTGCCAGTTGGTCGTCTGCGTCGGCAACCCCGGCTGTGGGGCGAGGATTCGAGTGTCGGACTTAGTCATGGGCGGCAAACAGTCCCTTGGGTTTGAAGGCGAGTATCACGGCCATCAGGATGTAGATCAGCATCGCGGCGATCGCCGAGCCGACGCCGGCGGCCTCCGAGGGGCTCATGAACTGACGGAAGAAGGCCGGCAGGAATACCCGCCCCAAGGTGTCGACCACTCCCACCAGGATGGCGCCATAGAGCGCGCCCTTGATCGAGCCGATACCGCCGATCACGATTACCACGAAGGCGAGGATCAGCACCGGCTCGCCCATGCCCACCTGCACCGACTGCAAGGCCCCGACCATGGCCCCGGCCAGGCCGGCCAGTGCCGCGCCCATGGCGAATACCAGGGTATAGAGGCGGGCGATGTTGACGCCCAGTGCGCCGATCATTTCGCGGTCGCTCTCGCCGGCGCGTATGCGCATGCCGAGTCGCGTGCGCGAAATCAGCAAGTACATGCCCACCGCCACGATGACCCCCACGGCGATGATCACCAGCCGATAGGTCGGATAGCGCAAACCGCCCGGCAGGGTGACCGAACCCGACAGCGCCGCCGGGGGGTTGAGCCACAGCGGCGAGGAACCGAACAGCCAGCGGGTACCTTCCGAGAAGATCAGGATCAGGGCGAAGGTGGCCAGCACCTGGTCCAGGTGCGGGCGGTGATAGAGCCGGCGAACCACGATCAGTTCGACCAGCGCGCCAACCGCCGCGGCCACGGCGATGCCGGCCGCCAGGCCCACGAGGAAGGAGCCGGTGGCGGCACTGACCAGCGCCGTGGCATAGGCGCCGACCATGTAGAAGGAACCGTGGGCCAGGTTGATCAGCCCCATCACGCCGAACACCAGGGTCAGGCCGCTGGCCATCAGGAACAGCATGGTGCCGAGCTGTAGGCCATTGAAGAGCTGTTCGATGAAGAGGGTCATGTCATGAATAACCGTTGTGCGTTGCTGAAGAGCGGCCGACCCGGGAGGGCCGGCCTTGCCGGGTCACATCTCGCACTGGGTGTGATAGACGTCCTGAATGTCCTCGATGGCAATACCCACCAAGCGATTGGTCGGCTGGCCATCGTCGCCCTCTACCACCTCACGCACGTAGATGTCCTGGATGGGGTGATGATTGGGGCCGAAGCGGAAGTCGCCGCGCACCGAGTCGAAATCGGCCTCGCGTAGTGCCTCGCGGAAGGCGTCCTGATCGTCCGGGTGGGTCTTCTCCAGCGCACTCAAGATCAGGTTGGCGGTATCGTAGCCTTGGGAGGCATAGAGGGTCGGCGTACGGCCGTAGGCGTCGCGGAAGGCCTCGACGAAGGCGTGGTTGGCCTCGTTGTCGAGGTCATAGGCCCATTGCGAGGTGTTCATGGCGCCGATGGCCGCGCTGCCCACCGCCTTGATGATGATCTCGTCGAAGGAGAAGGCGGCGCCGAACACCGGCATGTCGACGCCCGAGTTCTCCCACTGCTTCATGAACGAGATGCCCATGCCGCCGGGCAGGAAGAAGAACAGGCTGTCGGCATCGCTGGCGCGAATCTGGGCGATCTCGGCGGCGTAGTCGGTCTGGCCCATCTGGGTGTAGAGTTCGTCGGCCACGTCGCCTTCGTAGAGATGCTTGAAGCCGGCCAGGGCATCGGTGCCGGCGGGATAGTTGGGAGCCATGATGATAGGGCGCTCGTAGCCCTGCTCGCGCATGTAGGCGCCCATGGCGCCGTGCAGGTTGTCGTTCTGCCAGGCCACGTTGAAATAGTTCTCGTGGCACATGCGCCCGGCCAGGTCTGACGGCCCTGCGTTGGGCGAGATATAGAAGGTGCCCTGACGCACTGCCGCCGGGACCACCGCCATGGCCAGGTTGGAGAAGATGATACCGGTGAGAATGTCGACGTTGTCGCGCTGCATGAACTCGTTGGACAGGCTGCGCGCCAGGTCGGGCCGGTTGCCGTCGTCCTGCACCAGCACTTCGATGTCATCGCGGCCGGAGCGTTCGATGGCCAGCATGAAGCCATCGCGTACGTCCACGCCCAGATGCGATCCACCGCCGGACAGGGTGGTGATCATGCCGATCTTGACCTCTTCGGCCTGGGCCGCCGCCATGGCGGTAGTCATCAACAGGCCAAGGCCAACGCTGGCTAGTCTCTTCATGGATTTTCCCTCTTCGTTCTCGTTTGTTGTGGTCTTCGGCGCCGTGTCCAGCGCTTGTGCCGTTGCTGCCCGTCAGGTGATGCCGTCGGGCCGATTCCCCGCTGTCAATCGGGATAATGCTCCTGGCGCAGCCGGAAGCGCTGTACCTTGCCGGTGGCCGTCTTCGGCAGCGTCTCGACGAAGCGAATCGAGCGTGGGTACTTGTAGGGCGCGATGCGTTGCTTGACGAACGCCTGCAAGCGTTCGACGCAGGCCGCGTCCGGCTCGACACCGGAAGACAGTACCACGAAGGCTTCGACGATCTGCCCACGCTCTCCATTCGGTGCGCCGATCACGGCACACTCGGCCACCGCTTCATGGGCGAGCAGGGCGGCCTCCACTTCAGGGCCGGCGATGTTGTAGCCGGACGAGACGATCATGTCGTCGTTGCGTGCGGCGAAGTGGAAGTAGCCCTCGTCGTCCTGGAAGAAGGCGTCGCCCGTGAGGTTCCAGCCCTGCTGCACGTAACCCCGCTGGCGCGCATCGGCCAGGTAGCGGCAGCCGGTGGGCCCGCGTACTGCCAGGCGGCCGATCTCGCCACGCGGCAGCTCATTCATGTCGGGGTCGACGATCTTGGCCTCATAGCCCGCCACCGGTCTGCCGGTACAGGCCGGGCGATGGTCGTCGAGGCGGTTGGAGATGAAGATGTGCAGCATTTCGGTGGCGCCGATGCCGTCGAGGATCGGTGTGCCCGTCTTCTCGATCCAGTCGTGATAGATCGGCGCCGGCAGCGTTTCTCCTGCCGATACCGCCACGCGCAGGCTGGCCAGCGCCTCGCGGCTGTCCAGTGAGGCGAGCATGGTGCGATACGCCGTAGGCGCAGTGAATACGATGGTAGCGCGATGTTCGCGAATGATGTCCATCATGCTGGGTGGGGTGGCCTTCTCCAGCAGCACGGCGCTGGCGCCGAAGCGCAGCGGAAAGATGGCGAGTCCCCCCAGGCCGAAGGTGAAGGCCAGCGGCGGCGAACCGACGAAGACGTCGTCCGGTGTCACCTGCAGCACCTCGCGTGCATAGCCGTCGGCGATGATCAGCAGGTCGCGATGGAAATGCATGGTCGCCTTGGGCATCCCGGTGGTGCCGGAGGTGAAGCCGAGCAGCGCCACGTCGTCGGCGGCGGTGGCTACCGCCTCGAAGTCGGTCGGCTTGTCCAGCGCCAGGCGGTCGAGATCGGCGTCGTGATTCGCCGTGCCGTCGAAGCCCACCACGCGTTTCAGGTAGGCGCTGTCCGCGGCGCAGGCCTCGAGCTCTTCGAGCAGGCGGGTATCGCACAGGGCCAGGGCAATCTCGGCCTTGTCGACCACCTGGGCCAGCTCGCCGGCACGCAGCATCGGCATGGTGTTGACCACCACGGCGCCGGCCTTGGTGGCGGCGAGCCAGCAGGCGACCATGGCGGGGTTATTGGCCGAGCGGATCAGCACCCTGTGGCCGGGGCGAACGCCGAGGTCCTCCACCAGCGCATGGGCCAGGCGGTTGGTCCACTCGGCGAGCTCACGGTAGCTGCGCCGACGACCGTTGCCGATCAGCGCCACGCGTTCGCCGTGGCCGCGTTCTACCCAGCGGTCGGTGAGCTCCACCGCGGCGTTGAGGCGTTCGGGATAGTCGAAGCCGTCGAGCCTGAGCTCGGGCCATTCATGCACGGGAGGCAGGTTGTCCCGGGCGAAGGTATCGGCGTGGGCCGATGGTGCGTTCATGACCATTCTCCGTACATCGTTGTTGTTGTGCGGCGCCGAGGCGTCGACAGGGGAATACGGGGCTGGCGTGTCGTCAGTCGTTCTTCTATTGCGCTAGGCAGCTCCGGGCGATCACCACTTTCTGCACGTCCGAGGCGCCCTCGTAGATACGCAGTGCGCGGATCTCGCGATACAGGCTCTCGACGATATGCCCCTTGCGCACACCGTCGCCGCCGTGCAGCTGCACCGCCTTGTCGATCACGTCCTGGGCGCGGTCGGTGGCGTAGAGCTTGGCCATGGCCGCCTCGCGAGTGACGCGCTCGGCACCTTGGTCCTTGGTCCAGGCGGCGCGATAGACCAGCAGCGCGGCGGCGTCCACGTCCAGTGCCATCTCGGCCAGGTGACCCTGCACCATCTGCAGGTCGGCCAGGCTCGCGCCGAACAGCTCGCGACTTCTGGCGCGGTCGAGGGATTCGTCCAGCGCGCGGCGGGCGAAACCCAGGGCGGCGGCACCCACCGTGGAGCGGAATACGTCGAGCACGGACATGGCGATGCGAAAGCCCTGACCGGGCTGGCCGATCATGGCGCTGGCCGGCAGGCGCATGTCGCGGAAGCCGAGCCGCGCCAGCGGGTGCGGGGAGATGGTCTCCAGCCGCTCGCGAATCTCGAGCCCCGGCGTATCGGCGGGCACCAGGAAGCAGGAGAGCCCCTTGGCCCCCGGCCCCTCGCCGGTACGCGCGAACACGGTGTAGAGATCGGCGATGCCGCCGTTGGAGATCCAGGTCTTCTCGCCGTTGAGGCGATAACCGTCGCCGTCGCGCTCGGCCGTGGTGTCGAGCTGGGCCACATCGGAGCCGGAGCGCGGCTCGCTCAGGGCGAAGGCCGAAAGCGCCTCGCCGCGGCGGGTCTTGTCCAGCCACGCCTTCTGCTCGTCGCTGCCGAACAGGCTGATCGCCCCGGTGCCGAGCCCCTGCATGGCGAAAGCGAAGTCGGCCAGGCCGTCGTGACGGGCCAGGGTTTCGCGAATCAGACACAGGCTGCGCACGTCGATGGTGTCGCCCGCGGTGCCCTCGAGAAAGCCGGCCTGGCCCAGGTCGCGCACCAGTTGGATACAGGTGGCGTCGACGTCGGCGTGGTCACGGGGCAGCTCGTGCTGACACCAGGCCTCCAGGCGCTTGGCCAGGTCGCGATGGCGCGCCTCGAGGAACGGCCAGTCGAGAAAGCTCGTATCGCTCATCAATCCCCCCCGAAGATCGGCTTCTGTTTGGCGGCGAAGGCGCGGTAGGCGCGCTCGAAGTCGCGGGTCTGCATGCAGATCGCCTGAGCCTGGGCCTCGGCCTCGATGGCCTGCTCCAGGCCCATCGACCACTCTTGGTTGAGCTGGGTCTTGGTGATGCCATGGGCGAAGGTGGGCCCCTGGGCCAGACGGGTGGCGTAGGCGATGGCCTCGGCTTCGAGAGATTCCGCTTCCACCAGTCGATTGTAGAAACCCCACTGGTGACCTTCCTCCGCGCTCATGCTGCGCCCGCTGTAGAGCAGGTCGGCGGCGCGGCCCTGGCCGATGATGCGGGGCAGCATGGCACAGGCGCCCATGTCGCAGCCGGCGAGGCCTACCCGGGTGAAGAGAAAAGCGGTGCTCGCCTGAGGTGTGGCGAAGCGGATGTCCGAGGCCATGGCAATGATGGCGCCGGCACCGACGCAGACGCCGTCGACGGCGCTGATCACCGGCTTGGTGCAGTGGATCATCGCCTTGACCAGATCGCCGGTCATGCGCGTGAACTCGAGCAGTCCCTTCATGTCGCGCCCGACCAGCGGGGCGATGATCTCGTGCACGTCACCACCGGAGCAGAAGTTGCCACCGTTGGAAGCGAACACCACCGCCTTGACGTCCTCGGCGTAGACCAGGTCGCGGAAGGTATCGCGAAGCTCGGCGTAGCTGTCGAAGGTGAGCGGGTTCTTGCGCTCGGGGCGGTCGAGGCGGATCACCGCGACCTCGCCCTCCATGCGCCACTGGAAATGACGCGGCGTCAGGTTGGCCAGTTTCATCGTTGTCGATCTCCCGTATCGGCCGGCAAGCGGTGCAGCAGCTCGCCGATATGGTGGGCATCCTCTGCGCTGACGCCATCCAGCAGTTCGTTGACCCAGCGCTCGTGGGCCACTGCCATGGTGGTGAAGGCGTCGCGGCCGTCCGGCGTCAGTCTCACCAGCGTGGCGCGGCGGTCGCCCTCGATCGCGATGCGCTCGACCAGGCCGTCGTCGGCCAGGCGGTCGACGATGCCGGTGACGTTGCCGTTTGAGACGCGCAGCCGCTTGGAGAGCTCGTTCATCTTCAGGCCCTCACGGTCGCGAAAGAGCGCGGCCATGACGTCGAAGCGCGGCAGGGTGGAGTCGAACTCCAGGCGCAGCTTCTCGCGCAGCGCCGCCTCCACCTGGCGCGTTACCCGCAGCATGCGCAGCCACAGGCGCAGGCGCTCCTTGCTCAGGGTCTCCTGTCCCAACTGCGGGGCCGTCATGTCTCGCCTCCCGAAATCGAGATCGCCTGGCCGTTTATGGCGCCGCTGTGCGGGCCGCATAGCCACAGCGCCGTGGCGGTTACCTCGGCGGGCTGGACGAGCCGGCCGCTGGGATTGGTGGACTGCAAGTGAGCACGGGCCTGTTCCGCTGTCTGGCCGGTCTTGGCCACGATGGTGGCGACGCTGGCCTCGAGCAGTGGGGTCTCGGTGAAGCCGGGGCACAGTGCGTTGACGGTGATGTCGCGGCCCACCTCCTGGGCCAGGGCGCGCACCAGCCCCACCACGCCATGCTTGGCGGCGCAGTAGGGCGCCACGTAGGCGTAGCCCTTGAGCCCGGCGGTGGAGGCCACGGCGATCAACCGCCCGCCGTCGCGCAGGTGCTTCAACCCTTCGCGCAGGGTCAGGAACACGCCGGTCAGGTTGACCTCCAGCATGCGCTGCCACTGCTCTAGCTCGGTTCTGATCAGCGGGGCGCTCTCGGCCGCTCCGGCATTGGCAATGACGATATCGACCTGGCCGAGATGATCGAACAGCGATGCCATGTCGTCTTCCTGGGTGACGTCTGCGACGGCGTAGGTGATCGCCGGGTGGCGAGCGGCCACCTCTTCGAGCGGCCCGGCTCGGCGCCCGGTGATGACGACATCGGCGCCCGTCTCGGCGAAGGCCAGCGCCATGTCGGCTCCGATGCCGCTGCCGCCGCCGGTGATTACCACGCGCTTGCCCAGCATCGCGGTGCTCCCGTGCAGGTTCATGACCAGCCCTCGCCGCGCTCGGCCAGGCGCTGCAATTGATCGCGCCCGGCGCGATAGGGTGCCGGCCAGTCGCACTCGCCGTCACCGATGCCGGCGGCGGCGTGCAGCGTCCAGTAGGGGTCGGCCAGGTGCGGGCGGGCCAGGCACACCAGGTCGGCGCGGCCGGCCATCAGGATCGAGTTGACGTGGTCGGCCTGGTAGATGTTGCCCACCGCCATGGTCGCCATGCCGGTCTCGTTGCGGATGCGATCCGAGAAGGGGGTCTGGAACATGCGGCCGTACATCGGCCGGGCGCGGGTAGAGGTCTGCCCGGCGGAGACGTCGACGATGTCGACCTCGGCGGCCTTCAACAAGCGAGCTATCTCGACGGCTTCGTCAGGCGTCACCCCCTCGTCGCCGACCCAGTCATTGGCCGAGATACGCACCGACAGCGGCTTGTGGGCCGGCCATGCCCGACGCACCGCACGGATCACCTCCAGCGGATAGCGCATGCGGTTCGTAAGCGAGCCGCCGTATTCGTCGGCGCGACGGTTGGTCAGCGGCGTGATGAAAGAGGAGAGCAGGTAGCCGTGGGCGGCGTGTACCTCGAGCATGTCGAAGCCGGCGCGCTCGGCCATCTGCGCGGCAGCGACGAATTCGTCGCGCACCCGGTCCATGTCGGCGCGGTCCATCGCCTTGGGCACCTGGTTGCGCTCCGACCAGGGCACGGCGGAAGCCGCCATGATCGGCCAGTTGCCCTCGGCCAGCGGCGCATCCATCTCCTGCCAGCCGAGCTGGGTCGAGCCCTTGGGCCCAGAATGGCCGATCTGGGCACAGAGCTTGGCGGTGGTCTCGGCGTGGACGAAGTCGCACAGCCGCTTCCACGCCGCCTCGTGCTCGGGGGCATACAGCCCCGGGCAGCCCGGCGTAATGCGCCCCTCGGGGGAGACGCAGGTCATCTCGATATAGACCAGCCCGGCACCGCCCTTGGCGCGCTCGGCATAGTGCACGAAGTGCCAGTCGGTGGGGCAACCGTCCACCGCCTTGTACTGGGCCATGGGCGAGACCACTACGCGATTGGCCAGCCTCAGGTCTCGCAGTTGGAAGGGCGCGAACATCGGCGCCCGTGCGCTGCCTTCGTTACCGGCCTGGGCCTGGAACCAGCGCTCGGCGCTCGTGAGCCACTGCGGATCGCGCAGGCGCAGGTTCTCATGGCTGATGCGCTGGGAGCGGGTCAGCAACGAGTAGTTGAACTGCACCGGGTCGAGATCGAGATAGCGCTCCACCTGCTCGAACCACTCGGTGGAGTTGCGTGCCGCCGACTGCAGGCGCAGCACCTCGGTGCGGCGCTCCTCCTCGTAGCGGGCGAAGGCGCTGGCCATGTCGGGTTCGCTGTGCAGATACTCGGCGAGCGCGATGGCGCTCTCCAGTGCCAGCTTGGTGCCCGAGCCGATGGAGAAGTGAGCGGTGGCGGCGGCGTCGCCCATCAGCACCACATTGTCGAAACTCCATTGCTCGCACAGCACACGGGGGAAGTTGATCCAGGCCGAGCCGCGGATGTGGTGGGCGTTGGTCATCAGCGCGTGGCCGTCTAGGTGACGGTCGAAGATTCGCTCGCACACGGCGATCGACTCCTGCTGGCTCATCTCGCCGAAGCCGAAGGCCTGCCAGGTGGGCTCGCTGCACTCGACGATGAAGGTCGCGGTGTTCTCGTCGAACTGGTAGGCATGTGCCCATACCCAGCCATGCTCGGTCTTCTCGAAGATGAAGGTGAAGGCGTCGTTGAAGGTCTGGCGGGTACCGAGCCAGACGAACTTGCAGGCGCGCACCTCGATGTCGGGCTTGAAATGGTCGGCGTAGCGCTGGCGGGTACGCGAGTTGAGCCCGTCGGCGGCCAGTACCAGGTCGAACTCGCGGCGCAGGTCGTCGATGCGCTCCGCGGGTATGTCGCTTTCGAAGCGCAGTTCGATGTCGAGTTCCCGGGCGCGCTGCTGCAGCAGAAGGAGCAGTTTGTGGCGGCCGATGCCGCAGAAGCCGTGGCCGGTGGAAACCGTCTTCACGCCGTCGTGGACCACGGCGATGTCGTCCCAGTAGGCGAAGTGTTCGCGGATTCGCGTCGCGCTCACGGCGTCGTTGGCGGCCAGGTTGTCCAGCGTCTCGTCGGAGAGCACCACGCCCCAGCCGAAGGTGTCGTCGGGCCGGTTGCGCTCGATCACCACGATGTCGTGGGCAGGGTCGTGCAGCTTCATGCTGATGGCGAAGTAGAGCCCCGCAGGGCCGCCGCCGAGGCAAGCGATTCTCATGGTGAAGACCGTGACGTTGTTGTACTTGATTTCAGGCTAGTCTCGAAGTGCAGATAGTTCAAGCTTAAAATTTCAAGCTTGAACTTTATCGGCATGAAGTGAAATTTTTCGCTCGTCCAAGGATTGACAGGCTGGTTGGCAACGGCGAGTCTGGGGCATCAAGCTCGAAGCTCGGTGAGGTCCGGCGAGCTGCAACAGGCTTCATAAGGGAAGGAGGCTCACGATGCTGGAAGAGTGCAAGACAGCCAGGGAGCGCTGGGGTGGCGTGCATCAGCTGATCGACCGATGGCTCGATGAGCGTCGTGAACTGCTGGTCAACTTCCTTGAGCTCAAGGAAGCTTGCGATACCGAGCTGGAAGCTGTGGGCAAGCCGCAGATCGATCGCTTCAGCGAGTTGCTGATGGACTATATCAGCGCCGGTCATTTCGAGATCTACCCCCAGTTGCGCGAGGAGGCCAACGCCTTCGAGGATCATGAGGCCCAGCACGTCGCCGACAAGCTGCTGGAGCGGCTGGAGCTTTCCACCGAGCTGGTATTGGCGTTCGATGCCGATTATTCGACCCCGGTGCGTTGCCAGCACTTTCTGCCACGCCTGCCCGCCTGGCTCGACCGCCTGGCCAAGGGGCTGACCGAGCGCTTTGCCTTGGAAGACCAGCTCATCGCTCGCCTGCATGCGGCGCATACGCCACAGAAGGAAGCCCAGGCCGAATAGTCTCTTGCAGCCCAGGCCGATTTTTCCCGGCGCCGCCCCGAGCCAAGGTTCGGGGCGGCGTCGTTCCATCTGCTCCAGGTAAGGCTCTTCCAGGTAAGGCTCTTACGCCTCGGCAGGTTCGGCGGCTCCACGAGCCGGGCGGCGTTGCCACAGCACCAGCATGCAAGGAGTGAGCAGCAGCGTCAGCCCGGTGGCGAATATCAACCCACCGGCGATGGCGCTGGAGAGCTGGGTCCACCACTGGGTGGAGGGGGCGCCGAGGCCCAGGCTGGGAGCGAACAGATTGACGTTGATCTCCAGCACCATCGGCATCAAGCCGAGTACGGTGGTGATCGCGGTCAGCAGTACCGGGCGCAGGCGAAGCCCACCCGCACCCAGCGCCGCCTCGTACGGAGTGAGTCCTGCCTGGTGTAGCTCGTTGTAGGTGTCGATCAACACGATATTGTTGTTCACCACGATGCCCGCCAGGGCGATGATGCCCATGCCCACCATGACGATGCCGAACGGCTGGCCGTTGATCAGCAAGCCCATCAGCACCCCGGCGGTGGAGAAGACGATGGCGGAGAGCACCAGCATTGCCTGGTAGAGGCTGTTGAACTGGGTGACCAGTATCAGCAACATCATGCCGATGGCCACCAGGAATGCGGTGATCAGGAAGCGGCTGGCCTCTTCCTGGTCCTCCTGCTCGCCGGCGACGTTGACCCGTACGCCTTCCGGCGGAGGCCCCAGCTCTGCCAGCAGGGCGCGCAGGCGCTCGTCGGGCTGGTAGCCCTGGGTCACGTCCGCCTCCAGGGTGATGGCACGCTGGCCGTCGATACGATGCAGCGTGCCCACCCGGGGAGCCGGCTCCAGGCTGGCGAAGTGGGACACCGGTACCTGGCCGCGAGGGGTATTGAGGGTCAGGCGGTCCAACTGATCGATATGGCGCGAGGCCTGGGGGAAGCGCACCCGGATGTCGACCTCGTCGGTAGCATGGGCGGGGCGGTAGGTCGCCACTTGTAGCCCGTTGGTCACCAACTGCACGGCGCTGCCCACGGCGGCCACGTCGGCGCCCATTCGGGCGGCGGCGGCACGATCCACGTTGAGCCGCCACTCGATGCCGGGCAGGCTGCGGTTGTCCTCGATGTCGCGGAAGCCGCCGAGCCGCTCCATCGCGTGGCGAATTGCCTCCACCGCCGCTGCGCTGTCCGCCTCCTGTTGGGCGCTGATCTCGAGCACGATGGGTTTGCCTCCCCCCGGGCCCTGCTCCTGCTCGCGAAACTCCAGCACCACGCCCGGCAGGTCGGCGGTGCGCTCGGCCATCTCGCTCATGATCACCCGAGCCGGGCGGCGCTCCTGCCAGTCAATCAGTTGGAACTGCACCACGCCGATCACGTCGCTGCCGACTTGCTCGTTGGGTATGCCGTAGGAGCGGGCATAGAGCGCCTTCACCTCGCTCATGCCGGCGAGTCGCGCCTCGGCCCGGCGCACGATGGCGTCTTTTTCCACGGCGGAGAAGTCGCCCCGGGCGCGTACCACCACCTGGGCGTTCTCCGGCTCGACCTCGGGAAAGAACTCCACCCCATGATTGAATCGACCGTAGCCGACGAAGATCAGTGCCATCAGCAGCAGGGCGATCAGTAGCGTCGTGCCGGGATGGGCCAGCAGCCGGGCGAGGGTGGCGCGATACAGCCGGCCACCGGCGGTGACCATTTCCTCGCTACGTCGGGTCTTGCCGGCGCGCACGCTGAATACGCCCCCCAGGGTCGGCAGGAAGATCAAGGCCATTGCCAGCGACGCCAGCAGGCACAGGATCACCGTGGCCGGCAGGTACTTCATGAACTCGCCCACCACCCCGGGCCAGAACAGCAGCGGGAAGAACACCGCCAGGGTGGTGGCGGTGGCGGCGATGACCGGCCAGCTCATGCGGGTCGCGGCGTGGATCCAGGCCGCACGGGGTGACTGGCCCTCGCGAAGGTTGCGGTCGGCGAGCTCGCTGACCACGATGGCGCCGTCCACCAGCATGCCGGCTACTAAAATGAGGGCGAACAGCACCACGATATTGAGGGTATAGCCGATCGCCCAGATCAGCAGGATTCCCGTCAGGAAGGCGCCGGGAATGGTCAGACCCACCATCAGCGCCGAGCGCACACCCATCGCCGCCAGGATCACGATCAGTACCAGTACCACGGCGGTAACGACGTTGTTGAGCAGCTCCGAGAGCATCTGCTCGACGGTCACCGACTGGTCCATGATGGTGGTAAAGGCGAGTTCGTCGGGCAGCAGCGGCGCGGCTTCGGCGAGGATGTTGCGTACGCCCTCGATGGTGGCGATCAGGTTGGCGCCGGCGCGCTTGGAGATTTCCAGCACCAGGGCCGGCTCGTCGTCGATACGGGCGAACCCCTCCGGATCCTTGAAGGTGGGGCGTATCCAGGCCACGTCGGCAAAGGTGACCACGCGGTCTCCGTCGACCTTCACCGGCATGTTCATGACGTCTTCTAGGGACTCGATTACGCCGGGCACCTTCACCGGTGTGCGGCCAGCGCCGGTATCGAGGCTGCCGGCCGCCACCAGTCGGTTGTTGCGCGTGACCAGGTTGAACAGGGTGTCGAAGTCCACGCCGTAGCTGTCGAGTACCAGCGGGTCGACGACGATCTCCAGCAGCTCCTCGCGCTCGCCGCCGATCTCGACCTCGAGCACTTCGGGTACCCCTTCGAAGGCATCCCGTAACTGACGGGCGATGGCGAGTCGGCGAGTCTCCTCGATCGGCCCCGAAAGGCCCACCGACAGCACCGGGAAGAGGCCGACATTGACCTCGAAGACTCGCGGCTCCTCGGCTTCGTCGGGTAGCGAGGCATTGGCGATGTCGACCCGCTCGCGCACATCGGCCAGCGCCTGGCGCGGGTCGAAGCCGGCGTCGAACTCCAGGGTGACCGCGGCATGTCCTTCGCTCGACTGGGCTGTCATCTTGCGCACGCCCTCGATGGTGCGCAGCTCCTGCTCCATGGGGCGCACCAGCAGCCGTTCGCCATCCTCGGGGCTCACGCCCTCGAGTGCCAGCGAGACGTAGATGATGGGAATGGGGACGTCCGGGTTGGCCTCCTTTGGCACCACCTGCCAGGCGGCGATGCCCGCCACCAGCAGGGCGAACAGCAGTAGCAGCGTCGTGCGCGACCGGTCCAGGGCGGCCTCGATCAGGGTGCGCATCTCACAGAGTCTCCCGTTTCTCGGCACTCACTTCGCTTGCGTCCGCAGCCGGTACGGCGACGACGGTATCGCCGGGGGCGACGAAGCCGTTGCCCAGGGTAATCAGGCGTATCGTCTCGGGAAGCCCGGCCACGCGGGCCTCACTGGCATCGGCGGCAACCAGATCGATCGGCGTACTGACCACCCGATCGTCGTCATCCAGGTGCTTGACCCGTAGCCGCCCCTCGTTATCCAGCTCGAGCAGGGCGGGGGAGAAGCGGTGCACCGCGCGCTCGGGCAGGGCAATGGCCAGGGTGGCGCTGCCACCGGCCAGCCGACGGCGCTCCGGATTGTCGAATTCGGCTTCGATATAGAACGAGCGAGTGGCTGTATCGGCACGGCTTGCGACATGGGTCAGCTCACCGCTCAGCCGGCTGCCGTCCAGCAGTCGGGCCTCGACGGCCAGGCCGGGGCTCAGGTCGTGGGCATCACGCTGGGCCACCCAGGCGCTGGCGATCAGGCGTCGGTCGTCGATCAGGCGGGCAAAGGGTTCGCCCACCTGGAGCAGCTCGCCCAGCTCCACGTCCAGGCGGTCGAGTACGCCATCGAAGGGGGCCGTGGGGCGTGTCTCGTCCAGGGCCTGGCGCAGCTCGGCCACTTCCGCCGCCGCCACGCTGACGCTGCTCTGCAGGCGCAGCAGCTCGGGTTGGGAAATCAGGTTGCGTTGGCGCAGATCGGCGGCCCCGGCGAGTTCGGCCCGGGCCAGCTCGAGCTGGTCCTCGGCGCGTTCCAGTTGGGCCTCCAGCGCATCGCGTGAGAGGACCAGAAGGTGCGCACCGGCCTCCACTGTCGTGCCTTGGGCTACCGGCAGTTCGACCACGCGGCCGCTGTGACGACTGCGCAGCTCGACCTCGCGAAAGGCCTCCAACTGGCCTTGGACCATTCGCCGCGGCATGTAGGGTGTGGCCTCGCTGAGGCGGTATTCGACCCGTGGCAGGCGTTCCGCTTCGGGCGTTTCGGCGGGGGGCGCATCCTGTCGAAAGCGCTGCAGGTCGCCTAGCGCCAGCCACAGCAGAAGCGCCAGCAGCACCAGAGCGGCCAGCAGTGCGGAGATGGGGGGGCGTTTCGACATGCGGCCTTCCCTGGTTGATTCGGCATTAGCTTATTCGGCACAGCATGATAGCGCATGTGCCGAAGGGTATCAGTCGCCTCGCAGAGCTATTGTGCAGCGCTTTCCCCTAACCAGAGGTCGGATTGAGTTTTGTGCGGTGCAGGCATAACATCTTGGCGGTCCGGATTTCGGCCAGGGTGGATACGCATCCGCCAGGCTTATCCTCACGGCGACCTAATCGAAGGAGCAATGATGAAAGATCCCGTACGTATTGCCATTACCGGCGGTGCTGGCCAGATCAGCTACTCCCTTATCTTCCGTATCGCGGCAGGCGACATGCTGGGCCCGGATCAGCCGATCATTCTCCAGCTGCTCGAGATTCCCCAGGCGATGGACGCGCTCAACGGCGTGGTCATGGAAGTCAACGATTGCGCCTTCCCGCTGGTTCAGGGCATCGTTGCCACCGACGACCCCAACGTGGCCTTCAAGGATGTCGACTTCGCCCTGCTGGTCGGTGCCCGTCCGCGCGGCCCAGGCATGGAGCGCAAGGACCTGCTGGAAGCCAACGCGGCGATCTTCTCCGTGCAGGGCAAGGCGCTCAACGACAACGCCAGTCGCGATGTACGCGTGCTGGTGGTGGGCAACCCGGCCAACACCAACGCCCTGATCGCCTCCTGCAACGCGCCGGACCTCAGCCCGCGTCAGTTCACCGCGATGACCCGCCTGGACCACAACCGCGCTCTGACCCAACTGGCGCAGAAGACCGGCAAGCGCGTCACCGACGTGGACAGCTTGATCATCTGGGGCAACCACAGTGCCACCCAGTACCCCGACCTGGCCCACACCAAGGTGGACGGCAAGCCGGCCTTCGACCTGGTCGAGCGCGACTGGTACGAAAACGACTTCATCCCCACCGTGCAGCAGCGCGGCGCGGCGATCATCAAGGCGCGCGGAGCCTCTTCCGCCGCTTCCGCCGCTTCTTCGGCCATCGATCACATGCGCGACTGGGCGCTGGGCACCGACCGGGTGGTGAGCATGGCGATTCCCTCGGACGGCAGCTACGGCATCGCCGAGGGCATCATCTACTCCTATCCGGTGCGCTGCCAGAACGGCGACTACGAGATCATCCAGGGGCTCGAGATCGACGAGTTCAGCCGTGCCAAGATGAAGGCTACGGAAGATGAGCTGCGGGAAGAGCGCGCTGCGGTCGAGCATTTGCTGGGCTAAGAGTTGAGAAATAAGACGTAAGAGATAAGAAAACCCCGAAGGGTCGCCTTCGGGGTTTTTTGTCTTACGACTCTGATCCGGGCCAAGCCCGGATCAGTCCCTCAGGCTCATGATCCGCCAGCCGCGCTTCTCGGCTTCCTCGCGCAGGGTGGGGTCGGGGTCCACCGCTACCGGGTGTTCTACCAATTGCAGCAGCGGCAGGTCGTTGTGCGAGTCGCTGTAGAACCAGGCGTCGTCCAGGGTCAGGTCCGTGCCCGCCAGCCACTCCTCGAGCCGCTTCACCTTGCCTTCGCGATAGCTCGGCGTGCCGCTGACCTTGCCGGTGTAGCGGCCATCCCGTACTTCCGGCTCCACGGCGATCAAGTGATCCACTCCCAGCCGCTGTGCGATGGGGCCAGTAATGAAGCGGTTGGTGGCGGTGATGATCAGCAGGGTGTCGCCACGGCTGCGATGGCGCGCCAGCAGCTCCTCGCCCTTGGCCAGGATGCTGGGTTCGACCTTGCTGGCCATGAACTGCTGGTGCCAGGCCGCGAGCTGCTCCGGGCTGTTCTCGGCCAGCGGCCTGAGCGCCACGGCCAGAAAGGCGTGGATATCCAGCGTGCCCGCTTCATAGTCGGCCATGAAGCGGTCGTTGGCTTCACGGTAGGCCTCGGCATCCACCGCCCCCTGTTCGAGCAGGAATTCGCCCCAGGCGTGGTCGCTGTCGATGGAGAGCAGGGTGTTGTCCAGATCGAAGATGGCCAGACTCACAGCTTACCCCTTGCGATGTGGTGAGTTGTCGTAACGTCATGCTGCATTGCGTGAAAGCTGGCGATTATGTCAGACAACGCTCGCGCTGCTAAGCCTGGCAGTGCTTTTTCTCTCGTCTGGCGCCGCCAGGCGAGAGCGTCCTGCCTGAACCTTGTATTGATGCGCTTCGCGCCATTGTGGAAGAATGCTCTCAATGACGTATTTCACAAGGTGACGTCCGTGATCGACGCTGACGGCTTTCGCCCCAACGTTGGCATCATCATCGCCAACGCCAGGGGGCAACTGCTTTGGGCGCGTCGGGTTGGACAGAATGCGTGGCAGTTTCCCCAGGGAGGCATCAAGTCAACCGAAACACCGCAACAGGCGCTCTATCGTGAGCTGGAGGAGGAAATCGGCCTGACCGCCGATGACGTCGAGCTACTGGCCTGTACCCGGGGATGGCTGCGCTATCGCCTGCCGCGACGCATGGTGCGCATGAATTCCAGGCCGGTCTGTATCGGCCAGAAGCAGAAGTGGTTCCTGCTGCGGATTCGCTGCCAGGAGAACCGCATCTGCATGGATGGCTCGGAAAAACCCGAGTTCGATAACTGGCGCTGGGTCAGCTACTGGTATCCGCTGGGCCAGGTGGTGCCATTCAAGCGCGAGGTATATCGCCGCGCGCTGAGCGAACTGTCCCCACGCGCGCAGCGACTGGCGCTCGAGGGCCGCTGATCGAGGGCGGGCCATGGGCACGACGACATGAGGGGCAACGCAGGGCCCCGCCAAGAAGCCCCGTCCAGCCCGGGCGACGGTGCTCGGTCTCGATTCCTCAGCCAGGCGAGGTAGACAATAATGGAAAGCAAGACGCCGATGCTGGAGGTGCTGCGCCGGGTCATACAGGAAGTCAACGGTGCCCGCAATCTCGATGCGGCGCTGGCGACCATGGTCCGGCGTATTCGCAAGGCCATGCATACCGATGTGTGTTCCTTTTATCTCCACGATGGAGAGACCCAGGAACTCGTCCTGATGGAGACCATCGGTCTGCACAGCCAGGCGGTGGGGCACGTGAGCCTGCGAGTGGGAGAGGGCCTGGTCGGCCTGGTGGCCGAACGTGAAGAGCCGCTCAACCTCGAGGATGCCCCCTCGCACCCACGCTTCCGCTACTTCGAAGCCACCGGTGAGGAGCGCTACTCCAGTTTCCTTGGCGTGCCCATCATCCACCAGCGCCGCATGCTCGGCGTTCTCGTCGTGCAGCAGGCGGAGAAGCGCCGTTACGACGAGGAGGACGAAGCCTTTCTCATCACCATGGGCGCGCAGCTTGCCGGCGTACTGGCCCATGCCCTGGCCACCGGCAGCCTCAATCGGCCTGCCCTGCCGGGAGGGCAGGCGCTGTTCACCGGCGTTGCCGCTTCGCCCGGCATGGCCATCGGCGAAGTGGTGGTGGTGGCGCCGCTGGCCGACCTGGACAGCGTTCCCGACCTGATCCCGACCGATGTCGAATATGAGATCGTGCGCCTCAAGGAGGCGATCGAGCGGGTGCGCGAGGAGATCCGCGCGGCGGGCGAACGCCTGGCCAGCCGCATCTCGGCACAGGAGCTGGCGCTGTTCGAGGTCTATCAGCAGATGCTCAGCGAGGCGGCGCTTTCGCAGGAGGTGGAGAAACGCATCCGTGAGGGCCAGTGGGCGCCCGGCGCCCTGGCCGACGTGGTGCGGCGCCACGTGCAGTACCTGGAACGGGTCGACGATGACTACCTGCGCGAACGGGCCGCCGATGTGCGTGACCTGGGCCGGCGAGTGCTGGCTCACCTTCAGGAGGAGACGCCGCAGATACCTCATGTCTTCCCCGAGAGCACCATCCTGGTGGGCGACGAGATCAGCGTCGCCACACTGGGCGAGGTACCCAGGGAGCGGCTTGCCGGGCTGGTGTCGGTGCGTGGATCGAGCACGTCCCACGTGGCGATCGTCGCCCGCGCCATGGGGGTTCCCACCGTATCGGGGATGGTCGACCTGCCGCTGCCGCGCCTCTCCGGCGCCGAGGTGGTGCTCGACGGGCACCGTGGCCGGCTGTTCGTACGCCCCTCGGACGAGCTCAAGACGCGCTATCAGAGCCTGATCGCCGAAGAGGCGGCGCTGGTCGAAGTGCTCGAGCACGAGCAGGACCTGCCCAGCGAGACCCCGGATGGCCATGTCATGCCGCTGATGGTCAATACCGGCCTGGCCATCGATACCTCGGTATCGCTCAAGAAGCGTATCAGCGGCGTGGGGCTGTATCGCACCGAGGTCCCGTTCATGATCGCCGAGCGTTTCCCGGGCGAACAGGAGCAGGCGCGACTCTACCGTGACCAGTTGGAGAGCTTTGCGCCGCTGCCGGTGGTGATGCGCACGTTGGATATCGGCGGCGACAAGGATCTGCCCTACTTTCCCATCGACGAGGCCAACCCCTTCCTTGGTTGGCGCGGCATCCGTGTCACCCTCGATCATCCCGAAGTATTGATGGTGCAGCTGCGTGCCATGCTGCGCGCCTCCCAGGGCCTCGACAACCTGCAGATTCTGCTGCCCATGGTGACCAACGTCGATGAAGTCGACGATGCCCTGCGCATGCTCGACCGCGCCATTCGCGAGCTGGGCGAGGAGGGCATCGTAACGCCGCGGCCCAAGGTGGGCGTGATGCTGGAGGTGCCTGCCACGCTCTACCAGTTGGACGCTCTGGCCGAGCGTGTCGATTTCTTCTCCGTGGGCAGCAACGACCTGACCCAGTACCTGCTGGCAGTAGACCGCAACAACCCTCGCGTGGCGAGCCTCTACGATGCCTGCCATCCCGCGGTACTGTGCGCCATGGCAAGGCTGGCCGAAGATTCCAAGCGGCTCAGGAAGCCAATCTGCGTATGCGGGGAAATGGCCGGGGATCCGGCCGGGGCGCTGCTGCTGATGGGCATGGGCTTCGATTCGCTCTCCATGAACGCGCCCAGCCTGCCGCGTGTCAGGGCTGCGATACGTCGGGTCTCCCTAGATGCCGCCAAGACGCTGGTGCTCGAGACCCTGGCCCTGAATACGCCTGGCGCAGTGCGAAGCCACCTGTTCGCGCGATTGAGCGAATGGCAGCTGGCGCACCTGCTTCCCCCGCGGGACTGAACGCAACCTCATGTGTCTCATCGCCTTCGATTTCCGCCCGGGTTCTCCCGTGCCACTGCGGCTGGTGGCCAATCGAGACGAGTTCCATCAGCGCCCGACGGCGCCGCTCCAGGCCTGGGAGGGAGCACCCGAGATCGTCGGCGGCCGCGACCTCGAGGCCGGCGGCAGCTGGCTGGCGGTGCATCGCCGTGGCCGCGTGGCCGCGGTCACCAACGTGCGCGATCCCGCACTCCGAGTGCCGGCCGAGGCGCCGAGCAGGGGCCAACTCGTGCGCGAGGCGCTCGAGAGCCACGACCTGGCCGGGTGGCTGGCCAGGATGGCGAAGGGCGATGGCTGGCGCTATGCCGGTTTCAATTTGTTGGCTGGCGACGGCCGACGGCTCTGGCATCTTCACCGCAGCCGCGAGCGACTGCTGCTTGCGGAGGTGAGGCCCGGTATCCATGGCCTCTCGAATGCCAGTCTCGACACCCCCTGGCCCAAGCTGATCGCCGTCCGCCAGGGGCTGCTGACCGCGCTGCGCCGAAAGTGGCCGGACGATGCCCTCAAGGCGATGAGCGACGATACCCCGGCGGACGACGCCCATCTGCCCGATACGGGCGTGGGGTTGGATCTGGAGCGCCGCCTGTCGGCGCCCTTCATCGTCGGCGAGCAGTACGGTACCCGTGCCACGACCTGGCTGGAGTGGAACGACGAGGCGGGCGCCATCGTAATGGAGGAGCATCGATACGGTCCCGGGGGCATGGCGCTTGGCAAGGCTCGGGAAAGAATTGCTCTACCGTGCACGCACTTAGGTGTCTCGAGCTGCCATGACAGCCGAGGTCCGTCGGCGTAAACTCACAGCCATATTGCCTGGCACAGGGACGCGAATGCCCGTGGGAACTCGCAAGGACCGCTTCTGGTCGCACCTGATCTGGCCGTTGCTCTGGCCGCTGCTGCTGGCCCAGGCTGCCCTGGTGGTACTTTGCCTGCTGGTGGGCGTGGTGCTGTGGGTGGCCACGCCCGACCCCTCCTCCTGGGCCGAGTCCGCCTGGCTGTTGCTGGCCTTGCTGGTCGGCACCGCCCTGACCGTCTCCGCGTTTCTCCTGCAGCTGCGTCACCGCATGCGCGAGTGCGAAGGCCAGATCGAGGGCCGCCTCGTCCGTATCGAGCGGTTGTTGCGGGAGACCGAAGAGTGCCTGCCGCGTTGGCTTGGGGGGCCTCGCCAGTCGTCGGGCTACGAGGGCTCGGTCATCGGGCGACTGGAGAGGCTGCATGACGGCATGGTCGAGCTGCAGTCCCGGCTGGGACTGGTGCCGAGCCTGGATGGCCTGCTGATGGCCAGCCAGCGCCCGGTCCTGCTGCTTTATCGTGGGCGAATCGTGGGCGCCAACCTGGCCATGGAGCAACTATTGGGAGAGAGCCAGGAGACTTTGGCGGGACAGGATCCCGCGACTCGCCTGATCGCTACCGAAGCGGCAGGGAGCAAGCTGGTCGAGGTCCAGGTGCTGGATGGTGAAGGACGCTGGCGCTCCTATCAGGTGGAATGGCTGGATGCCTCCCCCTACCAGCTGTTGCTCTTCGAGCACGCCGGTACGCATGACCTCGGGGGGTTGCTGGCGGCTCGCGAACGTGCCCGCGAAGACTCGCGGCTCAAGTCGCGCTATCTGACCTTGCTACAGCGCGAGCTGGAGCCGCTGCTCTCCGAACTGGGCCGGGAGGTGCAGGGCGAAGGCGGCAGCGTCGATCCGCACCGACATGCACACCTGAGTGAGCGCATCGCCGATATTCTGCTGTTGATCAGCAGCCTGGCGGGCGAGCAGGGCGAAGCGGCGCTGCGCGACATGCGGCTTGCGTCCAGCCAGGCTGGTCCACTGCGCGTGCTGGTCGTCGATGATGGTCCGGTCAACCGCATGCTGGCGAGTCAGGTCATGGAGCGGCAGGGGTTGCGTGTCGACAGCGTTGCCAGCGGCCTGGAGGCACTGGAGCAGCAGCACCGCCACGTCTACGACCTGGTGTTGATGGATATCTTCATGCCCGGCATGGATGGCGTGGAGGCTGCCCGGCGCTGGCGTGAGCAGGAAGCACAGCTGCCCGATGTCGGGCGCAGTATCCTGGTGGCCTTGACGGCCAATGCCACCGAGAGCGACCGACGGCGCTTCGACGATGCCGGCATGGACGACTACCTGGCCAAGCCCTACGGGCCACGCGAGTTGATCGAGCTTCTTCAGCGCTGGCGACCCGACGCGTTCGAGGAATCTCCCTCGACATGAGCGTCCTTTTCACTCTTCTCGGCTACCTGTTGGTGGGTGCGGCTGCCGGTACCATGGCCGGGCTGTTCGGCGTTGGCGGCGGCCTGATCATCGTGCCGGCCCTGGTCTTCGCATTTGGGCTACAGAGCGTCGATGCAGCGGTCACCATGCATCTGGCGGTCGGGACTTCGCTTGCCACCATCCTCGTTACGGGTGCCTCATCTGCCTGGGCGCACTACCAGCGGGGCAGCATTCGTCGCGAGTGGTTTCTCTCCCTGCTGCCGGGGTTGATGCTGGGCGCAGTCGCCGGCGTGTTCGTGGCCGGTGCGCTGTCGGGCGGGCTGCTGGGTACCCTGTTCGGTGTCTTCGTGGTGCTGATGGCGCTCAGGATGGCGCTGGGTATCAGTCCCAGGGCGGGCCGTGCGGCGCCTGGGCGCTTGGCCATGGGCCTGGCCGGCATGGTCATCGGCGGCGTATCGGCGCTGTTCGGCATCGGCGGGGGAACCCTCTGCGTACCCTGGCTCTCCCGCTGCGGTGCCAGCATGACCCAGGCGGTGGGCACCTCCGCCGCCTGCGGTCTACCCATTGCGTTGTTCGGCGCGCTGACCTTCATTGTGGTGGGCTGGGGCCACCCCGCGCTGCCGGCAGGCGCCACCGGCTTCGTGATGTGGCCTGCCTTTCTCGGTATCGTGCTGGCCAGCGTGCCTTTCGCCAGGCTGGGCGTACGCCTGGCTCATGTGCTCTCGGCCCGCGCGCTGCGGCTCGCCTTCGCTGCACTGCTGCTGATCGTGGGACTCCGTTTCCTGTTTTGAGGTTGACATGAATTATCCCGATATCGACCCTGTTGCCATCTCCCTCGGGCCCTTCCAGGTTCACTGGTACGGCTTGATGTACGTCGTCGGCTTCGTGGGCGCCTGGTGGCTCGGCCGGCTGCGGGCCGAGCGCTTCGGCCTGACCCGGGACGACGTCGGCGACCTGCTGTTCTATGCGGCCCTCGGGGTCGTACTCGGCGGTCGCCTTGGCTATGCGCTGTTCTACGGTATGGACCAGTGGCTGGCCGATCCGCTATGGGTGCTGCGCATCTGGGATGGCGGCATGAGCTTTCACGGTGGGTTGATCGGCGTGCTGCTGGCGGCACTGTGGTTCGCGCGCAAGAAGCGCATGGCCTTCTTCACGCTGACCGACTTCTTCGCCCCCATGGTGCCGATCGGCCTGGGTGCCGGGCGCATCGGCAACTTCATCAATCGCGAGCTGCCCGGACGGGTCACCGAGCTGCCCTGGGGCATGCCGTTTCCCGGCATGGGGCCGGAGCCTCGCCATCCGACTTCGCTCTACGAAGCCCTGCTCGAGGGGCTGGTATTGTTCGTGGTCCTGTGGTGGGTCTCGACCATGCCGCGGCGGCGCGGTCTGGTTTCCGGCCTGTTCCTGCTGCTCTACGGCATGTTCCGTTTCCTGGTCGAGTTCTTCCGTCTGCCGGACGCCCATATCGGTTATCTCGCCTTCGGCTGGTTCACCATGGGCATGCTGCTGACGCTGCCGATGATCGCCTTCGGCATCGCGTTGATCGCCTGGTCGCGGCGTCAGCCGATGGATGAAGTGCTGGTCACGCAGTGAAACCCAACGAGAGTAGGAGGGCGGCCGGAGAGACGGTAGACTTCGGCTTTATCCATCATCTTTTCAGAGCCTTGCCCAACGATGCCAGATGACAATGCCCAGCCCGCGCTCGAACAGCCATACCTGGACCTGATGCGCCAGGTGCTCGAGCAGGGCGTGGATGGCGCCGACCGTACCGGTGTCGGCACGCGTTCGCTGTTCGGCCACCAGATGCGCTTCGATCTCGCGCGCGGCTTTCCGCTGGTAACCACCAAGAAACTGCACCTGCGCTCGATCATCCACGAGCTGTTGTGGTTCCTGCGCGGCGACACCAACATCGCCTATCTCAAGCAGAACGGGGTCAGTATCTGGGACGAGTGGGCCGATGAGAGCGGCGACCTGGGGCCGGTCTACGGCTATCAGTGGCGTAGCTGGCCCGACCCGCGTGGCGGCCGCGTCGACCAGATCGCCAAGCTGCTGGAGCAGATTCGCACCAATCCCCACTCGCGGCGGCTGATCGTTTCCGCCTGGAACCCGGCGCTGGTCGACGAGATGGCGCTGCCGCCGTGCCACTGCCTGTTTCAGTTCCACGTGGCCCAGGGGAAGCTCTCCTGCCAGCTCTACCAGCGCAGCGCCGACATCTTCCTCGGCGTGCCGTTCAATATCGCCAGCTATGCGCTGCTGACCCGGATGATCGCCCAGGTCTCGGGGCTCGAGCCAGGCGACTTCGTGCATACCCTGGGCGACGCGCATCTCTACCTCAACCACCTGGAGCAGGCCGAGCTGCAGCTGTCGCGCACGCCGCGCCCGGCACCCCGGCTGGTGCTCGACCCCAGCGTCGACGATCTGTTCGACTTCCGCTTCGAGCACATCACCATCGAAGGCTACGACCCCCACCCCCATATCAAGGCCGAGGTTGCGGTATGACGGATGAAACCCTGGTACCGGTGGCTATGATCGCGGCGGTGGCGCGCAACGGCGTGATCGGCGTCGATAACAAGCTGCCCTGGCACCTGCCCGAGGACCTCAAGTTCTTCAAGCGCATGACCCAGGCCAAGCCGCTGATCATGGGGCGCAAGACCTTCGCTTCCATCGGCCGACCGCTGCCGGGCCGGCTCAATATCGTGGTGACCCGCGACGAAACCTTCCACCACGACGGCGTGAGGGTCTGCCACGACCTGGAGTCGGCGCTGTTTCTGGCCGACCAGCAAGCCACCATCGACGCCTGTGATGAAATCATGGTGATGGGTGGCGGCGAGATCTATGCCCAGGCACTGCCTCATGCCAGCCGCATCTACTTAACCGAAGTGGACGTCGAGGTGCATGGCGACGCTCGTTTTCCCGAACTGGACCCGGGCGAGTGGCAAGAGGTGCAGCGCGTGCCGGGCACGCCCCACCCGGGGCAGCCGCACTATAGCTTCGTTGAATATCGTCGCCGGGTGGATTGAGGATTTGTCAGCGCCCTGCTTGTGGCACACACTTGCTGGATCATGGAAGCTTGCCCAGGCGAGTATCCATCGCTGTGTCGTCACGTGAGCCTGCCAGGAGGATGCTGGTCTTGATTGAACAACGTTCACGTCATCTATTCAGTGCTCTGGAGGCTCGCACTGCCGAAGCGCTCGAGGAGCTTCATGTTTGTCGGGCGAAGATCGAGCAGTTGGAAGCCCAGCTTGCCGAGGCTGAAGCGGCGCGGCAGGAGCTGGAGGCGGCTCGCCTCGAGCTGATGGAAGAGAACCGCGAACTCGATGAGCAGAATCGCGAGCTCGAGGAGGACAATGCCCGCCTGCGCGAGCGGATGCGCAAGGGCGAACCGGCACCCGTCTTTCCCGGTGCGACGCGCCGCGCCCAGGGGCTCGCGGCGCTGATGGGCCAGCGCCCGCGGGAGGATTCAACGCAGCAGGGACCCGAGCGTGAGGCAAGCGCGAGCGCTGATCACGAGCCGACGCAGCCGCCTGCCGAACCGCCGCAGGCGGCATCATCAGGCCCCTTGGCGGCCCCTCGGCAGGAGGAGGCGCTGAAACCGTCCCCGATGGTCGCCGAGCCCTCGAGCCAGCCCGAAGCGGAGCAGGGGGAGGGGGAGGGTGAGCAGGTCTCGTCAGCCCATGACGAGCGGCAAGGACGGCTTGCCATCGAACAGGCGCCTTCCGCCGATGCGTTGTTGAAGCAGTGGTACCAGCGCTATCCCAACACTTTCTTCAAGGGCCATACCCGGCCGCTCAAGGTGGGGATCCACCACGACCTCGCCGCTCGCGAGCCCTGGCCCGAGAAGCTGGTGCGCCGGGCCCTGGCGGGCTACGTCAACCTCCCGCGCTACCTCAAGGCCGTGCGTGAAGGCGCCGAGCGCATCGACCTCGATGGCGCCCCTGCCGGCAACGTCGACGACCAGGCCGCCGAGCACGCCAAGCGCAAGCTGGAACGCCTGCAGAGCGAGCGGCGCGAACGTGGCCGCGCGGCGGGTGGGGCGCCCAAGCGCGACGGCAAGAGGTCCCGCAGCGGCGATGGCGCCGAAAACCAGAGCAAGGCCAAGCCCGGGTCGGCGGCACGCAGCACCAAGCCTGGTTCGGCGGTAAAAAAGGCTCCAGCCGATGCGCCAGCCACTCCGGCCGACCCCG